>JBIJCA010000030.1:0-24407 GCA_044344935.1 Aquimonas sp. | reverse complement strand
TGGCCCCACCATGCAGGCGGCCGTGGACACCGCGGTCACGCGCGGCAGCGTCGTCGTCGTGGCCGCGGGCAACAGCAACTCCGACGCAGCGCTGTTCGTACCGGCGTCCTGCGCCAACGTCGTCACGGTCGCCGCGACCACCCGCAGCGGGGGTCGCGCCGCGTTCTCCAACTACGGTGCGTCGATTGATGTCGCGGCTCCAGGCGAGAACATTGTTTCGACCTTGAATTCCGGCAGTTCCACTCCGCTGTCAGCGAGCTATGCCAGCTACAACGGCACCTCCATGGCGGCTCCCCATGTGGCGGGCGTGGTGGCGCTGATGCAGGGACTGAGCATGCGCACGCCGGCGCAGGTCGAGGCCCAGCTCAGGGCCAGCGCGCGCGCATTGCCCACCGCCTGTCCCGAGGGCTGCGGCGCGGGCATTGTCGACGCTTGGGCCGCGATGGGAGGCAGCGGTCCACCGCCGGTCTCGGCGCCGCCGCCACCGCCGCCAGCGCCCACCCAGGCCGAACTCAACGCCAGCAACAGCCGCGACTACACGATCCGCGACAACGCCGCCATCGACAGTCCCCTGCCGGTCAGCGGCTGGACCGGGGCCGCGCCCGCGGATACCCGGGTCTCGGTCAAACTCTGGCACTCACGCGTGAACCAGCTCACCGTGCAGCTGCTGTCGCCGGACAACCGTGTCTTCACCCTGCACGATCGCGCTGGCGGAAACACGGCGAACATCGACACCACGTACACGCTGGATGCCAGCTCCGCGGTCGGCAGTGGCGTGTGGAAACTGCGCGTGGTGGACGGCGCCACCGGTCACACCGGCTATCTCGACGAATGGAAGATCCGCTTCCCCGGCGCAGAGTCCGCCCCTCCCCCTCCCAACCCCGCACCAGTCCAGCCACCGCCGGTGGTCGTGCCGCCGCCACCGCCGCCACCGCCACCGCCACCGCCCGCTGGAGCGATCACCTACACCAACGCCAACGACTTCACGATCCGCGACAACAGCAGCGTCGACAGCGCCATTGCCGTTGGCGGCCGAAGCGGCAACGCCGCGGCAGGCACGGTCGTCAGCGTGGCCATCGTGCACGGCAGGATCAACCAGCTGCGGGTAAGCCTGCTCGCACCCAGCGGACGCGCCTACCTGCTGCACGACCGCGCGGGCGGAACGACCGCCAATCTCAACGCGTCCTACCTCGTCGATCTTTCTGCAGAAGCCGCGGGCGGAGTGTGGAAGTTGAGGGTCAACGACATGGCCACGGGCTTCACCGGTCATCTCGACAGCTGGTCCATCCGCTTCTGAGCGGCCGCCCCGGCAGACGTGATGCTCACCGGGTGGGCGCTTGCCCACCCGGGCCTTCGCACCGCCACCCAAGCCAATGCGAAGGGCACCCGCCGCAAGGCCAGAAGAGTCCGCCCGCACGTCGCCCCCACGTGGCATCCCGGCGCGGGGCGGACGCATCGTGAACCGCGGCGAGTCCGAGGTTCCGGCCGGCCCGGACTCACCCTGTGTGCGCCGCGACCTGCTGCGCCGGAACGGATACTGACGCCGCGGCCCACGCTTGCAAGCCAGCGCGACCGCCCCCAGCTAGGGACGTTCCGGGCGCGATCGCGCCGACACTGATGCCGCAGGCCGCCATGCGCGAGAGCTTCCACGCCACCACCATCGTCAGCGTCCGCCGCGGCAGCGAAGTCGTCGTCGCCGGCGACGGCCAGGTCACCCTCGGCAACACGGTCATGAAGGCCAACGCACGCAAAGTGCGGCGCATCGCCGACGGCCGCGTCGTCGCCGGATTTGCTGGCGCCACCGCCGACGCCTTCACCCTGTTCGAACACTTCGAGGCCAAGCTGGAAAAGCACGGCCAGCTGGTGCGCGCGGCCGTCGAGCTGGCCAAGGATTGGCGCACCGACCGCCGCCTCGGCAAGCTCGAAGCCCTGCTCGCGGTGGCCGACAAGGAGACTTCGTTGATCATCAGCGGCAACGGCGATGTGATCGAGCCCGAAGGTGGCCTGATCGCGATCGGCTCCGGCGGCCCCTTTGCCCTGGCCGCCGCCCGCGCCCTGCTCGAATCCACCGACCTGCCGCCCGCCGAAGTCGCCACCCGCGCGCTGAAGATCGCGGGCGACATTTGTATCTACACGAACCACAACGTGGTCTTGGAAAAGCTGTAGGTCGCGGCTTCGGCTGGGATCCCGGGATTGGGGATTGGGGATTCGCAAGAGCGCAGCGCAGAAGCTCGCCGCAGCCCGCTTCTACGAATCCCCAATCCCCAATCCCGAATCCCATGCATACGTCGCCCTCGACATCAACGCACAACGCACGCACGGATCCATGCACGCAATGAACATGACCCCCCGCGAGATCGTCCAGGAACTCGACCGCTACATCGTCGGCCAGAACGCGGCCAAGCGCGCGGTCGCGATCGCGCTGCGCAACCGCTGGCGGCGCATGCAGCTCGACGAGGGCCTGCGCAATGAAGTCACGCCGAAGAACATCCTGATGATCGGCCCGACCGGCGTCGGCAAGACCGAGATCGCGCGTCGGCTGGCGGCGCTGGCCAACGCACCCTTCGTCAAGGTGGAAGCCACCCGCTTCACCGAGGTCGGCTACGTCGGCAAGGACGTCGAGCAGATCATCCGCGACCTCGCCGACCAAGCCGTGAAGCTGCACCGCGAGCAGGCCAAGACGCGCGTGCGCAGCCAGGCGGAAGACCGCGCCGAAGACCGCATCCTCGACGCCCTGCTGCCGCGCCGGCGCGACCCTTCCGGCTGGCCGATGGCGGAGGACAACAGCAGTGACTCCGACACCCGCCAGAAACTGCGCAAGCAGCTGCGCGAGGGCACGCTCGACGAGCGCGAAATCGAGATCGAAACGCAGCTGAACATCGGCCTCGACATCATGACCCCGCCGGGCATGGAGGACATGGGCCAGCAGATCCGCCAGATGTTCAGCCAGATTGGCGGCGCCAAGTCGCAGAAGAAGACGCTGAAGATCCGCGCTGCCAGGCCGCAGCTGATCGAAGAGGAGGCCGCCAAGCTGGTGAACGAAGACGAGGTCCGCCAGCAGGCCATCGAAAACTGCGAGCAGAACGGCATCGTCTTCATCGACGAGATCGACAAGGTGGCGAAGCGCTCGGAAGGCTACGGTGCGGATGTCAGCCGCGAGGGCGTGCAGCGCGACCTGCTGCCGCTGGTGGAAGGCTCGATGGTCAGCACCAAGTACGGCACGGTGCGCACCGACCACATCCTGTTCATCGCCTCCGGCGCGTTCCATCTGGCCAAGCCGTCCGACCTGATCCCCGAGCTGCAGGGCCGCTTTCCGATCCGCGTGGAGCTCACCGCACTGACCCGCGAGGATTTCCGCCGCATCCTGACCGAGCCCAAGGCGTCGCTGACCCGCCAGTACCAGGCCCTGCTCGGCACCGAGGGCGTCAAGCTGGAGTTCACCGATGACGGCATCGAGCGGCTGGCTGCGATCGCGTTCGACGTCAACGCGCGCAGCGAGAACATCGGCGCCCGCCGCCTGCACACAGTGCTGGAGAAGCTGCTGGAGCAGATCGCCTTCGAGGCCCCCGACCGCGAAGGCGACACCCTGCGCATCGACGCGGCGGAAGTCGACGCCAAGCTCGGCGCCCTGGTGAAGGACGAGGACCTGAGCCGCTACATCCTCTGAGGCGCCCACGAGGCCACAGGGTTCGCCGGCCGCCGCCACGATGGCAGCCGCCACCGGTTCGGGCCACAATCCGGCGTCCGGCCGCGCCGCAGTGGCGCCCGAACGCCGGAAGGGGTAGCAAGAACGAATGAGCGGGGTGCTCGAATCCAGGCGACAGCAGGAGGGCCAGGCGGTCGCACTGCTGCGCGCCCTGCTGGTGGCAGACCTTGTCGATTCCACTGCCCTCGTCGAACGCCTGGGCGACGCGCGCGCCGCGGATGTTCTTCGCCAGCACGACCGCCTGGCCCGTCGGCTGATCCGCGACCATGCCGGCCAAGAAATCGACAAGACCGACGGCTACCTGGTCATGTTCGAGCGCCCGATGCAGGCCGCCGCGTTCGCGCTCGCCTACCAGCGCGCGCTGCGCGAACTCGCGACCGAAGCCGGCCAAGCCCTGCGCGCCCGCGTCGGCATCCACGTCGGCGAAGTCATGGCCTGGCAGAACACCTCCGAGGACATCGCCCGCGGCGCCAAGCCGATCGAAGTCGAAGGCCTGGCCAAGCCCGTCGCCGCACGGCTCATGGGCCTCGCCCTGCCGGGACAGGTACTGCTGTCGGCGACAGCGCATGGCCTCGCCCAGCGCGCCCACGATGAGCTCGAAACCGCCGGCTTCAAACCGCAGTGGCGACGTCACGGCGAATACGCCCTGAAGGGCGTGCCGGAGCCGGTCACGGTCTACGAGGTCGGCGAGGCCGATGTCGCTCCGCTGCGGGCTCCCAACGTCGGCGGCAAGGCCCAACGCGTGGTGCCGCTTTGGCGGCGCCCGCTGATGCTGGTCGCCGAGTTCGCGGTGCTGCTGCTGGTGTTGGGTCTGTTCGCCTGGGACTACCTGCGGCCGACGCAGGCGATTGCGTTTGCCGCGCGCGATTGGGTGGTGATGAGCCAGGTCCGCAACCTGACCGGCGACGAGCGACTGGATGACGCGCTCGACGCCGCCTTTCGCATGGGCATCGAACAGTCGCGGCATGTGAATCTGTTTTCGGATCTGCAGGTCACTGGCGCACTCCGTCGCATGGGCGCGGACACCGGCCAACCCCTGCTGCGCGATGCAGCGGTACAGCTGGCCCAACGCGAGGGCGCGCGCGCGGTGTTCGCACCGAGCGTTGCGCAGATCGGCCAGCGCGTTCGGGTCAGCGTTGATCTGATCGATCCGCTCAACGGCCGCAGCGTCGCGAGTCACTCACGCGATGCCGAAAGCCTCCAGGAGCTGCTGCCTGCGGTCGACGCGGTGACACGGGAGCTACGCGAGGCCCTGGGAGAGTCACTCACCAGCATCAGCGAGACTTCCGACCCCCTGGAAAAGGTCACTACCGGCAACCTCGAAGCGCTCAAGGCCTACTCCCTTTCGCTGCGCGAGATGGCGCAGCAGCGCCCAGCAGAAGGCGTAGCGCTGCTGCGGCATGCGGTGGAACTCGACCCTGGATTCGCTTCCGCGCATGGGAAGCTGGCGGGCCTGTATCTCGGCGCAGACCAGTTTGCCGCGGCGGAAGCCTCACTCAAGGCCGCGCGCCAGGCACCCGACCGACTGTCCGCGCGCGAGCGCATGAGCATTGAAGGGCTTGCCAGCTTTTTCGGCGGCTACGATTCGATGCAGCAGACTTGGCTGGTCCTGAGCCAGCTCTATCCGGACTACCCCGCAGGACCGCAGAATCTCGGCGTGGTGCGCTGGTACTTTGGCAACGATTTCGCAGGCGCCGCCGAAGCCTTCGACACCGCCAGCCGTATTCCGAATCCGCTGCGCAGCTTTTCTCTGCAGCAGTTCGCCAGCATGCAGGTTGCGTTGGGCAACAACGAGGCGGCTGAAGCGGCTCTGGAGGAAACCTTTGGCGAGGGCCAGACCTCACTGTTCGACATTCAGGTCGATCCCCTGCTGGCGCAGCGCCGGCACGACGAAGCGCTTGCGGCCTCCACATTCAACCAGCGGCCCGAGCCCCCGCAGATGCGTACCTGGAAGGCGCTGCGGCGGGCCGCCATCCACCTTGACCGAGCGCAGCACGAGGTGGCGCTGGAAGTACTGTCCCAGCTGGAATCCAGCTTCGGCGAGCAGGTCCCCGCCTCCGATCGCGTTCGTCTCGCCCTGGCTCGCGCTGCCTTGAATGTTTCGCCTACAGACCAGCAGATCCAGGCCTTTGTCGAGCTGCTTGACTCGGAAGCGGCTCGGACGGCAGCGCTCGAACATGCCGATCGCCCCACCGAATTTCTTGTTCTGGCCTTGGCGCTTCGCGCGGCGCGCTGGGGACAATCAGACGCGGCGCTGCGCGCCGCTGCGGTCGTGCAGAAGCGGCAGGCAGGTCTGGCTTTGCCTGCGATGGAAGACCTGCAGACTGCGATCGCGTGGGAAACCGGTGCTGCAGCCGCGCGCCCCTACACTTCAGGCAACAGCCTCCAGAGACTTGGCAGCGAGTACCGTCGCAAGCGCGGGCCGGCCCCGGTCGAATCAGAGAAGCTCGCGCGCCAACTGTGCGCTGCGCGTGGCGCAGCGATTTCCGAGTGGGGCTTCGGCTACAGCCTGATGCTGCAGAACCTGGCGGACAGCAATCAGGCCTGCCTCGATGCCGCTGAAATGGCGGACGCCCGTGGATCGGCGGCCGAGGCCAGCGCGCTGCGTGATCCGGTGCTGCGGGCCCGCGCCGGCAACTGACCGTCACTGTGGTAGCTAACTTGAATCGACCGAACCCGCGACGTCGTCGTCACGGGTCCAGTGAACCGTGACGCCTACTCAACCATGAAGATGAACAGTCCGGACTGACCTTCCAGCTTGGAGGCAAAAGCCGCGCGGTTGGCCTGGATGGACTCCTTGGTCGGAAGACGCCGGATAGCAGGTACGTGCGCTGGATCGACGTTCACACCCAGGGTGTGCAGGGCCAGGGCCGGGTTGCCAAGGAACTGTTCGCGGAAGCTATCGTCGCTGCCCAGCTTGTCGAGAAGGGTGTTGGTGACTTCGGGAGTGAACACGCAGTTGGACATGGTCGGCTGGCTCCGTATAGGGATCGGCAGGGATGGTGACTGTCGGCGCGGGCGCGGCAGAATGCCGGTCCTGTGCCGCGCCGGAGCCTAGCATGCTGATTCGCCGTCTTGAGCCGCTGTTCGCCGAACGCGTCGAACGGCTCGACTTTGACCTGTCAACGCTGTTTGGCAGCGCAACCGGCTTCGGCTCGCGTGCCCACTGGCGGGTGCTGACTGCCCGACATGACACCCCCTTCGAACTCACCGACAACGACTTCGACGCTCTGATGAGCATCAGCGGAAAGCTCTGGAGTGAACCGGCCGAACTTGCCGCCCGCGTTGGAGAATCACGGCTGCAGCACTGGCTGCAACAGGGCTTGCTGCAGTGCTGGCAGCCGGGCATGACGGACGGCCTTGACCACTGGCACGGCGCTTCCGCGCTCATCCACCGCCACGCGCGCTGGCGCGATGTGGATGCGAGCGCGCCTGAAAGTGCCGATGCGCCGCGCTCGCTCGCCGAAATGGTGGCGCGACATGGCCCCCCGCCGGAGGAGTACCTGCGCCGCGCAGATGCACGCAGGCAGACACCCCTCCCCGCGCCGCGCCCCGGCGCACTGGAAGCGCTGTGCGCGCGTCGCGTGACCTGCCGCAATTTCGATGCGGATCGGTTGCTTGAATTGAACACGACGTCGAGCCTGCTGCATGCGGTGTTCGGCCAGCAGGCGCGTTCCGAGGTCACACCTGGTGCCTTCGCGCTGAAGAAAAACAGCCCGAGTGGCGGCGGTCTGCACCCGATCGAAGCCTATGTGCTCGCACAGGGCGTTGCCGATGTTGTCCCGGGCCTCTATCACTATCGCGTCGACACACATGCCCTCGATCTGCTGCGACCGCAATCCGAGCTGCAAGAGGGCTTTGCGCTGATCGCCGTGGCAGGGCAGCACTGGTTCGATCGCGCACCGCTGATGGTGTTTCTGGTGGCACGCTTCCAACGCAGCCAATGGAAGTACCGCAATCACCCCAAGCTCTATCGTGCGATCACGCTGGAGGCCGGCCACCTCTCCCAGAACCTCTACCTCGCCGCCACCCAGCACGGCCTGGGTGCTTTCATCACCGCAGCGATCAACGAGATCCCCATCGAAGAGGCGCTGGGCCTGGACCCGATGCAGCAAGGCGTGCTGGCGATCTGCGGCATCGGCCACCGTGCCGCCGAGCGGACCACGGTCGAGCTGGACCCGGCCGGCGCGATCTGGCCCGTAGCGCCTTGAACCTGCCTGCCGCACAATCGATCGTCTGAACGACGCCGGCGGGACGCCGGGGTCGTCACGCGGGGCCGGGAGCCCGCTTGAGCTGCGCGTCTGCCCTGGGGGCGGGCTGCGCAGCTGCCGTGCGAGGAGCTGCGAAACGAATGAACGCCCAGCTTGCACCGCAAGAGATCGACACCGAAACCGCGCACGAGGGCGCGCGGGCGCTGCTGCGCAGCGTGGTCATCACCGACCTCTGCGACTCCACGGCGCTCGTCGATCGCCTGGGCGACGTGCGCGCCACGGAACTCATCCGAACGCACGACCGCCTGCTGCGCGGCCTGATCCGCGAGCACCGCGGACAGGAGATCGACAAGACCGACGGTTTCCTGAGCCTGTTCGAGCGGCCCATCCAGGCTGTGGCCTTCGCTCTGGCCTATCAACGTGGACTGCGCGCGTTCTCGCTGGAGCACGGCGTCGAGCTGAAGGCCCGCATCGGCCTGCACGTCGGCGAGGTGATGACCTGGCAGAACGACCTCGCCGACGTCGCCAAGGGCGCCAAACCCACCGAGGTCGAGGGCCTGGCCAAGCCGGTGGCGGCGCGCCTGATGGGCATGGCCCTGCCCGGCCAGATCCTGCTCTCGGGCGTGGCCTACACCTTGGCGCATCGTGCCGAAGGCGAACTGGGCGCTGCGTTGTCGCGGGTGCAGTGGAAAGCGCACGGCGACTTCCGCTTCAAGGGCGTGGTCGAGGCCGTGCCGGTCTACGAGATCGGCGAAGAAAGCATCGCGCCCTTCAAGGCGCCGGCCTGGAGCGGCAAGGCCCATCGCGAAGTGCCGCTGTGGCGGCGACCGGCCATGCTGACCTTCGAGGTGCTGCTCCTGCTGGTGGCGATCGCGCTGCCAGCTTGGCATTTCCTGAAGCCGGAGCCGGCGATCGCGTTTGCCGAGCGCGACTGGGTGGTGCTGGGAGACTTGCGCAACCTGACCGGCGACCCGCGCTTCGACGACTCACTGGAGCAGGCCTTCCGCATCGGGCTGGAGCAGTCGCGGCATGTGAACGTGGTTTCGCGCCTGCAGGTTCGCGATGGGCTGCAGCGGATGCAACATGCTCCCGATACGACAGCCATCGACCGCAGCCTCGGAGCGGAGCTGGCCCTGCGGGAGGGCGCGCGCGCGCTGGTCATCCCGAC
The DNA here is from genome assembly GCA_044344935.1 of Aquimonas sp. Lineage (GTDB taxonomy): Bacteria > Pseudomonadota > Gammaproteobacteria > Xanthomonadales > Xanthomonadaceae > Aquimonas. The sequence goes on along the minus strand of JBIJCA010000030.1, from coordinate 15,322 downwards.
GATCGCGGAAATCGGAGGGCGGCTGCGCTTCACCGCGGAAATCGTCGACCCGACCAGTCAGATCACCGTGCTGGCCGCGTCTGCTGATGGTTCAAGCGCCGAGGCGATTCTGGGCTCGGTGGATGAGGTCAACCGCGTTCTGAGATCCGGTCTGGGGGAGGCGCTGGAGGCCGTGACGCAGGACTCCAAACCGTTGGAGAAAGCGTCTACGGCGAGTCTCGACGCACTCAGGGCATTCTCGCTGGCCGTCGAGGCACGTTTCCAGAATCGCATCGAGGATGCGCTGGCACTCCTTGATCAGGCGATTCGAATCGACCCGGAGTTTGCTCTGGCGCACATGCACCGCGGGCTGCTGCAGAGAGACCAGGGCAACCGCGAAGGCAGCAGCGCGGCGTATCGGAAGGCGCTGGAGCACCTGGATCGTCTGAGCACGGCGGACAGGCTCTTCACCGAGGCAAGCCTTTCGGAAATCGAAGGCTCTCCGTCGGAGACCATCGAGCGCTGGCGCGTGCTGGCACAGCTCTACCCCGATCAGAGCACCGCCGCGTCCACCTACGGATTTTTCGCATGGTCGCTCGGAAACGACCCCGTGACAGGCGAGGCGGCGTACCGCAAGGCGTTGGAGGGAACGCCATCGGGACCGCGCCAGGGCATCGCCTTCTACGGCCTCGGCGCGACCCTGCTGGCGCAGGACAGGATCGACGAAGCGCTCCAAGCTTTCGCCGACTACGAGAAGACGGAGCGACGCTTCGAAAACCAACTGTACGCCGCAGCGCACGCGGCGCGGCGCGACTACGCGTCTGCGGAGGCTGCACTTGCCCGCGGTCAACAAAGCACCGGCCCGTCGCGATCGCTCTCGAACTACGGGCTGCGGATCGCCATGGCTGTGGATCAAGGCAGGTTCGAGGAGGCAAAGCAGATCGCCGCTTCGGCTCTGGCGGACTCCGAGTCCGCCGAACTGCGATCGCAGATTGCAGCACGTGGCTGGTCGCTGACGCTGACCTGGCTTCTTGATCCCGAAAGTCTCGAGGACAGGATCGCTACAGAGCAGCGCTGGATTTCAGGGCACGACCTGACTGGGGCTGCGCCGGCGCACGCGGCCGACGTCGCACGCTACTTGAGCCTGCTAGTTGTTCTGAGCAGCGAAGCCTCCGATTCGTTTGCACGCTCGCTGCATTCCCGGGCTGAAGGCATCGTGGGCGGGTTGGAGTATCCGGAGCTGCGCGAGCGGATGCGCGCGGCTGGCATCGCCGCCAACTGCAGGGGTGAAGAGGCCAGGCCAGTGGCCTCCACAGCGGATCCCAGACCGCCCTATCTGCATGGCTGGGCAGAGCTGCTCTGTGCGCGTCGTTCGGGCGATGCCGGGTCGGAAGCAAGACTGGCAGAGCAGCTCATCCAGCGGCGTGGCCAGGCCTACTCGGAGATTCACGGCAACTTCCTCACCTGGGTGGCCAACGTCGCCATCAGCAACCTCGCAGAACTCCATCTGGCGGAAGCGGCCGCGCCTGGCTCACGAGAAAGAGCTGATGCGCTTGCCAGGTTCCTTGGCGCTTGGCCGCGTGACGTGCTTTCCGCAGATCTGCAGCTGAGGGTCGACGCGCTGAAGCAGGACGCAGACGCCCGGGTGAAATAAAGAGGCTTGCCCTCTGCGAGAGCTCGGAAACGCGATCGCCAGGCAACTCGAACCAAGGGTTCTACCAAACGCTGTTCGGAAGCCACCCGCGATTGTGTGAGCTTCAAGAGGCTCGACGGTTCGCTGCGCGGAGAGTACGGCCGACGCAGCGCAGCAGTGAGAACGGCCGGGGCCTCATCCTGGAGACGCTTCCTGCACTCGCGAAGCAAGCGGCGATGATCGGACAGTTCGTGCCGTGACTCGTGCTTTGCGGACAGAAGCTGCGCGTGGCTTTGCGTGAACGGGAAGGCGCGACGAGCTGTCGCAGCAGGGCCATGGCGAGGAGAACCGAGCGAAGCGAAGGGATAGCCGCGGAGCGGCCGAGCAATGCCGCCAGCCTTGCCCAGGACGCTGCAGATACGTTCGATCAAGTGCGAGGCACTTCACTGGCAGGCTGTTGAGAAACAGCCTGCCAGCTCGACCAAGGAGGGCCGAGTCGACAAAAAAAGCGCGTAAGCGATTGATTTGTCCGGAGGCAATACGGACGTGTGCCGGACCGCCGACGCGAGAAGCTCCCAGGAGGGGAGCTTTTCGGAAAGACACTAGAGCCGAGTCCGGACTGGACTCGGCACATACACGGAATCAGGGCCTGGGCGCACTCGGCAAGGCTGCAGGATCGAACCGCTCAAGCTTGGCCGTCTGCCGACTCCGAGATCCCTTCGCCAACGTGCAGGCCGTCAACCCAGCTTGACGTGGTGAATGCTGAACGACATTGCCGTCTTGAATTCCTCGCTTTCCGGCGCGCCCTGCAGGCGCTCGAAAACATCCTTCGACGCCAGGGTGCGGCGCGTCAGACAACCCTTGTCCAGCGAGTTCACCTGATCCTGGCTGAGGCCTGCAGCGAGGAGGGCAGCAGCCGGATCCTTTTCGAACTGCGCGCGAAACGCATCATCACCGGCAAGCTTCTGCATCAAGTCGCTGCTTTGCATCTTGCTCAATTGCATATGCCCTCTCCCTGAAATAATGAAGCGCGACGGAGTCTAGCAGCCGGAACGCCACCTCTGGGATCCGCCTGCTCGTGGCAGCATGGACGGATCAAGACCCCGCAGACAGTGCGAACGGCGATGCTCGAACGTGTCCCCAATCTGATCCTGATGCCCCGACCCGACCGGTCACTCGACCTGGCTTCGATCTTCGATAGCGAGCCCCAGCTTCGTCCCGTTGTTCGATGGATGGTGCTTACCGCTGGGCGAGACGGAGAGTTCGAGATCAGTTTCGCGGCCGTATGCGCGCTCGGCAGCGTCGAGAGCCTGAGAGCAGGGCCTCGCGAAGACTGGATCGAGCGTTTTGGGGCGGAGATCGTGGCCGAACTTGAGCGCAGCGGAGCGCTGCGACATCAGCCGGATTCCGATGCTGCGCGCATCGAGGACGACTGGCACCCTCTCGCCCAGCTCGCGCATCGCCATCTGCGCTGGCGCGGCGTGGACTCCGAAGCTGCGACGGAACATTTGCAGGCGTCGGGGACAACGCTGCTGGCGAGCCTCGGCCCCGCCCCACCTATCGTGGCGCAGCACCCGAATGTGCTGCTGCGCGAGCCCCTTGAACGACAGGTCATCGACAGTCCGTTCGAAGAAATCGTCAAGCGTCGGGCCACCTGTCGGAACTTCGAAACCGATGTTCCACTTGATCGGATCCACTTCGGCCAGTTGATGCACAGGGTGTATGGCGCTCGCGCCATTTCGCATACATCCGGGGTTCCAGTCATGAAGCGTGCTACGGCTTCTGCGGGCGGCCTGCACGCAGTCGAAGCCTACCTGCTCGTACAGCGTGTGGAGGGTCTTGCGCCTGGTCTGTACCACTACCATCCCGTCGACCATGCGCTGGATGCGCTGAAGCTGCTGGATCCATCCGAGGCAAGGCAACTCGCCGCCCGCTTCGTGGCGAACCAGGCGTGGTTCGTGGACGCGCCTGTGCAGGTGGTCCTGGTTGCGCGCTTTGCCAGAAACTTCTGGAAGTATCGTCGCCACGCGAAGACCCATCGAGCGCTGACGCTGGACGCAGGCCATCTCTCCCATCACCAGTACCTGGTGGCGACCGAACTCGGGCTGGCGGCCTTCATCACCGCAGCCGTCAACGAAGGCGACATCGAGGACGCGTTCGGGCTCGACCCGATGCGGGAAGGCGTGATCGCGGTGACCGGCTTCGGCCGGCGCGGCGAGCGCATGGACGTGCTGGAGTTTGATCCGCTGAAGCAGGTCTGGCCGGAGTGGTCGCCGGAGTAGCGCTTCACTTCGAGACGTGAATCCCCGGGCATGCGGAGATGCGTGGGCGACCGGCGATCACACCAGAGCCACCTGCCCAAGCGCCCTGCCCTGTGCGACCCTGCGCCGATGCATCACGACTGGACGACCCTGCCCTTGGGCGCCGGTGGGCGCAGCCTGATCGAGGCCAGCGCCGGCACCGGCAAGACCTGGACGATCGCCGTGCTCTACCTGCGCCTGCTGCTGGAGCAGGACCTGTCGCCGCGCGCGATCGTGGTCACCACGTTTACCGAAGCCGCGGCACAGGAGCTGCGCGAGCGGCTGCGTCGGCGGCTGCTGTGGGCGGAAGCGCAGGCGGCGGCTTGCGTGCAGGGAGTCGACCGTGGCGGTGAGTCCCTGGGGCCCCGCATGCGCGGGGGCGACGGGGATGAAGTGGCTTCGGTGGGATCGACTGCGGGGGACACGCGAGACGTTGCCCCCGCCACCGACCCCGCACTCGATTGGCTGCACGCGCGCTGGCGCAGGCCCGGCACCGCCGCGCGCGATCTGCAGGCGCTGCGGCTGGCGCTGGCCGAGCTGGAGCACGCGCCGGTCAGCACCCTGCACGGCCTGTGTCGGCGCATCCTCGCCGAGCAGCCGATCGAGGCCGGTGCAGACTTCCGCGCGGCCGAGCTGGTGTCCACCGAGAGCCTGCTGGACGAACTCAGTGCCGATCTATGGCGGCGCATGCAGCAGGGGTCGGACGACGAGCCTCTCTACCGGCTGCAGCAGATGTGCGGCAAACCGCTAGCGCTGGTGAACCTGCGCGCCTTGCTGAAACAGTCGCTGATGGCCGGCATCGAGGTCGAAGCGTCTGCACTGCCGGATGAGGACAAAGACACCGCCGCGCTGGCGCAGCCCAATGCCGCGCTCGCCGCGAAGCTGCAGGCGGTGGTCGACAACGAAGCGCTGTTCAGCAAGCGCGCCAAGCTGCATCGTGCCCTTGCATCTCTGGCCCAGGCGCTGGACCCGGCGCGCAACACCCAGGGCCTTCCCGCCTGGCAGTGCCTGAGCGCGGACGAGATCGAGGGACTCGCGAATGCGCGCGCGCTTACCGCGGTCAGCAAGCTCGGGAAGGCAGATGCCGGGTTGCTGGCAGCGACCGAGTTCGCAGCCACCCTCTGCGAGCCCGTGCTGGCGCGCATGCAGGCCGCGCCACAGGCCTTTCTGCATGCGCTGGCCGCGGCCGGGCGCGCGCGCATGGACGCCCTCCTGCGTCTGCGCCGGCAGCAGAGCTTCGACAGCCTGCTTGAGAGCGTCGATGCCGCACTCGCGCGCGAAGCGCAGGCGGCAGGTTCCAACGGCCCTCGGCCACTGGCCGACACCCTGTTCGCTCAATGGCCGGTGGCCCTGGTGGATGAGTTCCAGGACACCGATGCCCTGCAGTTCGGCATCCTCGATCGCCTGTATCGCGACGCTGACGGCCGCGAGCGCGGGCGGCTGGTGATGATCGGCGACCCCAAGCAGGCGATCTACCGCTTCCGCGGCGGCGACATCCATGCCTATCGACGCGCGGCCGAGCAGGTCGATGAGCATCTGAACCTGGCGGTGAACCAGCGCTCGTCGACGGCGCTGGTCGCCGGCTGCAATGCGCTGTTCGCGCTGGGCGGCGAGGCGCTGTCGGCGGATGTCGAACACGACATCCGCTACCTGCCGGTGCAGGCCGCGGGCCGCGCCGATGCCACGCCCTATCGCATCGGCGGCACGGCACCCGAGGCCGCACTGGTGCTGCATTTCCAGGCCGATATCGCAGGCGGCCAGGACGCGCGCCGCCAGGCCGCGCTGCGCGCCTGCGCCAGCCAGATCGTCGAGATCTTGAACGATCCGGCGCAGACGCTGGACGGCCGTCGCATCGGCGCGGCCGATATCGCCGTGCTGCTGCCGCGCGCGGCCGACATCGCGCAGCTTCGCAGCCTGCTGGAAGCGCGCGGCGTGCCTTGCGTGGCGACCAGCCGCGACAGCGTGCTGGCCAGCGACACCGCGCGCGAGCTGCAGGTGCTGCTGCACGGCGTGGTGCATCCCGGCGATGCCGGCGCGCTGCGTGCGGCCGCGGCGACGCGGCTGTGGGGCGCGCGCTTCGCCGAGATCCGCCGCTGGCAGGACGAGCCCGAGGGCCTGCAGCAGGTCGCGCTGCGCTTCCGCGCCCTGCATGCGCTGCTGATCGAACGCGGCGTGGCTGGGCTGATCGAGGCCCTGCTGGAACAGATCGCCGAACGCGTGCTCTCGACCCGCCGCGGCGAGCGCGTGCTCACCGACCTGCGCCATCTTGGCGAGCTGCTGCAGGCGGCCAGCGAGGACTTGGGCGGCCCCGAGGAGCTGCTGGCCTGGCTGCAGCATCAGCGCGAGGGCGCGGCCATCGACGAAGCGGCGGCCGACGAGCGCCAGCTGCGCATCGAATCGCAGCAGCCGCGGCTGCGCCTGTTGACCCTGCACGCCAGCAAGGGCCTGGAGTTTCCGATCGTGTTGCTGCCGCTGATGTGGGCCAATGGCGCGGGCGCCGACCGCGCGCCCTGGCGACGCAGCGATGCGCGCAGCGGGCGGCCGCGACTGAGCTATGCCGACGAGGCCAAGGCACAGCAGCAGCTCGACCTGCAGGACGAGCGTTTCCGACTGCTGTACGTGGCCCTGACCCGCGCGGTGCAGGCCTGCCATGTGTATGCGCTGGATCCGCTGCGGCCGAAGCGCGCGGGCTGGAAGATCAGCGCCCATGAAGGCGTGGATGCTGCGCCGCTCGACGTGTTGATGCGGCGCTTCTTCGAAGCGCGTCCGGATTTCGCCGTCGCGCTGAGGAACGGCGCGGCGCCGGCGTGCGAAGCCATCGCGCTGCGCGCCGCCTGGCCGTCGTCGACCGACGCACGCTATGCCGAAAGCGACCAGCACAGCGCGCGGCCGCTGCGCGCGCGAGCGGTGCGCGCGCTGCCCGCACGGGTGCCCGAAGCCAAGCACAGCTTCACCTCGCTGAGCCGCGCCGGTCGCGCGCAGAGCGAGGTCCTGCTGGATGCCGAGGCGCCAGCGCAGGACGAGTCATTGCCCGTCGAGGCCGCCAGCCTTGAGAGCGATCAGACCGAGCCCCCTCATCCCGAGCTGCGGGCGCTGGCAGGCCTGCGTGGCGCCGGCTTCGGCAACGCCCTGCACAGCCTGCTGGAGCTTCGCGCGATCGGTATCCCACTCGTGCAGCAGGGCGAGCACGTGCAAAGCACGCTGGCCGCCGCCGGCCTGCGCGCGCGCGACTTCGAGCCGCTGGGGCTCGCGGGTTTCAGCGAGCGTCTGGCGCAGCGGCTGGATGCCGCGCTGGCCGCGCCCTTGGGCCTGCAGCAGGCGCCACTGCGTGCGCTGGCTGATGTGCCAATACAGGACCAACGCGCTGAACTCGGCTTCGATTTCGCCCTGCCCGAAATCGCCCTCGCGGATCTGGCCGGCGCCTGCGCGCGGTACGGCGAGCCCGAGCTGGTGCCGGCGTCCTCGCGGAGGGTGGCGGGACTGATGAGCGGCAAGATCGATCTGGTGTTCCGCGTCGACGGGCGTTTCCACGTGCTCGACTACAAGGGCAACTGGCTGGGCGAGCGGCTGTCCTACTACGTGGGCGAACACCTCAACGCGGCGATGGACCACAGCCAGTACCGCTTCCAGGCCCTGCTGTACACGCTGGCGCTGGATCGCTACCTGCAGCAGCGCTTGCAGGATCGGTACGTGCGTGAACAGCAGCTTGGCGAGTGCGTCTACCTGTTCCTGCGCGCGGCCGGGCTGGCGCCCGCCGCCGGCGTGTGGCGGCAGCGCTTCGCGCCGGGCCTGATCGAGGATGCGCAGGCAGCGCTCGCCGGCGCCTGGCGCGCGGAGGCTGCCGCATGAGCGCGGCATCGGACACGGCGGGACACTTCGACTTCCGCCGCCGACTGGGCGAGGGCTTTGGCGGTGAGGACGGCGAGCTGCGCGCGATCGACCGCGCGGTGGCGCGCTGGGTGCTGGCGCACGGCGGCTCGATGCTGTTGGCGCGGGTCGCGGCCGCTGCAAGCCGCGCCGAGGGCGAAGGCGACAGTGTGCTGGTGCTGGCGGGGGATGGTAGCGGGCGCTTTGTCGCGCCGCTGGACGCAGAGGCGCTGGTGGCTCTGGCGAACGAACCGCTGGTCGCGAGCGTCGAGCAGGCGACGCGGATGGCGCTGGAGGTAGATCCGGAAGCGGGCGCGGCGCCGCCTGTCTGGGCCTTTGTGATGGACGGCGCGCAGTTCTATCTGCGGCGCAGCTTTGCGCATGAGCAGGCGCTCGCGTCGATGCTGCGGGCGCGGCGTGAGGGTGCGGGTGCGGGTGCGGCAGGGAACGCGACCGGAGCGGGGCCGGGCGTCGCGAGTGCAGGGACCGGGGTGGTGTCCAGCTTCGGTGGGCCAGGGCCCACCCTTTGGGATGTCGAGGCTGCGGCAGGGTTGGGTGGCGAGGCGCTTGAGCGCTGGGTGGATCAGGTCTTCGCCGGTGATCGCAGTGCGGCGGTGCAGGCGCAGCGGGCGGCGGTGGCGGGCTTCGTCGATCGACGCCTGTTCGTACTGACAGGCGGGCCGGGCACGGGCAAGACCACCACCGTGCTGCGCATGCTGCTGCTCCGTCTGCGCGCGCACCAACAGCGTTTTGGCGTGCTGCCGCGGCTGCGGCTGGCCGCACCCACCGGCAAGGCGGCGCAGCGGCTGGCGGAGAGTCTGCAGAGCGGGGCCGCCGCGCTACGGCAGAGCCTTCGGTCTGCGACAGCGCCCGCTGCGATTACGACAGGTACGGATGGGGCGGATTCGAGAACGCCTGACAAGCGCGCGCCCGATGCGTTTGCGCTCGATGCATCCACGGCAGGCGCCACGTGCTTCAACTCCGATTGGGCGCCCGCGCTCGATCACGTGCTCGCCGCCGAGGCCGGCACCTTGCATCGTCTGCTCGGCAGCCGTGGGCCGGCGCGCGGTCATGCCTGGCATCGGGGGCGCCAGCTGCCGCTCGACCTGCTGGTGATCGACGAGGCCTCGATGGTCGATCTGGCCCTGCTGCGCGCCTGCTTCGAGGCCCTGCCCGAGCATGCGGCGGTGCTGCTGGTGGGCGACGCGGAGCAGTTGGCCTCGGTCGGCACGGGTTCGGTGCTGCGCGATCTGGTCGAGGCCCTGCAGCGCGATCCGGGCGGCGATCTGGTTCGGCTGCAGCACAGCTTCCGCGCCGAGGTGGCGCTGCAACCCTTGAATGCGGCTATCGCCGAGGGCAATGCCCCGAGTTTTGCCGAGGCCGCAGCGCGCGCAGGCCAGGCCTTCGCGCTGCACGCCGTCAGCGATGCCCGCAGTCTGCAGTTCGCGCTGCACCAGCACGCACAGCGCCTGCAGGCGGCGCTGGCCGCAGGCCAGGTGTTTGCGCCGCTAGCGGCGGATGTGATCGCGCAGGCGCAGGCGATCACGCGCGCCCATGCCGCCCTGCGGGAGACCCAGCTGCTGTGTGCGCTGCGTCAGGGGCCCTTCGGCGCGCTGGCCTGCGATGCGGCGATCGACGTCGCGCTCAAGCGTCGCCTCGGTCTGCCCGAAGGCCAGGCCTGGTATCCGGGGCGCGCGGTCATCGTGCTGCAGAACGACTATGCCGCCGGCCTGTTCAATGGCGATGTCGGCCTGTGTCTGCGCGCGGACGACGGCAGCCTGCGAGTCTGGTTCGAAGCGCGCGGGGTCGAAGGCCTGGGCCTGCGCGGACTGGCGCCGGGCGCCCTGCCCCTGTACGGCGGCGGCTTCGCGCTCAGCGTGCACAAGAGCCAGGGCAGCGAGTACGGCGAAGTCGCTCTGCTGCTGCCGCCAGAGCCCGAGCACCCGATCCTCGGCCGCGCCCTGCTCTACACCGGAGCAACGCGTGCGCGCCGCGCGCTGTCGCTGTGGAGCACCGAGGCGGCCCTGCACACCGCGCTGTCGCGCCCGACCCGCCGCGTCAGCGGGCTGGCAGCGCGGCTGCTGGCGGATTGAGGCTGCTCCTGCGAACCAGCGGAGCCGATTGGTACAGGCTGAGGGGCCGAGTGGTACCTGCGCCGAGCGTATGCACCCTGTGCGTGCCCTGGCGGTCGGCTTCGGCGTGGGCTCGGCGTCACCCGTGTCGGTCACGAGCAGGAGCGACGAACGGACGCCGCTGGCTTCGCTTCATGCTCGGCGTCACTCATGTCCGTCGATAAGCAAGTGCGCCGCAGGAAGGCCGCCGGCTTTGCTGCACGCTCGGCGTCACTCGTGTCCGTCCATAAGCAAGAGCGACGCAGGACGGCCGCTGGCTTTGCTGCACGCTCGGCGTCACGCATGTCCGTCCATAAGCAAGAGCGACGCAGGATGGCCGCTGGCTTTGCTGCACGCTCGGCGTCACGCATGTCCGTCCATAAGCAAGAGCGACGCAGGATGGCCGCTGGCTTTGCTGCACGCTTGGCGTCACTCGTGGTTGTAGGGTGGATAAGCGCAGCGCATCCACCAGCAAGCCCAAGGAAGCCGGACACCCAACGATGTCCGAGAATCCGTGGCCGCACCGGCAGCGGCCCAGCACGACTCCCGCTCAGCCGGCTTCCGCAATCCGCTTCAGATTGGCGAGACCGGCCTCGAAATCCGGACCGACCAGTCGATCCATGAACAGTCCGAACCAGCGGTTGATCGGATTGCCGCCCATGTCGCCCTCGTTGCTCCACGACACGCGGACGCCGCTGCCCGCGGGCTCGATGCGAAGCACGCCCTTCGACTCCATGCCGAAATCGGGGAAACGCAGCGCGTAGTCAATGCGCTCACCCGGCTGGGCGGCGGTGAATTCCATGGCGCCATTGCCTTCGGTCGCACTCTGCCAGGACCAGCCGGCGCCGACACCCGCTTCGGGTCCGGTGTATTCGATCCGCATTCCGGGATCGCGCTGGTTCCACGCCGACCAGCGTTGCCATGCGCGCGGCGACGCCAGCAGGCCGTAGACCTCGGCGGCCGGCGCTTCGATCTGCACCGAGCGCTCGACCTTGAAGCCCGAGGGCAAGGCGAAGCCGACGGCGATCAGCAGCAGCACGAGGCCGATCAGGGCGCCCAGCAGTTTCAAAACAGCCTTCATGACGTTTCCCCCCCGGGAAGAGTCGGGGAGACTAGCAGCCTTCACCTTCGAGCCCACCCCGCGCTGCAGCAGGGGCTCAGGCCTCGGCAGCGCGGCCGCAGGCGCCGATGCAGGTCGAGACCGGCGCTTCGCTCTCGTGGGCGAGCGCGCGCAAGCGTTCAAGATCGACGATGCGCAGCCGGCGCACGCGCACGCTCAGCACGCGCTCTTCGTGCAGGCGGCGCAGCGCGCGACTGACGGTTTCGATCACCAGCCCGAGATAGGCCGCGATGTCGCCGCGGCCCATGGGCAGTTCGATCGCACCACCGCGGAGGGCCTGGCAGCCCAGGCGCCGCGCCAGCCCGAGCACGAACTGGGCCACCCGCTCGATCGCCTGCGGCCGCGCCAGCATCGCCATGTGATCCTGATCCAGCGCCACGCTGCGACCCATCCGGGTCAACAGCTGGCGGTGCAGCTGGGGCAGATCGCGGCTGCTGGATTCGAGCTGGCCGAAGCCGAACTCGCAGACTTCGGTGTCCTGCAGCGCTACTGCCTCGCAGCGGTGCAGGCCGCTGCCCAGAGCGTCGAGGCCGAGCAGCTCGCCGGGCAGATGGAAGCCCAGCACCCGCTCTTCCCCTTCCGCGCTGAGCGCGGTGGTTTTTAGGCTGCCTCGGCGGGTGATGAACAGCGCGCGCTGACGGTCGCCGCTGCGGAACAGGGCATCGCCGCGCTGCAGCAGCCGCTGCCGCGGCTGCAGTGGCTGCGGACGATCCGTCCGTCCGGTCATCGGAAGAAGCGTGGAGCCGGCACCGAGCATCAGCTCCACACAGGCCTCGGCGCGGCGCTGCACGCAGGGTGGGGCCGCCGCCGGACGCGCCGGCAGTGCGGTGGGCAACACGGGAATCAGCGACATGGCAGCGCTCCGGCAAGCCTCAAGGAGCTACATATTAGCTCTTTCTAATTTAATGGCGTGAACTTGATTCTGCTCAGAATGCGGGCCTTCACGCAGAGGCAGGATGGCGCCCTCCCCACCCGCCCGCCTGCCCGCTAAGGAGTCCGCCATGTCCGCGATCCATCCGCTCACACTCAGCCTCGGCCTGCTGCTGGCCGCCCCCGTCTTCGCCGGCCCGCGCGCCGAACCGGTCCAGCCGATCCAGCCCGCCGTGGTCGAAAACCCGGCGATGGTCGAGCTCGGCAAGCAGCTGTTCTTCGACCCACGGCTTTCCAAGTCGGGCTTCATCTCCTGCAACTCCTGCCACAACCTGTCGATGGGCGGCTCGGACAACCTGCAGACCTCGATCGGCGATCGCTGGCAGGAGGGCCCGATCAATTCGCCGACCGTCCTGAACTCCAGCCTCTCGGTCGCGCAGTTCTGGGACGGACGCGCTGCCGACCTCAAGGAGCAGGCCGGCGGCCCGATCGCCAATCCCGGCGAGATGGCCTTCACCCACGCGCTGGCGGTCGACGTGCTGGCCTCGATTCCCGGCTACGTGGAACGCTTCGAGCGCGTGTTCGGTGACCCGAAGGTCGACATCGACCGCATTACCCAGGCGATCGCCGCCTTCGAGGAAACCCTGGTCACGCCCAATGCGCGCTTCGACCAGTGGCTGCTGGGCCGGGACGACGCCATCACCGAGCAGGAGCTGGCGGGCTACGCCCTGTTCAAGAACAGTGGCTGTGTCGCCTGCCACAACGGCGCCGCACTCGGTGGCACCTCGTTCCAGAAGATGGGCCTGGTCGAGCCCTACCAGACCGACAACCCCGCCGAAGGCCGCGCCGGCGTGACCGGCAAGGACGAGGACCGCTTCAAGTTCAAGGTGCCGACCCTGCGCAACGTCGAGCTGACCTATCCCTACTTCCACGACGGCGCCGCCGCGACGCTGGAGGAGGCCGTGCAGATCATGGGGCGGCTGCAGCTGGGGCGCACTTACAGCGACGAGGAAACCGCGCAGATCGTCGCTTTCCTCAAGACCCTGACCGGTGAGCAGCCCAGCTTCACCCTGCCGCAGCTGCCGCCCTCGTCGAACCAGACGCCGCCACCGAAGCCGTTCGGTCCTTGAACGCTGCGAGCGCGGCCGGGGACACGCCCGCGCCGCGCCCCTGCCACCGCAGCGCCCCGCCGGTGAGCTCGCCGCAAGGAGCCGTCGGCCGGCGCGCGCGCTGAACCCGCCGCGACTTCGACTCCGCTCGTCTTTGGCGCACCCGACGGCAGCTGCTACCGTGCAGCGATCCAGGTCGGGAGGATTCACGATGACGCGGTCCATGTTGCTGTGCCTGCTGCTCGCCCTCATCCCGCCCCTGCAGGCGCAGACCCCGCCCGAGAGCACCGCGCCGATGCCGCCCGTTCAGGCCCAGAACGCTCCGGCCCAGGCGGCTGTGCTTGATCCCGAGGCGCTGCCCACAGCGGAGTCGGAGGCGTCTCCACCGCTGCCACTCGAATCGCCCGCCGCCGCGACTGAAGTCGATGACCTGCCCGCCTTCCTCGACGGACTGGTCGAGGGCCTGCGCCGCGAGCACCTGCTGCCGGGGGTCACCGTGGCGGTGGTCCGCGCGGATGCGCCTGATCTGCTGCGCGGCTACGGGCATGCCGACCTCGCCCAGGGCTCACCGGTCGACCCGCAGCAGACCCTGTTCCGGATCGGCTCGGTGTCGAAGACCTTCATCTGGACCGCGGCCCTGCTGCTGGTCGATCGCGGCCAGCTCGACCTCGACGCGGACGTCAACGGCTATCTCAAGGCAGTCCAGGTCACCCCGGCCTTCGATGCGCCGGTGACGATGCGTCAGCTGATGGCCCATCGCGCCGGCTTCGAGGACAGCCTGCAGCTGTTCGCGGTCGGCGACGACGACGCCCGCCCGCTGGCCCAGCTGCTGGCCGAGCATCAGCCGCAGCGCGTGTATCCGCCGGGCGCACGAACCTCGTACTCGAACTGGGGCTCGGCCCTGGCCGCGCAGGTGGTGGCCGACATCGCCGGCGAAGACTACGGCAGCTTCCTGCGTCGTGAGCTGCTCGACCCGCTCGGCATGCGCGACACCGTGTGGGACGGGCCGACGCGCATGGACCCCAGCACCCGCGCGCGCCTCGCGCAGGGCTACGCCGAGGACGGTGGCGTGCTGCGCGCCGAAGCGGAGATGCAGCTCGGCGCCTACTGGCCGGCCGGCGGCATCTCGACCACGGCCGCCGACATGGCGCGCTGGATGCGCTTCCATCTGAACAAGGGCGAGCTCGACGGCCGTCGCCTGCTGACGGAGAACACGCATCGACTGATCTGGACGCGCCCTTTCGACGACCGCAGCGGTGGCGCCGACCTCAGCCACGGTTTCATCCAGACGCCGCTCCACGGTCTGCTGCTGACCGGCCACGGCGGCGCTACCGAAAGCTATCTGAGCAACCTCGTCCTGGTGCCCGAGCTCGGGCTCGGCGTGTTCGTCAGCCAGAGCAGCAGCGCCAGCCGCAACCTCGTGCAGCGGCTGCCGGAACACATCATCGAGCGGACTCAGGCCCTGCCCGCGGCCGCGCCGCTGGCCAGTGACACCGGCGAGCCTGGCGCACTGGCCGAGATCAATGGGAACTATCTGGGCAACCGGCGCGTGTTCAGCAGCTTCGCCACCGTGTTTGGCGCCTTCGACGGCGTCTCCCTGCAGGCTGTCAACAGCGAGACGCTCGCCCTGAATGCAGGCCCGAACAGCGGCGAGTACCGACGCATTGGCGAAGACCTGTTTGAATCCGCGCAGGGGCAGCGGCTGTCCTTGATCCGCGACGGCAGTGGCAGCGTCACCGCATTCGCCAATGGCAGCGGCGTGCACACCTTCGAGCGGGTGTCTGGGCTGCATGCACCGCAGGCCCTGCACCTTGCGCTGGGCGTCAGCGCGCTGCTGGCGCTGGCCCTGCTGGCGGGTGCCCTGTGGCGCGTCGGGCGCAAGCGGATCGGCGGCCCCACCGATGCCGTGGTCGGCGGCACGGCTCTGCTGTCGGCGCTGTGCGTGCTCGTGCTGATCGCCTGCATGATCGCCGTGGCCCTGGCCCTGCAGTCCACCGGTGCGGCCGACCTGCCCGGCAACTACCCGGTGCCGGCCATGCTGTGGACACACTGGGCTGGCTGGGCCGTGGTCGCATCCGCCCTGCTCCTGCTGCTGATGCTGATGCCCGCCTGGACCCGCACGCGCTTCAGCGTGTGGCGCAAGCTGATGTTCACCCTGTTTACACTCGCGCTGAGCTTCCTGGCGATGCAGCTGTGGATCTGGAGGGTGATCGGCGCGGCGGTGGTTTGAGGCTCGGGATCGGCGATCCGGGGCTCTGATCGAGGTCTGAGGTGCGCACCGAGCCGCGTCTCGTGTCCATCCCCAAGAAAAGGTCCAGGCGGGTCTCCCCTCT
>JBIJCA010000233.1:0-7381 GCA_044344935.1 Aquimonas sp. | reverse complement strand
CAACGGCACCACGACCATGAGCGAGGTCACCATGGTCGGCAACAGCGCGACCCAGTTCGGCGGCGGCTGGACCCATCGTGGGCCGAGCCGCGCCACCCTCAACAACGTCACGATCAGCGGAAACATCGCCAACTCCGGCGGCGGCGTGGCGATGGACGGCCCGGCCTTGTTCCGGCATGTCACCGTCACCGACAACGTCGCCCGTATCTCCACCCAGGGCGCTGGCGGCGTGATGATCATCAACGCCGCGCAGAGCTCGACCGACCTCGACCTGGAGAACAGCGTCCTGGCGGGCAACCGCTACGCCAGCAACAGCCTGCGCGACGACAACGACCTCTCCTGTAGGGGCACCCAGCTCGGCGGGCGCAATCGCAGCCTGATCCAGCGCGGTGACTGCACGTTCGCAAGCGTGGCCGGGCCGGCCCTGAATGCCGATCCCAAGCTCGCGCCGCTGTTCGACTACGGCGCGGCGATTCCGACCCACGCGATGCTGGACGGCAGTCCGCTGATCGATGCCGGCTTCAGCGGGACCTGTCTTGGAACCGATGCGCGCGGGATGGCGCTGGTCGCCGCCAGCTGCGACATCGGCGCCTACGAGCGGGTGGTCAACTACACCGTGAACTCCACCGCCGATTTTCCCGATGCCAATCTCGGCAACGGCGTGTGCGCCACCAGCAATGGCCAGTGCACGCTGCGCGCGGCGATCGGCGAGGCGGCCGCAAACTTTGGACCACGGACGATTCGTGTACCCAATGGCATCTATACCCTGAGCGGCGTCGACAACCAGGGCGCGATGTTCACCTTGGGCTCGGGCCAGCCGCGGTCGGTCACCGTGCTGGGCAACATCGACGCGCCCGGTGCGGTGGAGTTCCGCATCAGTGGCACCGGCAGCGCCTTCGCCTTGCTTGGGCCGGCCGGCAGTACGAACGTGACCAACTCCATCCCGGCCCTGGCCCTGATGGGCGTGAGCATCACCGGCGCCAACAACTTCTTTCCCGGAGACGACGTGGGCGGTGCGATCCGTGTGCGCGCGGGCAATCTGCTGGTCTATCGCAGCATCATGAGCAACAACGAGGTCACCCGGGGCGACGGCGGGGCGATCGGCATCTTCAAGGATTCCGGCGTCGCCGGGCGCCGCTCGACGGTGATCGTCGAGGCATCGGCCCTGATCAACAATCGCGCGATCCGGCAGAGCGGCACCGGCGGTTCCGGTGGCGCCATCGGCCAGGCCATCAGCAGCAGCCAGAGCAACCGCACCGAGCTGGTCGTTCGCAACTCCACGCTGGCGGGCAACCGCGCGGATCTCGTCGGTGGTGCGATCTTCGGGTCCGGGCGGGTGCTGTTCTCGACGATCGTCGACAACCAGGCGAGTCAGGGCGGCGGCATCTACTTTGACCGCGGTGTCGAAGGCGCGCTGCGCCTGGGCAACAGCATCGTGGCGCGGAACCTCGCAACGAGCAGTCTTGGCCCCGACTGCATCAATCCCGGGAGCGGTTTTCCGCTGACCAGCTTGGGCTACAACCTGATCGGCAACGAGAGTGACTGTGCGTTCTCCGGTGACAGTGCGACCAACCTCGTGGGCGTCGATCCGGGCCTGGGGCCCCTGCGTACGGACCAGGGGCCCACACCGGCCCTCTTCCCGGAGCCGGCCAGCGCGGCCTACCGGGCGATTCCGGGATCCCGCTGCGGCGACTTCGGCGATGGTTCGGTGCTGCCCCAGGACCAGAACGGCGACCCGCGCACGACCCTGGTGGGCTCCAGCATCGCTTGCAGCATGGGCGCAGTCGAAAGGGCGTTTTCGACCGAAGCCCAGATTTTCCTCGACGGCTTCGAGTGAGCTGATCCGGCCCCTTCCACGGAACTCCCTCGCTGCGCGGCGCGCTGCCGGGCGGCGCTGAGGGCGACCGATGCGTCGGTTCCTCGGCGATTGCAGCGCGTCCGTGCCGCGAGGTGGCCGTCGCGGTTGTGGTGTTCGCGCGTCGACACGCCCGCTTCGCGGGCTTTCGCTCTAGTCCCGATCGCTGATCCTTAGATTGCCGTGTCCTGGGCCGACGGATGTTCGGCCTGGCTGCGGCTTCTGGCTCTCGGTGGGCCAGGGCCCACCCTATGAAGCTCGCCGAGCTCGCGATCTTCGAACCAAGCATGGGAATCAGATGCCGAATGCCGTGCGGCGCGGGGCAGCGAGGGTATGTGCCGCACGCATAGGGTGGGCCCTGGCCCACCATGACCCTCGCACGCGCCCTGCGCGCGCCTTCGGGATATCGCTGCCCGATCGGTGCGCCTGCGATGCGCGCTCGGCGATGCCTGCCACCCTCGCCACCTCCACGTCCCGCATGGCACAGTGCGGCGGTTTCGTCAGACCTGCCGAGCGATGAGCTTCTTGCCCTCCTTCCTCAACTCCCGTCACGGGCTGCGTCCATGCGCCTGATCCGCAGCCCCCTGCGCGTTCTGACCATCCTGCGCGTGGCTCTGCGCTATCGGCTGGACGGCCTGCTCGAAGGCAGCCGCCTCGCTGGGCTGCTGCGTGTGCTCAAGCCCTTCGTGCCGGCGGCGCGCGGCAATACGGCCGCGCTCTCGCGCGGTGCCCGCCTGCGCTTGGCGCTGCAGGATCTCGGCCCGATCTTCGTCAAGTTCGGCCAGGTGCTGGCGACGCGGCGCGATCTGCTGCCGCCGGACATCGCCGACGAGCTGTGCCTGCTGCAGGACCAGGTGGCGCCGTTTCCGGGCGCGCAGGCGCGCGCGGCGATCGAGCGGGAGCTGGGCGGGCGCGTTGAAGATCACTACGCGCGCTTCGATGAGACGCCGCTGGCCTCGGCCTCGATCGCCCAGGTGCACGCCGCCGAGCTGGCCGATGGCCGCGCAGTCGTCATCAAGGTGCTGCGGCCCGGCATTGCCCAGACCATTGAAGCCGACATCAGCCTGCTGCGCACGATCGCCGCGCTGGCCGAGCGCTTCGGCCCCGATCCCGAGCGCACGCGCCCGGCCGAGGTCGTGGACGAGATCGCTCGCTCCCTGCGCGACGAGCTCGACCTGCAGCGCGAGGCTGCCAACGCCTCGGTGCTGCGCCGGCACTTCGAGGGCTCGAAGGATCTCTACGTACCGCAGGTGTTCTGGGATCTCACCACCGAGGGCGTGCTGACGCTGGAGCGCGTGCACGGCGTGCGCAGCGATGACCTCGCCGCCATCGAAGCCGCCGGCATCGACCGCCGCGTGTTGGCGGCCAAGGGCGTGCAGCTGTTCTACACCCAGGTGTTCCGCAACAACTTCTTCCACGCCGACGCGCATGCGGGAAACATCTGGGTAGACACCGCGCGGGTCGACGTACCGCGCTTCATCGCGCTCGACTTCGGGATCATGGGCTCGCTGCCCGAGATCGACCAGTACTACCTGGCCGAGAACTTCACCGCGATCTTCGAGCGCGACTACCGGCGCATCGCCCAGCTGCATCTGGACGCCGGCTGGATGCCGGGCACGGTGCGCATCGATGAGCTCGAAGGCGCGGTGCGCACGGTTTGCGAGCCTTACTTCACGCGGCCGCTGGCGGAGATCGCGCTCGGCGAAGTGCTGCTCAAGCTGTTCAAGGTGGCGCACCAGTACAAGCTGACGATCCAGCCGCAGCTGATCCTGCTGCAGAAGACCCTGCTCAACATCGAGGGCCTGGGCCGCCTGCTGGATCCGAAGCTCGACATCTGGGCGGTGGCGAAGCCGGTGCTGGCCGACATCCTGCGCGAGAAGCGCAACCCGCAGGCGCTGCTCAAGCGCGCGCGTCTGCGCATTCCGCAGATCCTTGCGGCGGCGCCCGAAGTCGCCGAGCTGGCGCACGACTATCTCAAGCAGGCCGCCAGCGGCCGCGCCGCCCTGCGCCTGCATTCGGATGACCTCAAGCGGCTGGCCGATGCCGCCCAGGCCGGCCATCGGCAGACCGTGTTCGCGGTGATCGGTGTGGGCCTGATGCTGGTCGGCGCCGTGCTGTACGGCCTGCGCGCCGGCGGGCCGGCCTGGCTGGACATACCCGCGGCGGTCTGGATCGCCGCCGTCGGTGCGCTCGGCGCCTTCCTCGCCGCCTGGCCGCGACGGGGCTGATGCTGTTGCCGATGCGGCCGGGTGCGAGCAGCGGCTGCATCGTCCAGAGCGTATGGAAAATCCGAACGTCCGGCCGCATGCGCAGCGATCAGGCCCGATGATGAGAGGCCCGCGGCGATCGCTGCCGGTGGGCGCGCGACCACCCTTCGTCGGCCCGCTGGCCGCCGCGCGTTCGGCACTGGCACACTCGCGGTCCCGCAGAGTCCGGTTCGAGGTGTTTCCATGATGGTGCTGCGCTGCCTTGCCGCCGCTTTCGCCCTGGCGCTGATGCCCGCACTCGCCGCGCAGGAGGCTGCGCCTGCGGCTCCCGCGGGCGTGAACGAGGACGCCCAGAAGGCGCGCGCTGCGATGATTCGCGAGCGGATCGAGACGCGCCGGCGGGACATGGCCGAGATCCGCGAGCGCGTGGATGCGCGCAGTCGCAACAGGCAGCTCAACGCCAGCGGTGAGCTGCGGGTGCTGCGCGAGCCGCTGTTCGACGGCTATGTGCTCGGCTTCGAGCACAGCCTGGTGTTCGAGGACGTGCGCGAGCAGGCCGGCTTCAAGGTGCGTGAGTACGAGCTGGCGCTGCGGCTGATCGAGCCGCGCGTGGCGATGGCTGAGCTGATGGAACGCCTGCTCGACGCCGGCTTCACCGTGGAGGAGCCGACCGGCCCGCCGCAGGCGCGCGTGCTGCGCTTCTGGCGGCAGGGACGTTCGATGGAGGACGCGCGCTTCAGCGTGCATGTCGGCGAGCGCGCCCTGTCCTCGAAGCCCGAGCCCGTCGAGCGGGGGGCGACCGGCGTGATGATTCTGCGTCTCTACGAGCGTCAGTCCGAGGCATCGCCCTGAGTCGTCCCCATCCCAGCATCGCGGTCACAGCCACGATGCTCCGTCGTCCTGCGACAGCCACGGCAGTCGGTCTTATTGCGTACTGCCTCACTTACCCCCGCGGCTTCGCCGCCGCGGTCGACCCAGCCAGAGGATGCAACCATGAATGACGCACGCAAGACCGTCGAGAATCTCTTCGGCGGTGGCCGCGCAGCGCGCGGCGGCAGTGGCGGAGGCGGCACTCCGCAGCTGCCCAAGATTCCCGGAGGCCTGATCGTGCTCGGGCTCGGCGCCGTGATCGCCCTGTGGGGTGTGAGCAGCGTTTTCTACACGGTGCAGCCGGAAGAGCGCGGCGTGGTCAAGCGCTTCGGCGAGGTGGTGAAAATCGCTGACCCCGGCCTGCACTTCAAGGTTCCGTTCGGTGTGGACAGCGTGCAGCTCATCGCGACCGAGCGCGTGCTGAAGCAGGAGTTCGGCTTCCGTACCGAAGCCACCAGCGAGGATGCGCCGACCCAATACAGCGGCCAGGAGTATCCCGACGAGTCGCTGATGCTCTCAGGCGATCTGAACATCATCGACGTGTCCTGGGTGGTGCAGTACCGCATCTCCGACCCCATGAAGTTCATCTATTCGATGCGCGAGCCCACGCGCACCCTGCGTGACCTCACCGAATCGGTGATGCGGCGCGCGGTCGGCAATCGGCTCGGCAGCGAGGTGCTGACCACCGCCCGCGTGGAGATCAGCAACCTGGTCCGTGATGAGGTGCAGCAGGCCATGGAGCGCTACGAGACCGGCATCCACATCGTCACCGTGGAACTGCAGGACGTGGTGCCGCCGCAGGCGGTGCAGCCCGCTTTCAACGAGGTCAATGAAGCCCGGCAGGAACGCGAGCGGATGATCAACGAGGCGCAGAAGCAGGCCAACCAGCAGCTGCCGCTGGCACGCGGCCAGGCCAATCGCGCCATCGCCGAGGCCGAAGGCTATGCCACGGAACGGGTCAACCAGGCGCTGGGTGAGACCGCGCGCTTCTCGGCCATCCTCACCGAGTACCGCAGTGCGCCTGACGTCACTCGCACCCGCATGTATCTGGAAACCCTCAACGAAGTGCTGCCGAAGATCGGCAGCGTGGTCGTGCAGCAGCCCGGACAGATGTCGCCGGTGCCGCTGTTCAACCTGCGTGACGCCCAGCCCCAGCCCCAGCCCGCCGCCGCCGGAGACCGTCGATGAAAAGCCCCATCATCCTTGGCGCCATCGCCCTGTTGGGCCTGATCGTGCTGCGTGACGCCACCTTCGTGATCGACCAGTCCGAACAGGCCATCCTGGTGCAGTTCGGTGAGCCCATCGGCGAGCCGATCAACGAGCCCGGTCTGCACTTCAAGACGCCCTTCGTGCAAGAAGTGCGGCGCTTCGACAAGCGCCTGCTGGCCTGGGACGGCGACGTCAGCCAGATCCCCACCCTCGGCCGTGAATTCGTGATCGTCGATACCACCGCGCGCTGGCGGATTTCCGATCCGCTGCAGTTCCTGCGCTCGGTGCGTGACGAGTCCGGCGCGCGCACGCGGCTGGACGACATCATCGATTCGGTGGCCCGCGACATCGTTTCCGGCACCGACCTCGAAGAGATCGTGCGCTCCCGCGACTGGCAGGTCGACGTCAAGGAAGTCGAGGACGAGGCCGTTCTGCGCGGTGACGTCGATCTTGAAAAGCCCAAGAAGGGCCGCGAGCGCCTGGAGCAGGAAATGCTGACGGCCGCGTCGCGGCTGATGCCCGAACTGGGTATCGAGCTGGTCGATGTGCGGATCAAGCGCATCAACTACATCGAGAGCGTGCGCCGACAGGTGGAGACGCGGATGATCTCCGAGCGCCAGTCGATCGCCGAACGCTTCCGCTCCGAAGGTCAGGGCAAGAGCCAGGAGATCCTGGGCGACATGGAGCGTCAGCTGCGCACCATCCGTTCCGAAGCCGAACGCCAGGCCGCCGAGATCCGTGGCCGCGCCGACGCCGAAGCCACCCGCATCTACGGCGAGGCCTACGGGGCCGACCCCGAGTTCTACGCCTTCTTCCGTACCTTGGAGAGCTACCGCAATCTCGGCGAGAACTCGACCCTGATGCTCGATTCGGATTCCGACTTCTTCCGGTATCTGCAGTCGACCCGCAGGCGCTAGCGCCTGCAGGTCGACGGGATTCGGGATTCGGGATTCGTAAGGGCAGGGTGCGGCGAGACTCATCGCCGCGCCCATAGGGTGGGCCCTGGCCCACCACGGCCTCCGCACTTGCCCCGGTCCGACCGCCCGCACTGCAAGCGCTGAATCGGCGACTGTCGACATCGGGTAGCGAGGCTTCTGGTGGGCCAGGGCCCACCCTATGGAAGGCTCCGCACTTGCCCCGGTCCGACCGCCCGCACTGCAAGCGCTGAATCGGCGACTGTCGACATCGGGTAGCGAGGCTTCTGGTGGGCCAGGGCCCACCCTATGGAAGGCTCCGCACT
>JBIJCA010000232.1:0-7453 GCA_044344935.1 Aquimonas sp. | reverse complement strand
TGCTGGGCTAGGCCCGCGAGGTGACCTGCGCCAATGACCACCAGTACCCGCCGCGCCAGGGGATTGCGGGTTGACTCCTGGCGCAGTGCAGCGGCCATGTACTGATCGCGCTCTGCGATCAGCGCGCGATACAGGGGCTCGCGGCTCTTCGCGAACTCGCCGAAGGTGGCTTCCAGCAGATCGCCCTCCTTCAGCTTCTCGATCTCGTCTTCTTCGATCTTCTCGCTGACCAGGAGGCTCGCGAGCAGGCCACTCATCATCGTCATGCGCTGCCAGAAGCCGACCGAGGCCGCGGTGCGCTTGAGCGTGATGGCCACATCGCGGTCGACGCGCCAGACCGGCAGATGCAGGCGCTGACCCTCGTCGATGGCCGCCAGCATCTCCGCGCCGGGCTCGACGCCCAACTGTTCGGCCAGGCGACGCTGATAGGCGGACAGAGCGAGGTTGGCCGCGACCAGGCTGACCTTGCCTTCCTTGATCACGCGAAACAGGTCCAGCCGGGAAAGCGCGTCCGGATCGCGCAGGGACTGGTAGCGCGGCTCGCACAGCTCGACTGCGATCGCGTCGAAGCGCTGCTGTGCGGCCAGCGCGCGGACGGCGTCCACGCTGGCCTGCGAGACATGCGCCGTGCCGAGCAGGGTGTAGTGGACGCCATCGCGTTCGATCTCCGCGATCGGCTGGCCGGCGAGCGGGTCGTGGGTGGCGTCGGCAGCGACGTCCTGCTGTGCCTCAGTCACGGTAGCGCTTCAGCAGGTCGGCGTAGGCATCGATGCGGCGGTCGCGCAGGAAGGGCCAGATCCGGCGCACGGCTTCCGAGCGCTTGAGATCGACGTCGGCCAGCAGCACCGTGTCGCTGTCGGTATCGGCCTCATTGAGGATCTCGCCCTGCGGGCCGAGCACGATCGAACTGCCCCAGAAGCGGATGCCGCTGCCGCCGGTGGGCGAGGGCTCGAAGCCCGTGCGATTGCAGCTCAGCACCGGCAGGCCGTTGGCGACCGAATGGCCGCGATGCGACAGGATCCAGGCCATTCGCTGGCGATCCTGCTCGTCTTGAGCATCGTTCGGGTCCCAGCCGATCGCCGTCGGATACAGCAGCAGCTCGGCCCCGGCCAGGGCCATCAGGCGCGCGGCTTCCGGGTACCACTGATCCCAGCAGACCAGCACGCCGAGGCGACCGACCGAAGTGTCGATGGGCTCGAAGCCGAGGTCGCCGGGAGTGAAGTAGAACTTCTCGAGAAAGCCCGGATCGTCCGGGATGTGCATCTTGCGGTACTTGCCAGCGATGCTGCCGTCGGCCTCGAACACCACCGCGGTGTTGTGGTACAGGCCGGCCGCGCGGCGCTCGAACAGCGAGGACACGATCACCAGGCCGTGGCGCTTCGCCAGCTCACCCAGACGCTCGGTGCTGGGGCCGGGGATGGGCTCGGCGCGGTCGAACTCGTCCACGCTCTCGTGCTGGCAGAAGTAGGCGCCGTTGTGCAGCTCCTGCAGCAGCACAAGCTTCGCGCCTGCGTCGGCTGCTTCGGCGACGCACGCTTCGATGCGCACGAGATTGGCCTCGACCGAGCCGCGGTCGCGGTCCTGGATCAGGGCAACGCGCAGCGTGCGGTTCGCATCAGACTTGCTCATTCAGCACTCCTGGCGGCAGCTGCATCGTGATGCAGTGCAGGCTGCCGTTCTGCCAGATCAGCGGCCGGCACGGCAGGGCGATGATCTCGCGGTCAGGAAAGGCGCGCGCCAGCACGGCCTTGGCTTCGGCATCGGCGGTGTCGCCATAGGCCGGCATCAGCACGGCGCCATTGATGATCAGGAAGTTGGCATAGGACGCCGCCAGTCTTCGGCCCGCGTCGAGGATGGGCTGCGCCCACGGCAGCACGAAGACATCAAAGGGCTCGCCGTTGGCCTGACGCAGGGCGGCGATTTCCCGGCCCATCTTCGCCAGTTCGTCGAAGTGGCTGTCGGCCGGATCGCTGCAGCCCTGGTAGACGATGCGCGAAGGGCTGGCGAAGCGGGCGAGGGTGTCGATGTGGGCGTCGGTATCGTCGCCCTCCAGATAGCCGTGCTCGAGCCACAGCACGCGATGCTGCTGCAGTTCACGGCAAAGCAGTTCGGTGATCTCGGCGCGCGAGCGATCCGGGTGACGTTCTGACAGGCAGTGCCAGGTCGAGAGCAGGGTGCCGGCGCCGTCGGTTTCGATGCCGCCGCCTTCAAGTGCGAAGTCGATGCGACGGTGCCGCGCGCTCGACGCGAACACGCCCGCGTCGAACAGATGCTTCACCAGACGGTCGTCGGCGCTGGCCTCGAACTTCCCGCCCCAGCCGGTGAAACGGAAGTCGAGCAGCTCGAAGCCTTGCGGCGTGCGCAGGGTGATCGGGCCCGAGTCGCGCAGCCAGGTGTCGTCGTATTCGACTTGAACGCAGCGAATGCGCGAGAGGTCCACGCCGCGCGCCTGCAGCAGGGCACGGAGATGCGTGTGCAGTGCGGCATCACGCACGCAGATGACGAGAGGCTGGAAACGGGTGATCGCCGCTGCCAGCTCCACATAGGTTCCCTCGACTTCAGTGAGGCGCGGGCCCCACTCGGTGTCGGCGTTCGGCCACGCAATAAGAACCGCGGACTGGTCTTCCCACTCCGCGGGGAAACGCGCTGCAGCCTGGTTCATCCGTTCGGTTGTTCCCTGCGGACCGGGCCCTTCTCGTTGGGGCCGGCGCGGTTGACCACGGCGTTGACGACGTGGTTGTTCTCGAAATAGACGGTGAAGTCCGGGTAGCTCCAGCGGGTAATCGGCGGCTGCTGTGCGCTGCCGCCGCCCACCGGGGCGTGCTTGGTGCTGGGAGCCCCGAACTGCGCTTCGACCTGGTTCATCAGCAGGCCACGGCGCGGCAACTTGGCGCCGCTATGGGTGCGCTCGACGCGGTCGATCAGCAGCACATCGCCTTCGATGACGCGGGTGGAGGTGCCCTGCGCACCAGCGACAGCGGTGGACAGGGCGAAACAGGCAGCCAGGCAAGCAATAGTGCGCAACATCGTTCATTTCTCCGTCGGCGGTGGCGGACTCCCCGCGCGGATTGTATGCCGCGGGCGTTGCCGTGAGGACAGTGCGCTTCCCGGGGCCAATGCCGCGGCAAAATGCGTGCGGGGTGCAGAAGTCTGCTCGCATCGGCTGTTGCCGCCTCCAGAAAGCGAAAGGCCGCCTCGTGGGCGGCCTTCCAGCTCGTTCAATGCCGGCTGCGCTCAGCGCTGGCGGGCCTTGAAGCGGGGGTTGCTCTTGCAGATCACGAAGACCTTGCCGCGGCGGCGCACGACTTTGCAGTCGCGGTGGCGGGTCTTGGCCGACTTGAGGGAGTTCAGGACTTTCATGGGTTTAGCCTTGGCTGTGTGGCGCGACAAACGCGGCATTGTAGTCGGCTGTCAAGGCATTGACAAGCGCAGGCGAGCGCTGGATCAGCGCCTGCCGCCAAGGCTGCCCAGCACGCCGCGCAGCAGTTGCCGACCCAGTTGGTTGCCGACGGTGCGCATGGTCGACTTGGCCATGGCTTCGACGGCACCCTGACGGCGGGCGGTGCCGAACAGCCATTCGTTGAGCTTCTGGCCCACGCCGCCGGGCTCGGCAGCCTTGCCTGCGGGAGCCGTCGTGCGCTCGCTGCCACCGGGTCGGGACACCGTCGGCGTTGACGGTGTCGGTGCAGGTGTCGGCGTGGCTACGACGGCAGCTTCGGCGCGTCTGGAGAGAATCTCGAAGGCCGATTCGCGGTTGACCGCGGTGTCGTACTTGCCCCCTACGGGACTGCGCATGCGCTGGGTTTGGCGTTCTTCCGTCGTGATCGCGCCGATCCGGCAGCGCGGCGGACAAATCAGGGTGCGTTCGACCGGCAGCGGGATGCCCTTGTCCTGAAGGGTCGAGACCAGCGCCTCACCGACCCCGAGCTCGCCGATGACCTTGGCTACGTCGAGTCCGGGATTGCTTGCGAAGGTTTCCGCGGCGGTGCGCACGGCTTTCTGGTCACGCGGCGTGAACGCACGCAGCGCATGCTGCACGCGGTTGCCGAGCTGGCCCAGCACGTTGCCGGGGATGTCATCGGGGTTCTGCGAGCAGAAGTACACGCCCACCCCTTTGGAGCGGATCAGACGCACCACCTGCTCGACCCGCTGCAGCAAGGCCGGCGGGCAGTCACCGAACAGCAGATGCGCCTCGTCGAAGAAGAACACCATCTTCGGCCGATCGAGGTCACCCACCTCCGGCAGATTTTCGAACAGTTCGGACAGCATCCACAGCAGGAAACTCGAGTAGAGGCGCGGCTTCAGGATCAGCTTGTCGGCGGCCATCACGTTGACCAGGCCGCGTCCGGACATGTCCTGGCGCATGAAGTCATTCAGATCAAGCGCGGGCTCGCCGAAGAAGTGCTTGCCGCCGTCGCTTTCAAGCCGGAGCAGCTGGCGCTGGATGGCGGCGATGCTCTGCGCGCTGACCAGTCCGTACTGGGTGCTGATTTCCTTGCGATTGTCGGCGACAAAGCCCAGCAGGGCGCGCAGGTCGTCCATGTCGATCAGCAGCAGACCCTGTTCGTCGGCCAGCTTGAACACGATGTCAAGCACGCCGGATTGGGTGTCATTCAACTCCAGCACGCGGCTGAGCAGGGTCGGGCCCATTTCCGAAATCGAACAACGCACCGGGTGGCCGAGTTCACCGTAGATGTCCCAGAACACCACCGGGTTGCCTTCCTGGCGGTAACCCTCGATGCCGATCTGCTCGATGCGCTGGCTGATCCGTTCGTGCGGGCTGCCCGGCTGGCAGAGCCCGGCCAGGTCGCCCTTGACGTCGGCGATGAAGACCGGCACGCCCAGCTGCGAAAAGCCTTCGGCCAAGACCATCAGGGTCACCGACTTGCCGGTGCCGGTGGCGCCGGCCACCAGTCCATGCCGATTGCCGAACTTCGCCAGCAGGTGAACCTGGGCCTCGCCCTTGCCGATCAGGATCCTGTCCATCCGCGCCTCGCATCAGTGGAATCGACCGGCATGATAGCCGCGACTTCGTGTCGGCTGGCGCTGGCCGTACACTGCGCGGCTCGCCGTCCGCGAGGCATTCCTTCTCCAGGTGAGCTCCACCATGAACCGACGCTTCCGCCATGCACTGCTGCCGGTCCTCGCGCTGATTCTTGGCGCATGCGCCAGTGCGCCCCAGCGTCCATCGCCATCGCCATCGGCGCCGGAAGCGGATGCCGTGGAGTCAAGGCAGGACTTCGATGCCGCCCTGGAGCATGCACTCGCGCAGGCCGAACGGCTGCGCGCGGGTGAAGAGGTCGACCGTGATGTGCTGATCGAGGCGCGTGACCGGCTGCGGGCGGTGGCAGGGCTCTGCCTTGCTGAGCCCACCTGCGGCACCGAGCGCGTGCTTGCCGGCTATGAGCAGCTCGCGGCGCTGGGGCTCGCGCTGGGCGAGCAGTTCGAGGCCGGCCGCGAACGGGGGGCACCCGAGTCCGCCGAGGCTTCGCCGCTGCTCGATGATCTGCCCGAGGCTCAGCGCTCGATTTCGATCCTCAACGGCCGCGAACTGCGCGAGCTGATCAAGCTCAACACGCCGGTCAAATCCGCACTGGTCGAGTGGTTGACCTGGATGCGCCCGCAGCTGATTACCGCGTGGGAGAACTACCAGTACATGCGCCACCTGATGTGGCCCGAGTACGAGCAGGCCGGCCTGCCCGAGGCTCTGCTGTTCGGCATCATGGCCAAGGAGTCGGGCGGACGCGTGCACGCGGTCTCGCGCGCCGGTGCCTCGGGGCCGCTGCAGTTCATGTACCAGACCGGGCTGGGCTACGGTCTGGGGCGGGTCGATGGTTTCGACACGCGCTTCGATGCGCAGCTGGCAGCGCGCGCCAGTGTTCGCTATCTGAACGATCGCTTTCGCGAGCTGAACGGCAACCTCGAATTGTCTTTGGCTGCCTACAATGGCGGTGAAGGCCGCATGCGGCGGATTTT
The DNA here is from genome assembly GCA_044344935.1 of Aquimonas sp. Lineage (GTDB taxonomy): Bacteria > Pseudomonadota > Gammaproteobacteria > Xanthomonadales > Xanthomonadaceae > Aquimonas. The sequence continues at coordinate 1,477 of JBIJCA010000232.1, read as the reverse complement.
CCAGTCCTCTGGAGGCAAGCCGTTCTGGAACCCGCAGGTGTTCGGCCAGCTGCCGCGCGAGACCCAGGACTACGTGCCGATGGTGCTGGCGGCAGCCTGGCTGTTCCTGCATCCCGAAGAAGTCGGGCTGGAGTTCCCGAAGGTCGATCTGCAGGCCAGCGGCTTCACGCTCGCACACCCCAGCACCCTGAACGAGCTGACCCTCTGCCTAGGCCAGAACGGGATCCGTGACGGCTGGTTCCGGGTGCTGCGGAACCTCAATCCGCGCTACGACCCGCATACGCCGATTCCGGCAGGTACGGTCATGCGCGGGCCGCACAGCATGGTCGAAGCCTATGCAGCGCATTGCGTCAGCGGCGAGCGCATCGAGCTGGCGCGAGCGCTGGCCGCGGCCAATCGACCGAGTCAGCCTGAGGCGGCAAGCGCAGCGGGAGCGCGCAGCTACACCGTGCGCTCCGGCGACTCGCTGCACAGCATTGCGCGCAGGCATCAGTGCAGCGTCGAGCAACTTGCCCGCGGCAACGCCGTGCGCGCGCCGCGCTACCTCATCAAGCCCGGCCAACGCCTGCAGCTGGTGGGCTGCCGCAGGGCGTGAGCGCGCAGTGCCAGCACGATCGACCGTGGGTGGTGGCGCTGATGGGGCCGACCGCATCGGGCAAGACTGCACTCGCCATCGAGCTGGCGCAGCGCCATGGTGGCGAAATCATCAGCGTTGATTCGGCCCTGGTATACCGAGGCCTCGATATCGGCAGCGCCAAACCAGACGCCGCGGAACGCGCCGGAATTCCGCATCATCTGATCGACATCCGCGATCCCGGACAGGCGTACTCGGCCGGTGAGTTCGCGCTTGATGCGCGCGCAGTCGTCGATACGGTTCTGGCGCGTGGGCGGCTGCCGCTGCTGGTCGGCGGTACCGGTCTGTACTTCCGTGCCCTCCTGGGTGGGCTGTCGGCGATGCCGGCCTCGCAGCCCGAGGTGCGCGCCGTCATCGAGCAGGAGGCTGCCGAGCGCGGCTGGGCCGTCCTGCACGCCGAGCTCGCCGCCGTGGACCCCTTGGCGGCGTCGCGGATCCGGCCCAGCGATCCGCAGCGGATCACCCGCGCGCTTGAAGTCTGGCGCATCTCCGGACGCCCGATCAGCGCATGGCAGGTCGAGGCGCCGCTGTCGCCGCGACCGCCATGGCGCGTGCTCAAGCTGGTCCTCGCGCCAACCGATCGCACACTGCTGCACGCACGCATCGCGCTTCGGTTCGAACGCATGGTGTCGCTGGGTTTCCTGGACGAAGTGCGTGACCTCATGGCGCGGCCAGGACTGCACGCGGATCTGCCCGCGATGCGTGCGGTCGGATACCGCCAGGCGCTTGCGCATCTGAAGGGGCGGACCAGTACCGCGGAGTTCATCGCCGAGGGCATCGCAGCCACGCGTCAGCTGGCCAAGCGCCAGCTGACCTGGCTGCGCGGGGAACTCGACGCATTCC
>JBIJCA010000150.1:0-10725 GCA_044344935.1 Aquimonas sp. | reverse complement strand
TCCCTGCTGGCGCAGCGCCTGCAGGCGCTCGATCGACAGATCGACCGGAACGCTGCCGTCGTTGTCGCTGAACAGCCACAGGCCCGGAATCACCAGCGTCTTCAGCGTCTCGCCCGAGTCGGTGTCGAGGCCCAGGAAGTCCGGCCAGACGTAGGGCTCGGTGCGCGCGCGCAGCGCCTCTGCGTACGAAGGCACGGTCAAGCTGTCGCCGTCCGCGGTGTACTTGCTGAACATGTCCTCCTCGCTGACCTTGCAGACCGGGCTGCTCCAGAGCAGCAGAAAGCGCGCGTCCGGGCGCTGCTGCGCGGCGATGGGCGCGATCCACCCGGCTTGGCTGATGCCGGCGAAGCCGATGGGCAGGCCGTCCAGATCGGGATGAGCGGCGAGCGCTGCGAACGCGGCGACCGCGTCGTCGGCGAGCAGCGCGATGTTCTTCTCGCTGACGCTCTGATCGCCCTCGTACTCACCGCCGGACTCGCCCGCGCCGCGCTTGTCGTAGACGAGCGCCGCGATGCCGTCCTGCGCGAAGCGCGCGGCGACGGCGAGATTCCTCCATTGCCTACCCGAGCCGTGGATGAACACGACCGCGGCGTGGACGGGCGGCTCCGCCGGCAGGACGATCGACCCCGCCAGCGTGACGCCGTGGCTTTGGAATTCGACGCTCTCGATGCGGGGGTCGGCGGCGAAGGCCGGGGCAGCGAGGACGAGACAGAGCAGAACTGCGAACGGATTCGTCTTCATCGAGGCATCCTCTTCCTTGAGAACCTTGGGCAGGCAGTCTCCACGCACCAGCTGGAGATCTCGAATCACCGCAGGACGGGCTGCAGCCCGGGGTTGGGAGCCGCCGCGCCGACAGGCCTGGCGATAAAACTGACCACAGTTCCGTGGAGCGAGAGCCGAGCCATGGCGGTGATCTTGCTCTGTTCGCGGGCCTGAAGTCTCGCCCTGCCCCTCTCGATGCTTTCGCTCCGATATCCACCCAGCTCATCCGCCCAACTGGGCGAGGCAGTGTCGTCCTCGCGAGCTCAGCGCGACTCAGTCGCTTCCACGCGCGGTGCGGGCACAGCGCGATCGATCTCCAAAGGCTTGCGGCACTCGGCGTCAAAGCGCCTGCGCAGCCTCAGCCATTCGCCCTGATCGGTCGCGCCGACGATCGAGACCCACATCGCCTGGCACTGCTCAGCCTCGGCCTGGTTCAGGGTGAGCGGGTCGTTCAGTTCGACCGCCGTACCGATCCGGCCCCAGGTGCACACTGGCGGCACCAGCGAGCAGCGGAAGGTTCCGCTTCTGTTCTCGTAGGTCAGGGCTTCCGAGAGCGTGACAAGGGCGTCCTCCCCAACCGACCTGACCGGCTTCCAGTCAGCATCGAATCGGGTGGGCGTGTATGTCAGTGCCGGCGGGCGCCGGAACGCCGACTCGGCACCCGCAAGCCCTGGGGTCATGTGGCTGAACACGCGGTCCTCGCTCTCCACAGCCAACAGGTCTTCAAGCACGGACGCCGGCAGCGCGATCGAGCCGTCGGCGCGGAAGAAACGCGCTGAAGAAACCGCCGCATCGGCGAAGTTCGGCTGCGCCTCGACATCGCGCGCGTCGATGGTTGCGGGAGTCGCAGCGGCCGGACCCTCCGTGGCTCGCGCTCTCGCCATCGCATCTGCAGGCGTCGCTGACGCACGGGGTGGCGGCAGGCTCCGCTGCGGCCTTGATGTCGATGCCAACGGCACCGCAGCCGCCTCCAGCGGGACCTCGCTTGCAACGGCCGCTGCCGCCGGTTCGACGAAACTGACCTCGAGAGCATCGCCTGACGTGCCAAGAGCGTTCGCCGACCCACGCGCATCGCTCGTCCGCGCAGGCAGGCTTGCGGTGGGCGGGACCATCAGCTGCAGCAGCACACCGAGGTGCAGCGCGAACACGAGTGCCATTGCGCCGATCCGACTCCAGTCCAGCCGTGAAGGCTCGGCGACTTCTGCGCGCGCACGGCGCAGCGACCAGATCCACGGCTCGGCGGGCACCCGTTCGCTGTCGGCATCGCGAACGGAGGCTGCGGGCGCTTCAGTGGCGCGGTCGGAGCGATCGATCATTGGCTACCTGCTCGGGTGCCAAGCGGGGTGTGGCAGTTCAGCGCCCGCCGGCGATGGCACGCGATCACTGCAGGCTGTTCTGCACCTGATCAGCTTCGGTGCCCAAGCGCTCGACAGGGACCTCCGCGGTCTCGGCTTCACCCACATCATCCGGACCCAGCACGCGATAGCCGCGCGCAGTGAACGCCGCAAGCACGCCGTCGGGGCCGGCATCCAGCAACATCGCGATCGGCACCGCGCCGACCGTGCTGCGGTGTGCGTGCAGCGCCTCGTCTGCGGCATCGAGCCAACTCGAGCGAATCTGCGCCTGGACATCGGAGAGCCCGTTCTTTTGCATCACCGACACGCGGGCGAGGGCGTCGATGCAGGCGCCGGCCGGATCGGTGTCATGCAGCGTGCGCAGGGCCTCCACATCACCGATGGCCCAGGCCTCCGCACGCGCGGTGAGCAGGGCCAGGTCGCTTTCCAATCGCAGCAGGGTGCGTTCGAAGCATTCGATGTCATCCAGCTCGCCGCGCTTGAACTCGCGAATGGCCTGGCGCGGCGCTTCGATGGTCGTCTCGAAGAACGCATCAATGCGCAGCAGGTCGCGGCGCTTGCGGGCCTTGCCGATGTGCTCGCCCACCGGCGAGCCGAAAGACAGCCCCGCGCACTGGACCGCCTTGTTGTGGAGCTTCTGCGCCGCGAACAGTGGCCGCCAGCGCTCCACGCCACGGTCGCGCCCCAGGTGTTCGGCCTTGAGCTCGCTCCAGCGCGCATACAGTTCGGGCGTAAGCACGTCCGCCAGCCGCTTGCGCTCGGGCAGCTTGCGCACCCCCATCACCGAGGGCAGCAGCGTCATCGCGTGCAGCATCCCCCGGCCTGTCCCAAACACGAAACCCGGCCCACCCAGGATCGCATCCGCCTCTTCCAGCCGCGCATCCAGCTCGACCGAACGCCACTGCATAGCTTCGGGCAACGGGCTCAGCGTGCCGACCAGCCAGAGCACATGCTCGCCGCGTCGCACCTGCCACAGACCGGGGCCGGGCATCTCGCCCTGGACATCGACCGCGGCCAGGGTGGGTGGAGCCTCGACAGGCTGCCCGGCAGCGCGCGCGGCGGAAACGGACAGCAATAGCGCAAACACCAGCACGCAGCTGCGCAGAGGCATGGGAGGCAGTCGATTGGAGGGGCGCGCAGCTTAGGGCTGCTCGTCATTAAGTGGCAGTTATGCGGCGGTTAGTCAGCAGTTAGGCGACAGGTTGAAGGCGCACTCCCCGGCAGCGGACGCACGGTTCCGCGTGGACTCCCAGTGCGCGCAGAGGCGCGGCGGGCAGACCCCGGGGGCCTGTGGCGCACCCTCCTCTGCGGCAGCTGGTGCGCGACAGGCGCACCTTGTGCGATGGATGCTTCAGCTTCGATGGAGGTGCTGCGCTACTCGCGCTTGCAGGGTGCGCGTGTCGCGCACCGCGCAGGGTGAAAGCAGACTCCTCGTTCCCTCGACACCTGGACCGCACAGGCTTGACCCGACTTCGGCCGAGCACCCGCCCGAAGCAGCGCGCCTTTCTTGAGCTTCACGCGCACAGCAGCCCATGCGCCCGCAGGCGCATGGGCTGCTGCGAACCCTCGCAATCGAGGGCCGGATGGATCAGTCAGGCATCAGTTGCAGATCGAGTTGCCGTTCCAGCTGCCGTTGAACAGGCTGGCGGCGACGTGGGTCTGGTTCCAGTGCTTGGTGTCGCTGCCACCGCCGCCCGTGCGGATGTCGCGCTGGTTGCTGGAGTTTCCGGTCAGCACGTCGTTGTTGCTGTTGCCGAACAGAAAATCGCGCGGGTCGGGGGTGCTGGTCGAGTAGCCGTCCAGCGTGTCGTTGCCGCTGTTGCCGAAGGCGAAGTTCGTGCCTTCGACCGCACGCAGGCGATCCGCGCCGTCGTTGCCGAAAGTGGTGTCGGTGCCACCGCCGGAGTTGATGGCGTCGTTGCCGTTCTGGCCCATGACCAGATCGCCGTCGCCCGCGCCGTCCAGGGTGTCGTTGCCGTCAGCGCCGAAGATCGCGTCGTTGCCGGCATCGCCCCGGCCGAAGTCCGCGCCGGCGCCGCCCAGCAGGATGTCGATGCCGTTGCCGCCCAGCAGGAAGTCGTCGCCGTCGCCTCCGGTCAACAGGTCGAGGCCATCGCCGCCCTGCAGGGAGTCGTTGTACTCGCCGCCGAACAGCAGGTCCGGCCCGTTCTCGCCGCGCAGATCGTCCGTGCCGGCATTGCCGAACAGCAGGTCGAGCCCATCGCCGCCCCAGATGCGGTCCTTGCCGTCGTTGCCGAACACGACGTCGGCGTCCGCATCGCCCGCGATGATGTCGCAGCCCTCGTTGCCGAACAGCACGTCGATGCCGTTGCCGCCGGCGATGTTGTCACTGTCGGCGTTGCCGAAAATCAGGTCCGGGCCATCGTCACCGCGCAGCACATCAGCACTTTCGTTGCCGAAAATCAGATCGACACCGGCGTTGCCGTTGATGCTGTCGATGCCGCGGTTGCCGAACAGCAGGTCGATGCCGTCATTGCCGAAGATGCGGTCGTCGCCCTCGTTGCCAAAGATCAGATCAGCGCCGCCGTTGCCCGACAGGGTTTCCGTCTTCTGCGAGTTGTCGTTGCCGAAGATCACGTCGAAGCCATCGCCACCGTTGACCGTGTCGGAGTCACGGTTGCCGAACAGCAGGTCGATGCCATCGTCGCCATTGATCAGATCCTCGCCGGCGCCACCAAAGGCCAGGTCGACACCCGCATTGCCGTTGATGGTGTCCGCTGCAGGCCCGCCGAAGATCAGATCGAAGCCGTCGTTGCCCTGGATGGTGTCGCTGCCGTTGGCGCCGAAAACGATGTCGACGCCGTCGTTGCCGAACAGGCGGTCATTGCCCTCGCCGCCGAAGATCAGGTCGACCAGGCCGGGCGAGCCGAACACGGTGTCGTCCCCGTCGTTGCCGAACAGCAGGTCGCTGCCGTCGTTGCCGGCGACGGTGTCATTGCCGGCGTTGCCGAACACGAAATCGGTATCGCGGCCGCCGTCGAGCTGATCGTTGCCGGTGTTGCCGAACACGAAATCCTGGCCCGCATTGGCCTGCGCGGTGTCGTTGCCGGCATTGCCGAAGATGAAGTCACCCATCAGCGGAAACACCCCGGCGATGCTGGTGTTGCTGCCGGCGATGAAGTCGTTGCCGTCGTTGCCGAAGAAAAAGCTGCCGAAGGGCACCGGAATGCCATTGATGCCGATCACGCCGGGCACCAGGTTGGACAGCGAGTCATCACCGGCCTGACCGAAAATGAAGTCGACGCCCATTTCGCCTTGCACCGTGTCGTTGCCCGCTGCGCCGCCGAACAGGAAGGAGTCGGCCAGGATCAGATCCGCGTAGCCATGGTTGTCGACGCTGCCATTCTCGCCGCGATCTGCGGTCACCTCACCGCCGAACAGGGCATCACTCCCAGCCTGGCCGACGATCAGGTTGCCGATGTCGAAGTCGAGCACCACCGGGCCAGCGGTGACGGTGTAGGTGTTGCCGGCGCTGCCGTGGATCTGGTCGTCGTCGCGCCCGCCGAACAGGAAATCGTGGTCGTCGCCGCCGTAGATGCGGTCACGCCCGGGCCCCGCAAACACTGCGTCGTAGCCGGCGTGCGATTCAATGCAGTCGTCGCCGCGGAAGGTGAAGATCAGGTTGTGCCCGTTGCCGGTCACCACATGGTCGTTCCACGGCGTCGCGAACACCACGCTGATGCCCGCGAGATTGAACTCGAAGTTCCAGGTCTCGTTCTTGCACAGCTGCTCCTCGCCCTTGGCCGGCGCATACGCCACCCACGGCGCCGACTTGCTGGCCTGAGCGCGATCGAGCGCCGCGTCGAAGCGCTCGTCGGACCAGGTCGGGCTCAGCCACTCGCTGAAGTAATCGCGATAGGCCAGCGCCTCGGTGGCCACGGTGGTGTTCTCCACACGATCGGCCTGGGCCTGGATCTGCGCCTCCAGCGCCGCGCCCCATGCGTTCAGCGCAGCCTCGCTCTCGGCTTCGACGGCCTGAGCATCGGCATCGATGGCGGCGTAGCCCGCGCCGTTCTCGTCGACAGCGATCGCGGGGGCATAGGTTTCGATCCCGGCAAGGTTCGCGCATTGCGCATACAGATCGGGCATGCGCTGCAGCTCGGCCTCGCTGGCGGCGATGCTGGCTTCGATCCGGTCGCTGCCGGATTCGTCTTCCGGCGCCTGCGCCACCACCTGCTGCAGCTCGGTCAGCTGCTTTTCGCCCTGCGCATGGACGGCCTGCAGGCAGGCCTGCACCTCCCGCTCGAAGCGCGCGGCAACACCGGCGCCAAAGCCCTCGAAGCTCTGCGCGGCGGCGAGGATCAGGCCCTCATCGGTGCCTGCCTGAGCCAGAAAGCGATCGTGCAGCCGCTGCGCCGCGCTCGATGCAGCGTCGATTTTGCTGCGGCCCAAAGCCGCCTGCTCGACGTGCAGATCGTGCAGGGTCTGCAGCTCGGCCTGCATGTCGGATCGAAAGCGCTCGACCAGCTCCAGATGCAGTTGGCCGACATCGGCCACCCGCCGGTACAGCTCCGCCTGTGCCGCCAGCAGCGCGACGCGGTCCGCTTGATCGGGCGTGACCGGCACCAGCTCGCCCGGAACATCCAGCGACCACAGCGGTGCAAACGCGGCCGCCGGCAGCGGCATGGCGACGCGTCCGTCCAGCAGTTCGCCTCTGAACGCGAAGCGCTGCTGGTCACCCGGCTGAACCAGATCGTCGGCCAGGAAGACGCCGGTGACGTCCGGGCCAAACTCGAAGGCGATGACCTGATCGAGGCGCGGATCGAAGCGGATCGCGTGCTCACGGAGGATCGTCGAACGCTCGATATCGACCACCCACAGGTGCAGCTGATCCTTCTCGCGGCCGACGTAGACAGCGCCGCTGAACGGCGCTGGCACCCACAGCTCCGTGGCCGACAGCTTGGACTTTGCCGCAGCTGCCTGAGCGGACATCGGCGCGCCCGGGAGCTGCGCGAGATCCGCCTGGGCGGCCACCGAGACGCCGAAGGCGAGCAGCGAAGCGGCGAGCATCACGCGGTGCAGGGGAAGGCTCGGCCACCACGGATGCGGCGATGCCGAGGAAGGGTCACGGCGATGGGCAGTGGAAATTGGCTTGGGAAAACGCGGGAGCTTCATGGCAAACCTCGTGCTCGGTTGAGGCGGCTGCGGGGCAGGCCGTGAGGCGCACCCTGGGACGCACACCGCCTCGGCACTTAGGCGCGCTCCAGCGCCGCAATTCGAGGAAGAGGAGGGGACGAAGACGGGAAGAGGAACCCGCAAGCCACTGATTAAAAGAAGCTTTCCTGCGCTTCCGCCCGCTGCGCCGCGGACCTGGAACACGCCACGCGTGTTCCCGCGGAGAGGCAAGAAACAACCCGGACGCATGCGTTCCGGACGCAAGAGCGAACGCCCTCGGAAGCGAGCGCGCCGGTCCGCGGATCCGAGCAACAGGCTGCGCGCTCGAATCGCGCGCCGCGGCCGCAGGCGCCCGGCCGCGGGCCAGCCCTTCCGCCGGCCCTGGCCCCGGCGTCTGCTTCGGTTGCACGGCGGACACGCACCTTCAGGCGCGCGGGTGAACTTCACTTCAGACGCGCCCGTGCCGGAGACCCGCCAGCGCGTGTCGATCGCTGACGGTCGTCCGGTACCGCCGGGTTGGAAGCTCAGAATCCGGCGTTGTTGACGATGAAGGTCTGCGGCTGCAGGCCCCACTCGGTGAACACCGTGGCGCGTGGCACGCCGATGTCGTCGAAGATGCGGTTCGACATCCGGTCGTCCGGCTGCTTGTGGTCGAAGATGGTGCTCCCGCGGCCCAGCCAGTGCATGGTGACCTGGTAGCCCTTGGTTTCCTTGCCGAATAGATCCTTCTGGGTGTGGGGCACTGCCACCACCCAGTAGTTGCGGTTCTTCGCCATGTAGCCCTGGATCCAGTCCTGGGTGGTGTGGAAGGTCGGATCGTTGGAGGCGCGCATGTGGTTCCAGCGCACTTTCAGAAGATCCTTGAACAGGGAAATCTCAAGGCGCTTCTTGGCCTCCTTGCGCATGGCCTCGTCGTTGTCGGGCCAGGCGACCTGGCCACTCTTCAGGTTCGCGCCCATGCTCTTCAGCTTGCCCCAGTCGTTGAACACATCGGCGCGCCAGTTCTGCACGGCGGTTGTCATCGCATCGAACAGCTCCGCCACCTTGGTGCGGGCCTCACCCAGCGCGACCGTGAAGTCGCCTGCGCTCGGGCCCTTGTCCTTGGCCAGCTGCTCGAACAGGACCTTCAACGCCCCCGAGACAACGCCAGCGCCCGGAAAGCCCAGCCCACCGACGGCGCCCGCAATGGCCTGCATGGCCGAGTTCAGCAGCAGCTGCACGGTGTTTCCCGCATCGAGCCCGATCAGGCCACCCACGGTGTCGACCAGCCCGGCGTTCGAGATGAACACGTTCTGCACGAAGCTCTCAACGCGTGCGAAGTAGTTGCGCACCAGCTCGCGATAGTCGATCTCGACGCGCAGCTGGGTCAGCACGGCATCCCAGGCCGCGGCGGGAATGTCGTCGGGCTTGCGCACGTTGGTCAGAGCCGCCAGCGTCAGCAGGCTGCTGTGCGGATCAAAGCCAAGCTGGCCCGCGATATAGGTGAAGGCGCGCTGCTCGTCGCCGCTGAAGCTAGGAAAGTTAAGCCCGCTGACGGTGTTGAGGAAGGTGAAGCCATCCATCTCGACCGGCAGCCCCTCGACTTCTGACGGCGCGAAGGCTGCGACTGCAGTGAGGCTCTGCTGCGTCCCATGGCCTGCATTCGCGCGAAGCGCGTGCGTCTCTGGCAGCGCCTCCAGCACAAAGCGGTTACAGCCGTCATAGGCCAGCACGAAGGGAAAGATGTGCCCCCCCGGCGCCTGCATGCTCTCCACCGGGCGCGGCCGCTCGTCAAGCGCCACGGCTTCTGCCCACACGCCCCAGTGGCGCGCATCGATCTGTTCAAAGCTGCGGAAGCGGAACGCATGCCGCAGCCGGCTGATCGGCTGGGTGGTGAGGATCGGCGGGGCGGCTTCGGTGGCGGCGGTGACATCGAGAAACTCACCGTCGCGGGTGCGGATCCGCCAGATGCCGTTGAAGGCCATGTCGATGAAGGTCGGGTCAGCGGGCGTGCGTTCGCGTGCCATGTGTGCGCTTCCTGTGTCGGGATGAGACGTCGCGGGGATGGGTGTGGAGCGGGCTGACATCACACTCGCGCGGGCGCGGCGGCAGCCCCGCCGGCGGGACCGCAGCGAGGCGCGTCGGTGTTGAACAGACGACCGTGGCGTGTGGAGTGAATTCGTTGGGGCGTTGCGAGGGGCTGCCGGCGATGCGGCAAGCCTGATGCGAAGGCCCGACGCAGACCACCTGTCGAATCTGACAGGTGCCTGCGGTGGGGTTCACGGTCAGTCGCGCGCGTTGAAGCGGTCCGCCCTGCAGTCGGCGTCAGCGGGTGACGAGGACGGCGCGGCAACCCGACCCAGCTCTGTACCGGGACGGGCCTGGCCTTGGCCTCAGACTCGACTCGACCGACACGCCAGCCGCAGGCCCGCATTGACGAGCCTCTGTCTGGCCCGGCCCAGCGCTCTGCATCGCCGCTGCGCCTCGTCACTCACCGCCGGCGCTGAGCGCCACAGTCCGATCCAGGATTCCCAGCCATCCCGGGACTCCCCTCACTTCTCATCCCCGCGGGGTGGATGCGGTGAGCTCGCTGGGCAGCGCGCTCAGCAGCGCGTCATAGCGCTGCAGCAGTCGTGCCTCGCCTTCGGCCATTTCCCCCGCCCAATACTGATTGAGTCGAAAGAAGCGGAACCCATCCATCAGATCCGTCGCGAGCACGGTCGCGAAGTAGACTTGGTTGCGCGCGGTGTAGCGCTCCTGCTCCTGATACACCGCCGAGAGCTTGATCAGGATGTCCGGCGGAAGCTGCTCGACCACGCTGGAGTTCAGCAGGGCCTCGAAGGCCGCGTCAGACAGACGCAGTTCGCGGCTCCCCTGCGCCGCGACTTCAGGCTGCTCGAAACGCCCCTCCAGCCGAAGCAGATCCGACGCGGCGGCATACTCGGCCTCCGCCTTTCGATGATAGGGAATGGCCTCTGCACAGGCGACGCGGTTGCTGCGCACCTCGTCGACGACTTGGGACAGCAGCCCCTGCAAGGTCGCGATCTGCGCTTCGCGCTCCCGCCAGCTGTCCAACGCCAGCGCCAGCAGGACGCCAATGACGATGAGGCTGACCTCGGCCAGGACTCGACCCGCGCGACTCGCCATCGGACTCGTGGAAGTGGGCTCGGCCTCCGCTTTCAGCGCGGGTCTGTCATCGTTCTGGGCGTTCAAGAAATCTCCGAAACACGTGAGCGTCGAGAGGATGGGGAAAGCAGCTGCTCGCCGAGAGCTGGCCTGGGAGCCGCTTCGATGAGCAACGCTGCCGGTGACGTCCCTGCACTACTTTGGCAGACCGACGGCGGGAATACATGCTTGAACCCGGCGTCTCCGACTCCGCGCAGCGGGTTACTGATGCGGGCGGGACGGACAGGCCCGGAGCACACTTGGAGGAACAGAACGAGCCCCTGAGCAGAAGCCGGTAAGGCAACTGTCGGCAGCCACGCGAACACGC
>JBIJCA010000104.1:0-13927 GCA_044344935.1 Aquimonas sp. | reverse complement strand
AACGGTGCCCGAGGTTTGCAGAGGCTGCCGTCGAAACCGGCAGCACGCCCAGCGAACCGCGTCGGCACCGGCTTTACGCCGGGTGCGACGGCCTCGTACGCTCGCCACCCACCCGCCCAACCGGTATCGCCCATGCGCCCTGTCCGCTCCGCTCTGGCCACCGTCTTCGCCGGACTCATCGCGTGCAGCCCTGCGCTGGCGGCGGTGCTGGCCACGCAGCAGCTGCCGACGCCACTCGCGCCCGACATGCCGAGCCGTCTGTCGATTCCGATGCCGCCCAACGTCGACCCGAACGCGCCGATCTGGGTCGCCTACCGGGTGCTGGCGCTTTCGGCCGATGCAGCACCCGAGGGCGAGATCGTTCTCGATGGCAGCTTTGAGGGTGTCGCGACGCCGATCAACGCCTCCATCGTCGTGTTCTCGCCCGACGCGATGTCGGTTACGACGTCGGCGGGCACCATCAAGCAGCAGTTCGAGGCCCTGCACGGCCCACGCAGCCCCGAGCAGATGAAGACCCTGCTGGGCGCCGAACTGCATGCCGCGTACGAGGCCGCCAACGCCGGAACCGGCCGCATCCTCGACGGCACCCTCGTCAAGACGCTTCCCGCGCTCGGAGCGAACGAAGGCACCCTGCTGGTCTCGGTGGAGCGCGCCAGCGGCCTGCAGCCGATCGGCGTGTTCGTGACCGTCGGCCAGGGCGAAGTGCCGGCCGACATCACGGCCGGCGCGGCCACGCCGGAGTCTTCAGTCGCTTATCGGATGGGGCGCATCCTCGGCATGCTGCTGTTCGTGGGCCTGCTGTACTGGTTCTTCGTGGCAAGGCGCAGGGCTTGAGGGCATCTTGACGGGCGGAGTCTTGCGTCGGCGTTCGCCCTTCAAGCGTGCTGAATCCGGGGTGGCCCTGCCCCCCGATACTCCCGGCTGCGGATGATGCGGGCGCATCGGGCGACAGGCTTGGCGTCCGCCGTCGGGCTGCAGTGGCGTACTCCGAGAGTCCGGACACGGGAAGACGATCACTCGCGCGACCACGTCCGGAACTTGGGAGGAGAGGGCCGCAGCCACGCGTGGACATGGGCGATGCCAGCGTGCCCCACGCCCCTGCCCCCCTCGGACAGCCGTGCTCTGCACCGCACCAACGCCGGACCGACACTCACTAAAGTCAGTGCCGAATCGCACACTCCCGACAGTTCTGCGGATGTGTGATGCGATTCACCGTATGCGCCCGCCCCGAGGGGTCTCAGCGCCGGTCCGCCATGAAACTGACATCACGTGAAGTCGCTCTGCACGCGCGCCAGCGCACGCCAAACACCCTGGCGCTCAACCTGGCACTGGCACTGACCCTGCTGAACCCCGCTTGGCAAGTGCAGGCCAGCCCCTCGTCCTGCAGCGGCTTTGGCTTCGCGCTGCTGCCCGGTGGGCCGGCGCCCAATACCAGCGTCGCGCTGGGCGGAGAGGTCGCGGTGCATGCGGTCAGCGCTGACTTCAACAGCGACAGCATTCCTGATGTCGCGAGCGCCAATGTCAACAGCGGCAATCTGTTCATCGCATTGGGCACAGGCACCGGAACGGTCGAGCCTGCCGCTGTGTCGCTCGTGGATCTGCCCGGCGATGCGCGGGCAACGGGGCTGGCCGTTGGCGATTTCAATGCCGATGGCCATGCGGATCTGGTGGTTTCGCAGTTGATCGTCGGCGCCACGGTGTTTCTCGGCGATGGCAGCGGTGGATTCACACAAGCGGGCAACGTCCACTACGGCACCGGCGCCAACGTCATGGAACGCGTTGCGGTGGCGGACTTCGACGAAGACGGTGATCTGGACATCGCACTGACGGACGCCGGCCGGGATCGACTGCGACTGGCCTTTGGCGACGGTCAGGGCGGGCTCGCCAGCTCCGGCACGCTGCTGGTTTCGCCAGATCTGGATCTCACTTTCGATGTGGCGGCGGGCGATGTGACGGGCGACGGTCACGTCGACCTGATCACTGTGGGCTTTTTCAGCCGGCGCCTCATCGTGTTCGCAGGGGATGGCACAGGGGCATTCAGCGCTGTCCAGTCGCTGCCCGCAGTGCTGGACGCCGCCGCCAATCCGCGCAGCGTCACGCTGGCCGATATCGATGCCGACGGTCGCCTGGACGCGCTGGTCGCCAGTCGCGTGTTCCGAAACAACAGTGGGACACCACCCTCGCCCTTCGATAGCGGGTTGATCTATCTCGGAACAAGCAGCGGACAACTCGCCGCGGCCCAGCCTGTGGCGGTGGGCAACGATCCGCAGTCATTGATCGCAGCAGACTTCGACAAGGACGGGCACATGGACCTGGCTGCCGCCAACACGGCCCCCAGCTTCCGCGGCATGGTCGCCCGCGCGAACGCCAGCGGCGGCTACGAAGCCCCACGCTTGTTCCCGGCAGCCGGTAGCGCCATGGTGCTGACCGCTGATTTCGACGTCGACGGCTTCATCGATCTGGCGGTACTCAATGCGGGTGGCGGCGGAAGCCAACTCCCTTCGCTATCGATCCACATCAATTCCTGCGTAGCCGCTCCCATCTTCGACAATGGCTTCGAGGCGCCCTAGGCAAGCTCCGACTTGAGCCGGCGCCGCGCAGCCGTTGATCGAGCGGCACGGGCCATCGCGCGGCGACAGCCTGCAGCGCGGGGGATCGGGCGCCGCGCCTGGCGTCCACCGCGGAAGCACGCCGGCCGGCGGCGAGGTGAAGACAGCGCAGCGGTGCAACTCCCTTGACCCGACCCCGGCTCCCCGCAGACCGCGCGAGCGGACGGCCCCGCGCAGAGGCGCGCTTTTCCGGGCGCCGCCACAACGCCAGCCGGTTGACTGAAGGAATGCGCACGCGTCTTGCAGTGGGCGCCTGTACATCAGGGGCCGAAGCTCGGTTCGGCACCCTATTCGAGGGGGAGAACATGCTTCGCAATCGCCTGATTCTGGTGACGCTGTTGATCAGCCTGGTGCCGCTGGTGCTGCTGGGCGCATTTTCCAGCCAGCAGAGCCGCAGCCTGCTGGGTAAATCCGCCGCCGACACCCTGGATTCCCAGGCCGGCCTCAAGGGATCGGAGATCGCGGCTTACCTCGAATCCGTCCGCCACGATGTGATGGCACTGGCGGAAAGCCAGATGAGCCGACAGGCCATGCCCGCGTTCGCCACCGGCTTCCAGACATTTCTTGACCAGGAGCTGGGCGAGGACGCCGATCTCGAAGCGGCCACCGTCGAATCACGCGCGGCCGTGGCCGGGTTCGTCGATCAGGTCTTCGGGGCCGCCTATCGCAAGGCCAATGAGCGCACCGGACCGGAGGGCGCGGCGTTTGCGGCGTCGCTGTCACCGGCCGCCGCAAAGCTGCAGAAGCTGTTCATCGCCGACAATCCCGCGCCACTGGGTGAGAAGGACGGATTGATCACCCTCCCTGGCAGCACCGATTACGGCCAGGCGCACGCCCTGTATCACCCGATCTATCGCTCCCACCTGCAGCGCAGCGAGTACTACGACATCTTCCTCGTCGATACCGAGGGCAACGTGGTGTACAGCGTGTTCAAGGAGCTGGACTACGCCACCAATCTGTTCAGCGGCCCCTGGCGTGACACAGGTCTGGCGCGAGTCGCCCGCGCGGGCCTGGCACTGGATCAGCCCGGCGCCATCGCAGTGGACGACTACGCGCCCTACGGCCCGAGCTTTGAGTCACCCGCGATGTTCCTGGCCAGCCCCATCCTGGACGACGGCCAGGCGATCGGCGTGGCCATCGTTCAGATCAGTCTGAAGCGCATTTCCGAGATCGTGTCGGACTCCGCCGGCCTGCGTGACGGTCAGGACGTCTTCCTGGTCGGGCCCGATCGACTGCTGCGTTCCGACTCCCGCCTGGACGACGCCCGCTTCTCGGTGGCCCGCCATTTCAATCAGCCGGAGGAGTCGCGTCTGCAGCTGGCCGCCATCGATACCGTGTTGGGCGGCCAGGATTTCAGCGGCCCGGGCGAGACGCTCGACGGCCGCGAGGCGCTGGTCAGCGGGCGCAGTGTCAACGTTGCACCGGGCCTGAACTGGGCCATTCTCGCCACCTACGACACCGACAGCGCCTATGCGTCGGCGCGGCAGCTGGTCTGGCTGTTGACCCTCGCCGTGGTCGTGGTGGCGCTGATCGCCGCACTCGCCAGCGGTCTGTTCGCCCGCCGAATCGTTCGTCCAATTCTGACCGCACAGCAGGCGGCAGCCCGCATCGCGCGCATGCAGCTCGACAATCGACTCGTCGCCCAGAGCCAGGACGAAGTCGGAGACCTCATCCGCTCGCTCGACACCATGCAGCGCGAGCTGAAGGAGCGCATCGAACGCGAGGCGAAAGTCGCCGCAGAGAACGCCCGTATCCGCGCCGCACTGGACGTGGCCTCGGGCGGCATGATGGTGGCGGATCACGAAGGCGTCATCGTCTACATGAATCGCTCCGTCTCCAGGACCCTTCTCGACGCGGAGCAGGAGATCGCCGCCCACCTGCCCGGCTTCGCCGCCAGCAAGGTGCTGGGCGCGAACTTCGATCAGTTCCACAAGGACCCGGGCAAACAGCGCGGAATGATCTCTGCGCTCAAGGACACCCACGCAGGCCGCATCCGCATCGGCGAACGCGTGTTCGAGCTGTTCGCCAATCCCGTGTTCAACGCCGAAGGCGAACGCATCGGCACCGCGCTGGAGTGGCTGGACCGGAGCGCGGAATCCAGCTTCCGCCACGGCCTGCGCAATGTCGTGCAGCGTGCCGCGGCGGGCTTCCTCAACGCGCGGGTCGAAGTGACGGTCAACGATGAGCGCTTCGTCGAACTGGCCGAGATCGTCAACAACCTGATCGGCACCACCGGCCAGGCCCTGTCGGAGGTCGAGATCGTGATGGCGGCGCTGGCGGAAGGTCGCCTTGGCGTCCGCTCGAATGCCGCGCTGCTGGGCAAGTTCGGCGAGATCAACGCCAACGTCAACCGCACCTCGGAAGCCCTGTCGTCGGTGATTGGCGATATCCAGACGGCGGTGCGACAGATCGACGTGTCCGCCGGGGAGATCTCGCAGGGCAATGCCGATCTTTCCCAGCGCACCGAACAGGCTGCAGCCAGTATCGAGGAGACCGCGTCGGCACTCGAGGAAATCACTTCCACGGTGAAGCACACCGCCGACAACGCCCAGCAGGCCAACGCGCTCGCGAGCCGCGCCACGGCCGTGGCGGAGGACGGCGGCAAGGTCGTCGCCCAGGTGGTGGCGACAATGCAGGGAATCGAGGCCGCCTCCCGCCAGATGGCCGACATCATCTCGACCATCGACGGAATCGCCTTCCAGACCAACATCCTGGCCCTCAATGCCGCGGTGGAAGCCGCACGCGCCGGCGAACAGGGGCGGGGTTTCGCGGTGGTGGCCAGCGAAGTTCGCGCACTCGCACAGCGGTCTGCGAATGCCGCCAAGGAGATCGCCACGCTGATCAACGACACCGCGAGCAAGATCGAGTCCGGCTCGGTGCTGGTGCAGCAGGCCGGCAGCCGCATGCACGAGATCGTCAACTCCTCGCAGCAGGTTGCGGGCATCGTCGCGGAGATCAGCGCCGCTGCCGCCGAACAGGCACGCGGCATCACCGAGGTCAACCGCGCGGTCACCCAGATGGACCAGGCCACTCAAGCCAACGCCGCCCTGGTCGAAGAAGTCGCGGCTGCCGCCCAGGCCTTGAGTTCCGAGACTCAGCGACTCAGCGAAATCGCCGACCGCTTCGTCTTTGACGAGCGCTGAGCCTGCGCCGAAACAAGGCGGCCATCGCCTCGACACCCTCGATCGCCCCCGGGGGTGCTGCGTTCGCAGCGCTCCCGGTCGACTTCCGGGCCCGATTGTGCGGTGCCGGTCGATGACACCCGAAGTCATCGGCACGCTGCTCGCGACACCTAGGCGGGCGAAATGTCGCCATCTGCCGCACGCATCGCTTCGATCACCGGCGCCAACAGCGCCTGCAGCTCTTGAAGCTCGAACGCCTCGCCCTGCTTCAGCGCCGCTTCGACCTGCGCCGCCGCCGCGCTGACCTCGGCGAAGCCAAACGTTCCAGCCGAGCCCTTCAAGGTGTGGAGCCTCATCTTGAGTGCGTCGAGGTCGAGGCGGGACATCTCGCGCTGCAAGGCTTCGCGCTCCTCCAACAGTCGGCCACCGTAGCGCGCACGGAGCTGGGCCAAGGCCGCCATGACAGCGAGGGCTTCCGGGGTGTCAGCAGACGGAGCTGCGGGTGCCGCTTCCGGAATGGGCGCGGGCGCTGGCGAGAGGAATTTGGCCAGCACCGCGAAGAGACGACCACGATCGAGCGGCTTGGCCAGCATGGCGTCGAAGCCGGCGTAGCTGTCGTCGCCCGCTTCGTGTTCCAGCACGTCGGCGGTCAGCGCGACGATGGCCGCGGTGCAACCCGATTCACGCAGCTGCCGCATGGCGCTGCACCCATCCAGCACGGGCATGTGCCTGTCGAGCAGGATCAGATCGAAGGGCTGCGCCAGGGCACGCTCGACCCCCTCGGCACCATTCGACGCCGTCTCGCACTGGACGCCGGTGACGCCGACTGCCTGTGTGATGAGATCTCTCAGGTCCTCGACGTCATCGACCACCAGCACCTTGCCTGTGAGCCGCGGGATGATCAGAGCTGCCGGAGCGGCGTCCGCGGCGGCCTCCCGGGACTCGATCCAGGTCACCTGGGCTGCCAGGGGCAAGCGGAGGCTGAAGCAGCTGCCCTCGCCCAGAACGCTCTCCGCCTCGAGCGCCCCGCCCAGAGCCTCCACCCATCGCTTGCTGATGTAGAGGCCCAGCCCGGAGCCACCGAATCGCCGGGTCACGGACACATCCGCCTGCTCGAACCTCTTGAACAGCCGTTCGAGTTGCTCGGCGCTGATGCCGATGCCGGTGTCCCTGACGTCGATCTGCAGCCAGGCCTCGAACACCGACAGGCCGATCTGGACGCGGCCGAGTTCGGTGAACTTCAAGGCGTTGCCGACCAGATTGATGAGCGCCTGGCGCAGGCGCAGGGGATCGGTGTCGATGGATGCAGGCAGGGGCCAGCGGCACTCCAGCTCAAGCCTCAGATCGCGCATTTCGGCGTCCGGCCGCAGCAGCGCGAAGACATCGTCCACCAGCGCCAGCGGCGAGCACGGCTCCAGCACCACCTCCAGCTGACCCGAGTCGATTCGCGCAGCATCAAGCACATCGTTGACGATGCCGAGCAGATGGCGACCATTGCGCACCACCACCTCCAGCGCCTGCGCACTGCGCTGCGAATCCCCCGGGTCGAGCCTGGCCTGCTCTGCAAAGCCCAGGATGGCCGTGAGCGGAGTGCGCAGCTCGTGGCTCATCTGCGAAAGGAAGCGGGACTTGGCTTCGGCTAGGCGCTCGGCGCTGACCAGGGCTTTGGCGAGTTCATCGGTGCGCTCTTCGACGCGCGCCTCGAGCTCTCGATTGAGCTGAGCCTGTGCTTCCAGAGCACGTCGCAGGTCTTCCCCGAGATCATTCAGGCGCCGCACCATGGCGTTGAAGTCGTCGGCCAGGGACGCGAACTCAAGGCTGGACGCCCGCAGCTGCAGTGGCGCCAGGGTACTCGGCACCGCCAGATCGAGCGCCCGAATGCGGCTCACCATCTCCTTCAGCGGGTGTGCAAACGGCCGGGCGAAACGACGGGAGCCCCATCCCAGCAGCAGCAAGCCCAACAGCGCGGCGCTGCCGGTGAGCGCGAAGCTCACGCTCTGCAGAAGCGCCAAGGGCGCCAGGGGTTGGAGGAGAGTGACGCTCCAGCCGAGATCCGGCAGGGTCGAGGATTTCAGCATGTGCTGCCGCGCCTGGTTCATGCGCCAAGAAAGGCGACTCGACCCCGGCTCGATCAGCGCTCCCTTGGCCTGATCCAAGGGGGCGAGCATTTCCAGAGTGGACAGAACGACCGTCCCGGAACCGTCACTGAGCACCATCTGCAGTTCGTGCTGTACGGCGATTCTGCGCAGACGCTCGGCCAGAACCGCCAGCGAGAGCGACCCCTGGACCACCCCTGCAAACGCTTGCTGCGCATCGCGATACGGCGCGCTGACAGCAACCAGGATGTCGCTACCGAACCCACGCCCCCGGAACACAGGGCTGATGTAGCTCGCGCCGCTCCGCCGCGGCTCGCGGAAGTACTCGCGGTCCTCCACCGAGCGCCGCGAGCCGAAGGGGCTCGGGGCGCGGAAATCGATAAGCACGCCCTGAGCATCGGTCACCAGCAGAGTGAGAAACCCCGGGTGCGTCGCGCGGATGCCGTCCAGCACAGGAGGCCGCATCGGCAGCCTCACGTCTGCCGCTGCCTGGGCTACGGCGCGCTGGTGCGCGAGGAGATGGTCCGATACGACGGCGGCCGCCTGCTCGGCGCGCAGCCCCAGCGCCGCCGCACGACGCCCCAGCTCGATCTTCCAGCCAGCGAACGCCAGCGCGAGCAGGGCCAGCACCAGCACGGGCCAGAGCGTCGCAACACCACTCGACGCGATCTGATCGCCCAGACTGCGTTCGGAAGCATCCGCTCGCTGGCGGATGAAGGCTCGAAGTTGGCGCGCGGTGAGGTGCGCCACCGCCACACCGAGCAGCAGATTGAGGCTGCCCAACAGCCAGGCGATGCCGGAGAACGGCGTGGGAAAGCTCAAGGCCAGCGCGCAGGGAACAAGCACGAGGACGAGAAGCCAGGGCAAATGGCGGGCATGCGCCGGGCGCGCGGACACCGCCACCAGGATCAGGCCGTGCAGCAGAGCGAAGCCTGCCCAGGGCCCGGAGGTCAGCGGCGCGGATACCAGCAGCGCGCTCGCGAGCACCCACGGCCAGCGCATGTGTTTGGCCAGCACCGCAGGCGCAATTCCCCCGAGCAGCAGCGGAACAGCGCCGGGCAGCGGCGCTGCCAGCGCGTTGCACACGACGCCGCCGGCCGTCACCACCAGCCAGAACCGCAGGCGGCGCCAGATCTCGCGGCGTGAGGGATGGGACGGCGTTTGCTCCTTCACCACTGCCGGCCCACCTCGATGACGTCTGCGGCAGACGCTGCCGCAACCCCGAGCCGCGCTGCGCGCACAGCGTCGACCGGCACGCAGCACCACCGAAGGCGCCAGAAAAGCGACCGGCTGCGTAGGCTGACACGGTGCTCACGCTGAACCACCGAACGGGACACGCGAGGTGCCGCTGCCACCGCGGGCTGTCGTTGGCCAGGCGCGGGCCAGGCCGGCCCAACGGATTTCCGACGGCTGGCGGGCCTGCGTAGCGTCGGGAACGAGACTTGCCTTTTCGGCTCACGCGTCGAAGCGCGTGCAGCAGCGTGAACGCAGGCAACGGAGTCCCGCGTACGCTCGCGGCTCAGCGAGTCAATGACCGGAGTCAGAACCATGGGTGAACTGCGTCGGGTGATGTGCGTGGAAGACGAACCGGACATCCACGAGATTGCCCGGCTGGCGCTGGAGTTGATCGGCGGTCTCGTGGTCAAGACCTGCAGCTCCGGCCCGGAAGCATTGATGGAGGTCATGGCGTTCTCACCGGATATGATCCTGCTCGACGTGATGATGCCGGGCATGGACGGTCCGGCCACGTTGCAAGCCCTACGCCAGCTGCCCCCCATCGCACAGGTGCCGATCGCCTTCATGACTGCGAAGACGGACCCCTCCGAGATTGCCCAGCTGAAGCAGCTCGGCGCGTTCACCGTCATCAGCAAACCCTTCGATCCGATGCGTCTGGCGGCACAACTCAGCATGGAGTTCCAGGCGAGTGCGGCCGCTACCGCCGCAGCGCACAGGCCGGTTGACGCCGCCGAAGCGTGAAAGAGTCGAGACGCCGAGGCGAACACTCATGAAATCGCTCTCGCCTCAGCGCGGCAGGTGAAACCCGAGCGTTGGGAGATCGACCTCCTCATGCGAAGAAGGCGGCACTCGCAGTCTGGGGCCGTCCTCACATCCTCAGAACCGAGCGCTCAGTCACCCGACCCGCATCCATGCTCTCGCTCTTTCTCGCCCGCCACCGTCCGTGTTCGAAGATGCCGACCACCGGCTGCAACCGGGAATCGAAGCCCAGTGGCCGCGAAGTGATGGCGACGCACCGATGCTGTCTTTCCGGTCTTTGCCCTGGTTCGTGTGTCGGCGTCGCCTCACCCTGGCTCGTGTCGGCGCCGCCGCGGAACTTCACCTCCTCGCAGCAGTCGTCGCTCTTGCGCGATCGACCTGATCTCGCCCTTGCACCCGCCAAACACGGCGGGTCCGCGGGGACCTTGCCTCAAGGAGCCGCCCATGCCGTCACCCAAGCTCGTCGCCCTGCTGCTGATCGCCCCCTTCGCTCTACACGCATCGCTCAAGCCCGCGCACGCAGCGCAGGATCCGGTGGTCCAGACCGCGGAGGCCCCGGCCCCGCTCACCGGCCTGCCCGACGAGACACGCATCGCCAACGATCTGAAGGCCCACGCGCAGATCGCCATCCTGTCGTCCCTGGCAAGCACGCCGAGCGCTGAACTCCAGGCCAATCACACCAGCATCCGCAGCTCGGTCCGCAAAGGGGAGGTACTCGAGTTCCGCGTGACCTCGCTGTACTACGCCGATGCGAAGGGAGAACCGCAGCGTGAAGTGGACTCGATGGTCAGCTATCAGATGACCGGCGACCGCTGGAGCCTGCGAGACGTCAAGGTGACAGAGACCCGCGAGACGCAGCCCTCCGGTTCCGACAACGGCAGCGAACCCTGCTGAGTCACGGCCGCCTGCTCCATCGCAACCGGCACTGAGACCGCAGTCGCCCTGCATCGCGCGGGGCGGCTGCGGTTTGTGGCGGGGTGCGAAACGCAGCGCAGCTCGGGCGGGAACTGCTGCAACTTTGCTGGGGCTGGCGCCGGACTCCCTCAGCAAAGGCGAGCGAAAGAGGCGGAAACCTCCGGAGGTCTCGGGCGGGCCGATCGAGCCAGCGTGTGTGGCGGGAAGGCAAACATCCACCCGTCCACGGTGACGACAACGGCGCATATTGTTTCGGATACACGCGCAGGCAGGGCCTGATCGATCAGCGGTTGCCGGTGCTCCGCGCAAGCCCGGAGGCGCCGGGCTTCTACACCAAGCGGGCCCACAGGAAACGAGTGAAGTCCGAATCTTGGGAAGGATTCAGTCGTCCCGCCAGCGCTCGCCTCAAAGCGTGTGAAAAATCCCAGACGCCGTAGCGAGGGCGTCGCTGGGCGCTTGTGGCAAAGCGCGTTACATGAATTCAAGGGAGTTTGGCGAGCCAAATGACCGCGGAATTCGCGTAGCGCGCTGCCGCCACGGGCGTCCAGAGGCGGCCGCAGTAGGCGGATGGTTTTCTCACATGCTCTCAGCGCTTCTGTTGCCTGTCGCACGCCCCCCGAATCAATCGATCGATGTCTCCGGTCGACGGCGAAAGCCAATGCCGCGTGCGCGGCCGATGTTGACTTCAAAGCCGGTGATGTCGCCCGCAGCGTTGCGCTCAAAACGCAGCAGGCCGCTGCCGGTGAAGGCATCGGTGAACGCAGGCGTCAGTGGCAGCGCGTCACCGCGGCGCGGATGCAGGTTCAACTGCGTGCCGTCGACCGCCAGACGCCAGCGGGTGTCGAGCTCCACGCTTTCGTACTCGCCGGCGAACGTGGCGAGGACATCGGCATCGGGGGCGAACGGCGCCACCGCCTGCATGACGGTGAGCTGCCCGCCCATGTCGAGCGTCATGCGGCGCTTTCCCTCTTCGTCAACGCCGAACTGCAGAGCGGCGGGTACAGGCACATCGACCATGTTGAATCGGGCCTCGCCTGCATAGGCCAGTTCGCTGTCCTGGCCGCCGTCACGCACGTACCAGAGCTTGCCTTCGCGGAGTTCGATTCGGCGCACCAGCGCCTGTTCAGACCCGAAATAGATCCCGGTGTACTCATCGGGCTCGAACGACGGCGCCTCGGCCGTTTTCTCGGCGGATCCCTCAGCGTTCGCCGGCACGGTCGCTGGGTTCGATGCAGCCTGCAGCTGACCCTCCAGCACCACGTCGGCCACAGGGCGCGTCAATCCCCAAGGTTCGCTGGACCCGACGTTGCACAGAGCCACCGCACTCACGCCGGCTTCGGGAAAGCGCAGCAGCTCAGACCGGAATCCCATCCAGGAACCGCCATGCGATACAGCGCGCAAACCGCGGTAGTCGTCGACGATCAAGCCGCGCGCGTAGGTGATGGGTTTGCCATCGTTGAGGCTGCCCACCTGCTGCAATTGTTCGATCAGTGCACTGCCGCCGACTTTGGGCTCATAGAAGTTCGCATCCCATCGCGCCAGATCCCCCACCGTGGTCTGGACCTGGCCATCGCCAGTCTGCTCCCAGGCCGAGGTCGACAAGATCCAGCTGCCCTCCGGGCCGGGCTCATACGACGTTGCGCGATGCGGGATCACCTGGCGGTGATTGTCGAGCACCCGGGTGTGCTGCATGCCGAGCGGCGTGAAAATACGCTCCTGCGCGAACCCACTTAGCGACTTTCCGCTGGCCTTCTTCACCACCAGCGACAGCAGAAAGTAGCCGGAATTGCTGTAGCTATGCTCGCTGCCCGGCAAGAAATCCAGCGCGTGCTGACGCGCAATGGCGCGCAGGGCATCGGCGTCGGTGGTGTGATCCTGGATATTGATGCCGCCCAGCATCAGCAGGCCGATGTAGTCGCGCACGCCACCGGTGTGATACAGCAGGTGATCCAGCGTGACCCCGTCGAAGTACTCGGGCAGCTCCGGCACGAACGTGCGCACGCTGTCACCCAACGCGAGTTTTCCGTCCTGCGCCAGCAGCAGGATGCTGGCGGCAGTGAACTGCTTGGAGGTCGAGCCGATGTCGAACACCGTCTGCCGCGGATCGATCGCGACCCCATGTTCGATGCTCGCCAAGCCGTAGCCCTGCTCATAGAGCACACGCCCGCGCTCGTACAGCGCAAACGCGCAACCCGGCGAGCCGGGCTTGGCGTAGTCGGCGAACACCGCGTCAATGCGCGGCGCCATCGCCGGATCGAACACTGTGCCTGCGTGGAGCGGCGTCGAAAGCGGGAGCATCAACAGCGCAGCGAAGCACGAGCGAAAGGGCATGGTGACTCCGAAGGCGGGCGGGTTGGGTTCACGCGCAGGTGAAGCGCTAAAGCACGGGGTGCTGAGGGGCGCCACGAAGTCTACCGATGATCGACTTGGGCGAGTTCGGCGGATGACGAGCCGAGGGCTACTGGGTCAGGTCTAGCCTTGTAGCACCAGCAGCCAGATCGTCCGCTTGCGGCAGCGCGATGCTACTTCGCTAGACCTGACCCCGGCTCGCATGACCCCGGCTCGCATACCATCATTCCCTCAGCGGTGAGCCTGCCCGCTTTGTTCATACGTGTCGCCGAGGTGGGCCTGCAAACCGCGGGCTTCGATGGGCGAGGCTAGGCCAGACCCGACACCAAGGCCTACGCCCGCAAACAGAGCGAGCCGTGGAGCGTAAGCACCGCTGCGTACGTGGGTGGTGTTTCCTTGTGTGGGGGGGAACTGAGCTTCGCTCCGCCACCCGAGCCGGCTAGACCTCGTTTCTCGACCATGAAGCGATGATCGCCCGCGCCGCAATCGACGCAGGTGTGATCGAGCCTTCCGGCAGGTAATAGGTGAGTCCATCGATCACCAAGCGAGCCCAGCCGTGAACCAGGGCCCAGACGAGGGCTACTGGGTCAGGTCTAGCCTTGTAGCACCAGCAGCCAGATCGTCCGCTTGCGGCAGCGCGATGCTACTTCGCTAGACCTGACCCCGGCTCGC
The DNA here is from genome assembly GCA_044344935.1 of Aquimonas sp. Classification (GTDB taxonomy): domain Bacteria; phylum Pseudomonadota; class Gammaproteobacteria; order Xanthomonadales; family Xanthomonadaceae; genus Aquimonas. The sequence goes on along the minus strand of JBIJCA010000104.1, from coordinate 169 downwards.
ATACCATCATTCCCTCAGCGGTGAGCCTGCCCGCTTTGTTCATACGTGTCGCCGAGGTGGGCCTGCAAACCGCGGGCTTCGATGGGCGAGGCTAGGCCAGACCCGACACCAAGGCCTACGCCCGCAAACAGAGCGAGCCGTGGAGCGTAAGCACCGCTGCGTGCGTGGG
>JBIJCA010000249.1:0-6958 GCA_044344935.1 Aquimonas sp. | reverse complement strand
GGGCGGGAGGCTCCCTCGACGATCGGCTAGAACAGCTCGATGTTGTCGCCCTTGTTGCGCATTTTCTCCATGAAGTCGGCCAGCGCCTGCTGCACCGTCCTGCCGTGCAGCAACACCGCTTCGAACATCTCGACTTCCTCTGGCATCGAGTAGCGAGCGCGGATCTTCTCCTGCAGATGCAGCCACTGCTCCGGCGTGGTGGCTCGCTCCTCGTCGCTGACCACCTCGGCCAGCCATTCCAGGCCATGGCTGACGTGGCTGAGGCGCTGCACCAGCCGATCGTAGAACTGGAAGGCGATGATCGACTGATGAACCATGCCGGTGACCTGGGCGGCCGCGCCGGCCATCCGGCGCTTCACGTCGCCCAGTTCACCGTCCTCCGGCAGGCTGTTGGCGTCGGCGGCGATCACGGCCATGTGCTTCGCCATGATCGTGAAGGTGTCGGTGAGCACCTGCACCGAGCTGTCGCTGTCGCGCATGGCGCCTTCAATCTGACCAACCGCGAGCTCCATCATGAGCACGGTTTCTCGCATCTTGTCCCAGTTCGGATCGGGGATCCTCACGCGGGTACCGCGGGGCTCTGCGGGTGCATTCATGTGTCCACTCCTGGATCGACGGCTGCCGCCCCGCCGGATCGTCGAAGACGTGAGCGGATCGGGGCGTGGCGGCACGAAGCAAGTCCTGTACCGCGGAAATCGCATCGCTGCGTTGGCGTTTTGCGCCCGCGACTGGAACGCCACGGGGCTTCCGCAGGCACGCTGATTGCAAGTACGGCTCGCCCCGGCGTGCATGAACACCCCCTTGAGTCCAAGTCCCCCACTTGCTGATCTGACTGCGTCGCTCGCGCGTCGAGGGCGCGACCGGCGCGTCAGAACACTGGCGGTCCTGCTGTTCGTGGGCGTCGTGGCGATGCTCACGGGAGTGGCGATGACGCCGCCGCCCCAGGCACCCTTGACGGTGGCCATAGGCCCCTGGCTCGGCTATGACCCGCTGGTGCTGCTGCGTGAGCAGGACCGCTTGCCGCCCTCGATCCGTCTGGTCGAAATGCCCTCCGCCACGGACACCCAGACCGCCCTGCGTGATGGTCGTATCGACGCAGCCGGCGTCACCCTCGACGAGGCTCTGCGCCTGCAGCGGCATGTGCCGGACCTGCGCGTGATCGCAGTGCTTTCGGATTCCCGCGGTGCCGATGGCATCGTGCTGCGGGCCGGCGTCGACCCTGGCGCAGGGCTCGCGGGCAGGCGCGTGCTGGTCGAGGACAGCGCCGCGGGGGGCCTGATGCTGGCGGCTGCACTGCGGGTCGAGGGACTGCAGATACGGCACCTGCAGCCTGTGCAGGTGCGGGCGCAGCACCTGGAAGCCCGCTGGGCCGAGGGAGATGCCGACGCCATCGTCTGCTATGAGCCCCTGCTGAGCCGTCTGCTGGCCGAGGGTCATGTGCTGCTGCACAGCACCCGCGAAATGCCCGGCCTGATCTACGACGTGCTGGTGGCGCGCGGCGCGGTCGTCGATGCGCGCGATGACGACCTGCAGCGCGTCCTGGCACTGTGGGAAGAAGGCGTCGCTGCGTTCCGCAGCGCCGGCGCCCTGCCGTTCGAGCAGCTGGTGCCGGGCACGGGCCTGACCGAGACGGAATACCGGCGGGCGCTGGCCGGCATCGAGTTCTTCGATACCCGCCGCAGCCACGCCCTGCTGACCGAGACGGATTCCGAGCTGGCGCGCGTGCTGCCGGGGCTGGCACAGCTGCTTGAGTCGCGCGGCGAGATCGTGCGCTTCGATTCCGCCGTGCTGTCGCCGGCGCCGCAGGCGGCTCTGTTGAAGAGGTTCTCCGATGCACGCTGAGCGTGCGCTGCAGCGGGTGCTGACCCAGTGGCCGGCGCGCCTGACGCTGCCCCTCCTGATCGTCAGCGTCTGCGCGCTGGTGCTGCTGGTGCTGTTCCAGCTCCGCACGCGGCAGGTCGAGCGCGAGGCGCGCGAGGACGCGGCACAGGAGCTGGGTGAGATCGTCGGTCAGACCGCCCGTCGTCTGGACAGCGATGCCGAGTTGGGCGATGCGACCGCTACGCGCGGATTGGTGACCCGCCTCGGCCTGTACGAGCCGATACGCGAGGCCTGGCTGCTGGGCGCCGATGGAACCGTGCTGGCCGGTCTGCGCCGTGCCGACACCGGGCGCGCCCTGGCGGAGCTTGGCCGCCGCCTGCCTGAAGCCGAATACGCGCAGATCGCGCGACTCCAGGGCAGCCCCGCGGACGCTCCGTTCACCCACGCGGAAGGTTCGCTTCTGGTGCTGCTCGAGCCGGTGCTGATCCGCAGTGCGCCGCCGGGTTACGGAAGGCTGCTGGTGATCGCCGACACCGACCTTGCCGAGGCGCGCGCGCGCTGGCGGATGCGGCAGGTCTTCCGCGGCGAAGCGCTGGCCTTGATTCTGGCATCGGTGCTCGCCTGGTGGCTGCTGCGGCTGCGGCTGCGGCTGCTGCTGCTCGAGCGCGGCGCGCGCCTGCAGGCGGCCGCTGACTCGATGCGGCCGGGCGCTGCCCTGCACCCTTCGGGGGTCGATGGTCGCGATGAGCTCGGTGCGGTCGGTCGCGCGCTCGATGCCGGCCTGGCCCGTCTGCATCGCCACGAGGCGGTGCAGCGCCTGGCGGTCGCCAGCAGCCGGGTTCTCGGAGAGGATCGCCCTTTGACGGAGCGCCTGCAGCGCATCTGCGAACTGCTCATCGAAAGCGGCGCCTTCGAGGAAGCGCGTGTGCTCGGCGCGGACCCGACGGCGAGTCCGCTGTGCGCTGGCAGCCGTCGGGTCACACGCGACCACGATCGGGACAGTGTCGAGGCAGTCGCGCCAGCGGCGGACAGATCGCTGCTTCGCTTCGAACTGTCGCCAGCGTCGAGCGCCGAAGCCGACGAGCCCAGCGTGCTCGCCGTGCGCCCCAGCGCCGAGGCTATGCGGGAATCGGAATGGCTGCCGGCGCTCGAAGTGCTGGTCCGCGATCTGCAGGTGCAGCTGGCCCGCCAGCGGGCCGAGACTGCACGCCGGAGTGCCGAGCGCCGCGAGCGTCTGGCTTTGGAAGCGGCCGAGCTGGGTGCATGGCGTCTGGAACTCGCGCCGCTGCATCTCAAGCTGTCGGCGCAGGCAGCGGCGATGCTCGGTGTCCACGGAGCGGTCTTGGCGCAGAGTGGCGAGGCCGAGGCGGGCCTGAGCTGCGAGGTGCGCACCGAGAGCGGCACGTTGCAGCTGCTGCGCCTCCATCTCGATCGGCTGCTGCACCCTGAGGACGCGCGAAAGCTGGGCGCGCGGCTCGATCCGCAGCAGCCGTGTCCGAGCCTGCTCGACGAAGAGTTCCGGGTGGCGCGAGGCAATGGCCACGGGTGGCTGCTGGGGCGCGGCACGGTGGTCGAGCGCGACGCCAAGGGCCAGCCGCGCGCGCTGGCCGGCGTGCTGATCGACATCGACGCGCGCAAGCGCGGAGAGTCCGCGTTGCGCCTGGCCAGCGAGGTTTTCGACAAAAGCCAGCTGGGCATCCTGATCTGCGACGCCGAAGATCGGATCATCAACGTCAACGATGCCTTCGTCGCGATCACCGGGTTCGCTCGCGGGGAAGTGCTCGGACAGCGTCCCAGCCTGCTTTCTTCGGGTCGCCATTCGCCTGCCTTCTACGCGCACATGTGGCAGCAGCTCATCGAGCAGGGTCGCTGGCAAGGCGAAGTCTGGAACCGGCGCCGCAACGGCGAGGTGTATCCGCAGTGGTTGACCATCAGCCGGGTCGATGACGCCGATGGGCAGCCCTTGCATTACATCGGCCAGTTCGTCGATATCAGTGACCGCAAGGCGATCGAGTCGCGCATCGAATACCTCGGCGCGCACGATCTGCTGACCGGGCTGCCGCGTCGCGAGCGCTTGATGGAGGCGCTCACCGTCGAGCTGGCGCAGGCGGCGCCATCGGTGGCGCTGATGCACATAGACATCGATCGCTTCCGGCAGATCAACGAGTCGCTCGGGTATGAAGCGGGCGACGCGCTGCTGCGCGGGGTGGCCGAGCGGCTGATGGCGGCGCTGCCGGCAGAGGCGTGGATCGCCCGCATCAGTGCCGACGAATTTCTGGTGCTCACCCATGCCGACGACCCTCAGGGTGCCCAGCAGCAGGCCGAGAGCCTGCATGGGCGGCTGTGCCAGCCGATCCAGCTGGCCGGGCGCGAACTGGTGCTGGGGCTCAGCCTGGGGGTGGCCTTCGGGCCGCGCGATGGCGTCGATGCCGAAGGCCTCGCGACTGCTGCGGAGCGGGCCCTGGTCGCAGCGCAGTTGGCCGGACGCAACGGCGTGCAGGCCTACAGCCCTCTGCTGCACGGCGACAGCCTCGAAGCCTTGACCCTGGAGTCGCAGCTGCGCCTGGCGCTCAGCCGCAACGAGTTCTTCGTGGTCTACCAGCCGCAGGTCGAGCTCGGCAGCGGTGCACTCGCCGGTTACGAGGCGCTGGTGCGCTGGCGTCATCCCGAGCGCGGACTGGTCCCGCCGGGCGACTTCATCAGCATGGCGGAACGCACCGGGCTGATCGTGCCGCTCGGCCGCTTCGTGCTGCGCGAGGCCTGCGCGGCGGCGATGCGCCTGCGCGCCGGCGGTCTGCCCGCAGTGCCGGTCTCCGTCAACGTGTCCGCGCTGCAGTTCAGTCGCGACGATTTCGAGGCGACCGTGCGCGCGGCCCTGGGCGACAGCGGGCTGCCCGCCGAACTGCTGGAACTCGAACTGACCGAATCGGTGCTGATGGATCGAGCCGACGAGACGCTGACGCGTCTGGACCGTCTGCGCGCCAGCGGCCTGAAGCTCGCCATCGATGACTTCGGCACCGGCTTCTCGTCGCTGGCCTACCTCGGACGGCTCAAGCCGGACCGGCTGAAGATCGATCAGAGCTTCGTGCGCGGCATGGGCAGTTCAAGCACGACCCAGGGCATCGTGAAGGCGATCCTGGCGCTGGCCGAGGAACTGCAGTTGGCGACGGTCGCGGAGGGCGTGGAGACCCTCGAAGAAGCCGCGGTACTGCGCGCCCTGGGCTGCGACACCGGGCAGGGCTATCTGTTCGCGCGCCCGCTTGAGGAATCGCAGCTGCGCTGGCCGCTGGATGCGCCCGCTTGAGGGCGGCAGCGCGTTGCGGTCGATTGCCGTGATCCTAGATCTGCGGTCCTTTGCCCTTTTCCCTCGACGCCCGACCTCCGGCGCGAATGCACGCGTCATCCATGGCGTGAACGCGCGTCGATCCTTGTGCCGCTGAACGCGCCGGCTGCTCCAGCGCTGAGGCTCGACGCGATGCTCGTAGGGTGGGCCCTGGCCCACCGTGGCAGCAGGTTCGCCTTCGTCTGCCGCACGCCGATCGCATGGTGCGGAGCTGCCCGCAGCGCAGCTGTGGCGAGCTTCGGCCCTGTGCTTGGGCGAGTGGCGAGTGGCGAGTTTTGGCCCCATGGTGGGCCAGGGCCCACCCTATCCTGGCGCGCCGGTCGGGCGTTCGATGCGCGCGCGCACGGCGTCGACGCACGCGTTGACCAGCACGATGCCGATGCCGACGACCGCCACCACGCCCATCACCAGCGTGTAGTCGCGGTTGAGCGCGCCCTGCACGAAGTAGCGCCCCAGCCCGGGCAGGCCGAAGATCTGCTCGACGACCGCCGAGCCGCTGAGCAGATTGATGGCGGCCGGCGCGATCCAGGCCAGCAGCGGCAGCAGGGCCACCGGCGCGGCCTGGCGCAGCAGCAGGGTGGAAGGCGTCAGCCCGCGCGCCCGAGCGGCTCGGTACCAGTCGGATTCCCAGGCTTCGAGCAGGCCGGCGCGAACCAGCCGCGCCGCATACGCAAGATTGGGCAGGGCGAGCGCCAGCACCGGCAGCACGAGCTGATCCGCGCGGCCCCAGCCACCGGCCGGCAGCAGCTTGAGCAGCACAGCGAATGCCAGCACCAGCAGCGGCGCGACCACGTACTTGGGTAGCGCAAGCCCGAGCCCGGACAGCCCCATCAGCAAGCGGTCCGGCCAGCGGCCATGCGCGCGCGCGGCCAGCCAGCCCAGCGGCAGCGCCAGCGCGACCGCCAGCAGCAAGGCCAGGCTGCCGGTGATCAGGGTCACCGGCAGCGCCTGCGCGATCAGGTCGGCCACGCGCTGGTCGGGATAGGTGAAGCTCGGCCCCAGATCGCCGCGCAGGAGGCCGCCGAACCAGTCCAGATACTGCCGCCACAGCGGTGCATCAAGGCGGTAGGCCTGGGCCAGAGCGGCCTCGATCTCCGGTGGCGCCGAGCGCTCGCCGTCGAAGGGCCCGCCCGGCGCCATCCGCAGCAGCACGAAGCACAGGCTCAGCAGCAGCCACAGGGTGAGTGCGGCCTCGCCGAGCCGCCGCAGTGCGCGCCCGGGCTTCATTCGGCGAAGCGCAGGAAGCGGCTGGGATGGCGGTCCAGCGGATTGGGCTCGAAGCCGCGCAGGCGCGGGCTGACCAGATGCTTCGAGGTGTAGAAATACAGCGGCACGATCGGGAAGGCTTCGAGCAGACGCGCCTCGGCCGCGCCGCGCAGGCGGGCGCGTTCGTCGGCATCTTTGGCCGCGCGTGCTTCGCCCAGCAGGCGCTCGTAGTCGGCCTCGGCGTAGCCGCTCCAGTTCAGCGGGCTGCCGGCAGTGAACAGGTCGAGAAAGCTGCCGGCGTCGTCGTAGTCGGCGATCCAGCCGCCGCGGAACACTTCAGTCACCCGGCGCTGCCGGCGATTGGCCACAAACACTTTCCACTCCTCGTTGCGCAGCTCGGTGATGACGCCGAGCTGCTCGCGCCACATCGCCGCTACCGCCAGCGCCACCCGCCGATGCACGGTCGAGGTGTTGTAGCGCAGGACGAGGTGCGCCGGGTTCTCCGCCGAATAGCCGGCCTCGGCATAGGCCGCACGCGCGCGCTCAAGCCGCTGTTCGGGCGTCCACTGCGCCCACACGGGTGGGATC
>JBIJCA010000067.1:0-17664 GCA_044344935.1 Aquimonas sp. | reverse complement strand
AGGCCGGCGCTTCACCCATGCCTGTCACTGCGCGCACCAGCAGCTCGCGGTCGATGCTCAGGTTCAGCGCTTCGCGCAGTGGCTTGGAATCGAGCGGCGGGCGCTCGATGTTCAGGCCCAGAAAGAACACGCCGAGATAGGGGCTGATCCGCAGCTCGTCGCCGAAGCGTGCGCGCAGCCGGTCCAGCCGACCGGGCGGTACGGTTTCGGTGATGTGCAGATCACCGGCGGCGTAGCGCTTGAGTTCGCTGGCGGCGTCCTCGGTGACGTGGAAGCGCACGCGCTCGATGGCCGCAGGCGTGTGGAAATGCGGATTTCGTGCCAGCGTGATCATCGACTGCGGCCGCCAGGCGTCGAGCCGGTAGGCGCCGTTGCCGATCAGCCGGCCCGGCTGGGTGTGGCCCTGGCCGTGGGCCTCGATGGCGTCGACCCGCAGCGGAAAAGCGATCGGCAGGGTGAGACGCGGCAGCAGGTCGATGGGTTCCTGCAGGCGGACGCGCAGGGTGCGCGCGTCCAGGGCTTCGACGCCAAGCGCGTTGGGCGGTGCGCGGCCCGCCTGCACCTCGGCGGCCTGGTCGATCGCATACAGCAAAGGCGCCAAGGGTGCCGCTGTGGTGGGGGCGAAGGCGCGGCGGAAGCTGGCCACCAGCTGCGCTGCATCGATGGGCTGGCCGTCGCTCCAGCGCGCGCCCTCGCGCAGGTTGAATCGCCATTCGAGCCCGTCCTCGCTGCGCGCCCAGGCTTCGGCCAGACCGGGGATCAAGGCGCCATGCGCGTCTTCCGCGACCAGGCCCTCGTAGAGATCGCGCAGCACGTTGGCGCAGGCGATCTCCTGGCAGCGGTGGGCGTCCAGCGTGGAAGGCTCGGGTCCGTTGCCGCGTTCCAGCGTCTCCGCCGCCTTTGCCTGCGGGGCGAGACAGGGCAGGGCGCAGGCCAGCAGCAGGGCTGGGACGAGGGGGCGGGCGATAGACAGGCGCATCGGCAAGGTCGAAAGGCTTCCATGAGGGGCTGCTAAGCTCGCGACCCCGCGCGATACGCCGCGCGCCGCGCATGATGGCATTCCCTTGAGTCCGACTTCTTCTCCCGCTGACACGAAGATTTCCGCCAGCCTCGCCGAGCAGCTGCAGCACCTGATCGACGGCCTGCCCGCGGACGGCCTCGCGCTGGGCGCCCTGCTGGATGCCGTGGGTGAGGAGGGCCTGCTGCTGCTCAGCCTGCTGCTGGTGCTGGTGTTCCTGATCCCGGTGTCGATCCCGGGCGTCAGCACGGTGTTCGGCGCGGCCATCCTGATGGTCGGCCTGAGCCGCCTGTCGGGCCGGCCGCTGTGGATTCCGGCGCGGCTGAAGCAGCGCCAGCTGCCCTCCGAGCGCGTGCGCGCAGGACTGAGCTCGGGGCTGGTCTGGGTGCATCGGCTGGAGCGCATCAGCCGCCCGCACCGCCTGCCCTCGCTGGCCGATGGCCGCGGCATCGGCCTCGGCAACAACCTCGCCTTCATCAGCGCGGCCCTGCTGCTGATGGCGCCGTTCGGCTTCGTGCCCTTCAGCAACACCCTGCCGGCGCTCGCACTGCTGTTCTATGCGGTCGGCCTGATCCAGCGCGATGGCCTGGCCATCCTGATCGGCCATGTTGCGCAGATCGCCACCGTGATCTACTTCGGCGTGCTGATCGGTGCGGGCGGGCTCGCGCTGGGTCAGCTGTGGCAGAAGCTCAGCGGCTGACGCGGAACGGTCTCGCCGCTGCTTCACGCTGCTGAGCGCAGTGTGCGCCCCGCTTGCCTGGTGCTCGCGCAGGCCCCACTTAACCCGCCTTCGGCCGACGCTGCGCGTTCGCCTTCGCTCAGGCCGTGCGCCCGAGCCCCTCGTTACCCAAGGAGTTCCCGCGTGTCCAGCCCCAGCAGCGCGCCCGGTTCACGGATCGAAACCACGCAGCAGCTCATCGAAGACCTGGTCGCCGGCAGCAAGCCGCCGGAGGACTGGCGCATCGGCACCGAGCACGAGAAGTTCGGCTTTCGCCTCGCCGACCTTCGTCCACCCACCTACGAGGGCCCGCAGGGCATCCGCGCCGTGCTGGAAGGCCTGGCCCAGTTCGGCTGGACGCCGGTGCTGGAGGGCGGGCATCTGATCGCGCTGAAGAAGGACGGCGCCTCGGTGACGCTGGAGCCTGCCGGCCAGCTCGAACTCTCGGGCGCGCCGCTGGAGAACCTGCACCAGACCTGCCGCGAGACCGCCGGTCATCTGGGCGAACTCAAGATCGTCTCCGACCGGCTCGGCATCGGCTTCCTCGGCATGGGCTTCCAGCCGAAGTGGACCCGCGAGGACATGCCCTGGATGCCCAAGGGCCGCTACAAGATCATGCGCGAGTACATGCCGAAGGTCGGCGGGCTCGGACTCGACATGATGACTCGCACCTGCACGGTGCAGGTCAATCTCGACTTCGCCTCCGAAGCCGACATGATCAAGAAATTCCGGGTCTCGCTGGCGCTGCAGCCGATCGCCACCGCGCTGTTCGCCGATTCGCCCTTCCGTGAGGGCCAGCCCAATGGTTACCTGAGTTACCGATCGCACATCTGGACCGACACCGACCGCGACCGCACCGGCATGCTCGACTTCGTGTTCGAGGACGGCTTCGGCTTCGAGCGTTACGTCGACTACATCCTCGATGTGCCGATGTACTTCGTCTACCGCGAGGGCCGCTACATCGATGCCGCGGGCTTGAGCTTCCGCGACTTCCTGCGCGGCGAGCTCAGCGTGCTGCCCGGCGAGAAGCCGACGCTGTCGGACTGGAACGATCACCTCACCACCGCGTTTCCCGAGGTGCGGCTCAAGCGCTATCTGGAAATGCGCGGCGCCGACGGCGGCCCCTGGAGCCGCCTGTGCGCGCTGCCGGCGTTCTGGACGGGTCTGCTGTACGACGATGCCGCACTCGACGCGGCCTGGGACCTGGTGCGCGACTTCAGCATGCAAGAGCGCACCGCGCTGCGCGACGGCGTGCCGCGGCAGGCGCTGAAGCTGCCCTTCCGCAACTCCAACGTCATGGAGCTGGCCCGCGAGTCGCTGAAGATCGCCGCCCACGGCCTGCAGCGCCGCGCGCGTCTGAACTGCAACGGCGTCGACGAACGCATCTACCTGGAGTCGCTGATCGAGATCATCGAGTCCGGCCAGACCGCCGCCGAGCGCAAGCTCGAACGCTTCCACGGCGAGTGGGGTGGCTCGGTCGATCCTGTGTTCCGGGAGTATGCCTACTAGACGGGATTCGGGATTGGGGATTGGGGATTCGTAGAAGCCGGCCGACCGATCGCCTGGCGCGCACAGTGCTTTCGCAACCACGGCCTCATCGAGCTGAGCGCTTCCGGATCAAATGTGCGGTCGGCATTCCTGCCGGAGCGACCTCAGTCAGGATCGCGCGACCGCATAGAGGCATCGACGCCGAGTGAATCCTCGGCTCTAGCGAATCCCGAATCCCCTCCCGGCCCTCGCGCATAGCGCTCGGGCGTTCGCCGGTGTGCGCGGCAGTGCCGCGCAAACACACCGGCTCACCCCCAATCCCGCGCCGCAGGCGCCGCCCCGCGGCGCCTGCGGCGTTACCATGTCGACCTCAGTCTCAGACAGGCCGACACCATGCCCTCGATCACGCCGCCCAACGCACCGTTCTCCGACACCGATTTCGGGCGCCTGGATGACCTGCTGTGGGATGGCGCGGTGCCGCGCGATGGCATGAACCTGGAGGCGGTCGACGGGTTCTTCAGCGCACTGTTCGTGGCGCCAGCGCCGGTCGATATCGAGGACGTCCTGCCCGGCGTCTGGGGCGGCGGCGATTCGCCCTTCGAGGACGCGGCCCGCAACGAGGAGCTGCGCAGTCTCCTGCTGGCGTTCTGGCGTGCGGTCGGCCGTCGCATCGCGCAGACCGACCTTGACGACGCGGCTGCGCACATTCCCGCCATCCAGCTCAGTGAGGACGTGTTCGACGCGGTCAGCCAGAACCGTCTGGACGCACTCGAAGACGACACACCGTATGGCGCCGACTGGGCGGCCGGCTTCGAGTACGGCATGTACCTGCAGCAGGAGGCCTGGGATGCGCGCCTCGAAGCCGATCCCGAGCTCGAAGAAGCGGTCAGCGTGATCTTCGCGCTGTCCGATCCCGATGAAGACGAGTTCGATGAGGGCGATCTCGAGGATGATCTCGAGGACGACGATTTCGAGCAGTTCGAGCCCGACGATTCGGCCCTGTCCGCCGAGGACGTGCAGGCCGCCATCAACGACCCCGAGCTGATCCGCACCGCTCGGCTGATCGAGCAGGCGGGCGTGCCCGACACCGAAGTGCGCGCCGCGCTGGATGAGATCCTCAACGTGGTGCGCGGCGGAGACCCCGTAGCGGGCAGCCCGATCACCCGCGAGCGCATCGACGCTTCGCTGCGCGAAGTGACGGCCGAGACCGATGACCCCCTCGACGACGAGAGTCTGGAGGACGCCGACCTGCTGGCGCCGCTGACCCCCGCCGAGCGCGTGCAGCTGATCATGGACCTGCCGGGCGTGCTGCAGACCCTGCACTTCGTGCGCCTGGAAGAGCTGAAGCCGCAGACCGTGCGCCGCGAGTCCGACATCGGTCGCAACGATCCCTGCCCCTGCGGCAGCGGACAGAAGTACAAGAAGTGCCACGGCGCCCCCGACGCGCTGCACTGAACCTCACGCAAGGACGCCGCCCATGTCGCGCACCATCGCCATCGTCGAGGACGAACCCGACATCCGCGCCAACTACATCGACGCGCTGAGCCGCTACGGCTACCAGGTGCACGGCTTCAGCAGCCGGCCGGAGGCGCGCGCGGCGTTCGCGCTCAAGCTGCCCGACCTGGTGCTGATCGACGTCGGCCTCGGCGACGAGCCCGAGGGTGGCTTCGAGCTGTGCCGCGAGCTGCGCACGCGCGCGCCAACCCTGCCGATCCTGTTCCTGACCGCGCGCGACGCCGACATCGACGTGATCTCGGGCCTGCGTCTGGGCGCCGACGATTACCTCAGCAAGGACATCTCGCTGCCGCAGCTGACCGCGCGCGTGGCGGCGCTGTTCCGCCGGGTCGACGCGATGCGCTCGCCGGCTGCACGCGACACCGTGTTCAGCCTGCGCGGCCTGCGCATCGAGCTTGAACGCATGCAGGTCAGCTGGAAGGGCGAAACCGTGCCGCTGACCGTCACCGAGTTCTGGATCGTGCACGCGCTGGCCCGCCACCCCGGCCACGTGCGCTCCCGCGATCAGCTGATGCGCGAGGCCGAAGTGGTGGTCGATGAGGCCACGATCACCTCCCACATCAAGCGTCTGCGCAAGAAGTTCGAAGCCATCGACGCGAGTTTCGACGAGGTCGATACCGTGCACGGCGCCGGCTATCGCTGGCGGCCGTGACGCCGATCCAGTTCAGACGCTGACCGATGCGCCTGCGCCAGCAGCTGGTGCTGCTTGCCGCCGCCGCGCTGGCCCTGCCGGGCGCCGGCTGGCTGCTGGTGCGTGAACTCGAATCGCAGCTGCGCCGCGGTCAGGAGTCCCAGCAGACCGCCACCCTCGAAGTGATGTCGAGCGCGCTGGAGCGCGCCCTGCTGCGTGATCCCGGCCTCCTGCCGCTGGCACCCGGTGGATTGAGCGTGCCGGCGCATGCCGTGCCGATCGAGCTCGACGGCTATGACGCCGATTGGCCGCAGCCGGCCGCGGTGGCGCTGCGGCTCGACGAGGGCGGGCGGCTGCGCCTGCGTGCGGTACGCAGCGAGCAGGCCCTGCACCTCTTCATCGACGTCGATGACGCCACGCGCCTGCGTGCCGAGGCCAGTCAGCCCGAGGCCCAGTTCGCCGACCGCGTCGAGTTCGATCTGGATACCCTCGACGGACGTGCGCGTCTGCGCCTCGCCAACGCGGCGCCCGGCGCACTGTCGCTGCAGGCGCTTGGCGGGCCGGTGCCGCGCATGATCGGCCATTGGCACGAGGACCCCCGCGGCTACCGGATCGAACTGCGCCTGCCGCCCGGCCTGCGGCCGCTGGCGATCGGCGTGCGTGCCATCGACCACGCCGGTCCAGGCGAAGCCGGCCAGCGGCTCGGCGACGGTCTGCTGCGGCCGCTGCGCGAACCCGAGCCGGCGCTGGGTGAGCTGCTGTCGGCGCTGTGTCCACGCACCCATGTCTGCGAGCTGCAGGACACCGCCGGGCAGGCCTTGCTGCAGGTGGGTGAGCTGGCCGCCGACGACGGCCAGGTGTCGGGCTGGCGGCGCCTGCTCACGGCTGTGCTGGGCGGCATCGAGCCCGACGCTCCGGGTGCCCGAGCCGGCGGGACCGGAAGCACGCCAGGTGGCCTCGAATCGGCCCGCTGGCGCGCGATCGAAGACGGCAATCGCCTGCAGCTGTCGGCGCGCGCGGCGATCGGCAGCGACGGCGAGATCCGCGGCGTGCTGGTGCTGCGCCAGGCCAGCGCGGCCCTGCTGCTGGCCGACCGCGCCCTGCTGCGCGTGCTCGGCGTGAGCCTTGCCGTGGTCCTGCTGTTGGCGGGCCTGCTCTACCTGTTTGCCGGACGGCTGTCGACGCGCATCCGGCGACTGTCGCAGCAGGCCGAAGCCGCGCTGGCGCGCGGCGGCGCCGACGCCGCGCGCGGCTTCGAGCGCAGTGCGGCGGTCGACGAGCTCGGCGAGCTCTCGCGCAGTTTCGGCACCCTGCTCGACGAGGTGGCCGGCTACACAGCCTATCTGCGCAGCCTCGCCGGTACCCTCTCGCACGAGCTGCATACGCCGCTGGCAGTGGTGCGCGGCTCGCTCGACAACCTGGAGGCGCAGGGCTTGCCGGAGGCGAGCCGGGTCTATGTGGAGCGCGCGCGCAGCGGCAGCGATCGGCTCGCCGCGATCGTGCGCGCCATGGGCGAGAGTTCGCGCATCGAGCGCGCGATCGCCGCGGCTGAACCCGAGGACTTCGACCTGTCGGCGCTGGTGCGCGGCTGTGGCGAGGGCTACCGCGAGCTGATCGCCCCGCGCCAGCTGATCTTGAACGTACCCGCGACGGAACTGCTCTTCCACGGTGCGCCGGATCTCATCGTTCAGGCGCTGGACAAACTGGTCGACAACGCACGCAGCTTCTGTCCGCCTGAGGGCGAGGTGCGCATCGCTCTCGCTGCGAACGCAAGCGGGCCGCGCCTGAGCGTCAGCAACAGCGGCCCCGCGCTCGCCCCTGGCCGCCACGAGCGTCTGTTCGATGCCCTGGTCAGCCAGCGTCCGCGCGGCGTCAGCGCCAGCGGCGCGGCTCCGCATCTCGGGCTCGGTCTGCACATCGTGCGGCTGGTCGCCGAACGCCACGGCGGGCTGGCGCGTGCAGCCAACCTGGCCGACGGCAGCGGCGTCGAGTTCACGATCGAACTGCGCGGCATGGCGCGGATGCGATGAGCCCTGCGCTGCGGTAACGCAGTGGGTTCGATCGGTCGCGACTTTGACGAGGTGACCGGGTGGAAGCTCGTGGCGAGATTCGAGCATCGGTGGGTCGGGCCCCACCCCATGTTGTCCACAGGCTGCGGGCCAGGTTCCAGCTCCGGTGGGCCAGGGCCCACCCTATGCGGATCGCGGATCGCGGGCAGCCGGCAGCCGGCAGCCGGCAGCGGACAGCGGACAGCGGCAGGAGCGTCGTCGATGTCCCGCGATCCTGAGTGTCCCGCGCGCGAAAGCCGAAAGCGCGATGCCGCATAGGGTGGGCCCTGGCCCACCATGAGCCCCAACCTCGCCACGCTACCGCCTGGAGCGAGTCGCTTGGCCGCTACACGCACGCAATCAATACCGAAGCGAGCGCTGAGCTTTGCCTTGGCCATGTTGTTCCGAACGCTCGTTCGTCTTTTGCGGCGCCGGCAATCCATACCGCCGATGACGAAGCGCGCGACCTGCGTGAGGCCCATGGCCGCGTTCAGCGCAGGGGCAAGGCTCCGAACGCTCCGCCGCTCGTGGCTCCGAGCGCATGGCCTACCGCCCAGCGCAGAAGCGTCGGTGCGACATGGCGCTCGTGCACGTGCCGGATCGCGAACATGTAGAAGGCACCGAACGCGTTCGAGGTGCGGACCCGTGACGCCAGTCGGATCTGGCAGCGGCCTGCGGGTTCGAGGCTCACGCTCACGCTGGTGCGGAAGCGCAGGTGCCGATCGTTCGCGCCGAGAATCACCTCCGCCCAGCGGTCGTCCGCCGCCACGCTGCTGGCCAGCACCGGGTAGCGGCCGAGAAAGCGGCCGGGCGCGTCGGTCGAATGCAGGGAGGACACGGGGCAGCCCAGCGTGGCGGTGCGCAGGCCGAGCGGCTTGACCAGCAGGTTTCTGAGGCGCATCAGCCATCCGACGCTGGCGGGCGGATTTTCCACGAAGCCTTCAAGCACGCGCGCCAGCAGTCGGGTTGCCGAAGGCTGAGGATCGCGTTCTGCGGGCAGTTCGATCAGCGTGCAATCGTCGCGACCTTCCGCCAGCAGGGCAGGCAGCAGACTGCGCGCGGGCAGCTGCTGTTCACGACTCGCCTTGGGCTCAGGAGGCGGCGTGGTGGCCGGGCGCGCCGTGGTTTGCCAGCGCGCGAGTGTCGACTGCAGTCGTCCGCAGGCGCGGCGCAGCAGGTAGCCGAGGCGATGTGCGTAGCTGTCGGGCTTCGCGGCGAGGCTCAGCCGGTATTCGGCCGCGGGTGGCGGATCCGTGGCCAGCAGCGCGCGCACCGGTTCCGGGACGGTCTCGGTGAGGCTGGGAATGTCGGCGCGGTCGTCGAGAATCCGGGCGCGCAGTGCCTCGTCCAGAACGCCACCGAGTTCATCGGCGTGGTAGGACAGGGCGAACAGGGCGCCGTGCCCGCGCCCGGGCCGCTGCGGCAGGAACTGATGCCAGGTGCCACCGCCGAAGCGCACGCTGAACAGGCTGTCCGGCGGCACACGAACCTGATGCAGCGCTCGCAGGAAGGCCGCGGGATCGGCAGCGAGCGCGGCGTCATCCGCGCCGCAGAAACGCAGCAGCGCGCCCGAGCTTCCGGAGATCGCGGTGAACATGCGCGCCCCCGCATGCCGGTGGAAGGGATGCCCCTGCGGGCCGACCACGAAGCTGTACAGGGACGAGGCGTCGCCCTGGGCGAGGTGCATGCCGGCGAGGCGCACCGAGGGCTCATCAAGCGCGTCGCGATAGGCCGGGTGCGCCCGCTGGCGCGCTGCGGTCTCCTCGATGAGGCGCTGCCTGGGGCGAGCTGGGCGATGAGGTGGATTTCAATCGGCTGCCGGCCTGCGCCGGTGTCGAGTCGAAGCGCGGGGAAGCTTGTGCTGGCCTGGGCATGCTGGGTCATGGTGAAGCCTCGTTAGGGCGTGTGTCGCAGGTTCTCGGGTGCGTCCGAAATCCGCCCCGCATGCGGCCGTCACACAAGCAGCGCGGGTCGCAACGGATCAGAGCCACAGCTTCGGGAACCTCCCTGCCCGCCGGCTTCCGGATCGATCACGCCGGAACAAGGCGCTGAAAAGGCGTCAGATATCAGCCACCTGCAGACTTCCGGAAAGATCATCCGGAAGCCCTGGGGTGGTTGACCCACCGCGAGCCGAACGCTCGCCACAGTGCATAGGGTGGGTCTTGACCCACCGGGGCCGAACGCTCACCACAGTCGCCTTATGGCGGGTATTGGCTGCAACGTCTCGAAGCGTCCCCAGACGTCTCGATCCGTCACCACCTCAACGCGCGAATGCCCGACTTCGGTGGGTCAAGACCCACCCTATGGCTCTCGCGCTCGACGGTGGCGACGGGTGGGGAAGTCTCGGTTGTGTTCGAGGCTTGGTGGGTCAAGACCCACCCTATGGCGTTGACGATCGAGACTGGGCTGGGGCTCGGAGGGTCAAGGCCCACCCCATGAATCACCCGTGCCCATAGGGCGCGCCTGCGGCGCACCCACTGCTGCGTGCCGCTAGACCGACCCGGCCCTAGGCCTCGCCCGGAGCGCGTGTAGCGGCCTCGGCCCGCACCTGCTCGCGCAGCATCTCCGAGAAGCTGCGGGTAATGCGGATCGCCAGGGTTTCAGGCCGCAACGGGCGATCCGACGTGTGGCGCGACAGCGGACCGTCCAGCCACAGTGAGGCCGCGCCTTGCACGCAGGCCCAGGCGCTGAGCACCACGTCCTGCTGACGCTCGGGTGTTGCGTCCGGTCCGAGACACTCGGCCACGGTGCGGGTCAGCTGGGCAAATGCGGTGTCGCCAGCGCTGTCGACGCAGGGGTTGGTTTCCGGCTGCGTCAACTCCGGCCGGAACATCAGCGCGAAGCTGGCCGGATGGGCGATCGCGAAACCGATGTAGGCGGCGCCGCTGGCGGCAAGCCGATCGAAGGGATCACTCCCGGCGTTCTCCGCTGCCGCCGCCGTGCAGGCGGCCAGCGCGTGGAAGTCCTCTTCCGCCAGCGCCGCCAGCAGGGCGGAGCGATCCTTGAAGTGGTGGTAAGGCGCCGCATGCGAAACGCCCGCCGCCTGCGCCAGCTTGCGAAGACTCAGGCCCTCCACGCCCTCACGTTCGAGCAGTCCGCGGGCCGCTTCGATCAGGGCGCGGTGCAGGTCGCCGTGATGGAAGCGGGCGCGGGCAGGGGGCTGGGGTGTGCTCATGGGCGTCATCTGAACATCTTGACACCGTAAAGTTCAATCTTTACGGTGGCAACATCGTTCGATCCTCCCGTACCCACTGACCCAAGGCGTGTGCGCCGCGCACTCCAGGAGCCATCCATGTACCGCTTGCCCTCTGTCACCGTCGTGCTGCTTCCTCTGATGCTGGCGGCCTGCGGCGAGCCGCCGCCCACCGCCGCCGCCCCGGCGACCGCCCCGCTGTCGGTGCGCACCGCTGCGGTCGCGCCGCCGCCTGAATCTGTCCAGCTCAGCTTCCCCGCCCAGCTGCGTGCCCGCGAACGCAGCCTGCTGGCGCCGCAGATTTCCGGGCAACTGATCGAGCGCGCCGGACTGGGTCACTCCGTGCAGGCCGGCGACGTGCTGCTGCGACTGCGCAATCCAAACGTCGAACCCGCGCAGGCCGCGGCCGATGCCGAGGTGCGTTCGATCCAGGCGCAGCTGGACAAGGCCCGCGACGACCACGCCCGAGCCGCCGCGCTGCGCGCGCGTGGCCTCGTTGCGCAGGAAGCGCTGGATGCCGCCCGCAGCCAGATGGACAGTCTGGAAGCGAGCTTGGCGCGCCAGCGCGCGCAGGGCCGCGGCGCGGCCGCCAATGTCGGCGAGCAGACCCTGCGTGCCGCCAGTCCTGGCCGCGTGGTGCGCGTGCTGGCCGAGCCCGGTGAGTTCGTCGCGGCCGGCCAGCCGGTGATCGAGCTGGCCGGCGACGCCGGGCTGGAGTTCGAACTGGCCCTGCCGCCGCGCATCGCACAGGGCCTCGCGCTCGGCCTTCGGGTAAGGCTTGTCGCACTCGACGGCCGCACACATGCAGCGGTGCTGGCCGGGCATCCCGGCCAGGCCGCGGCGCAGGGCGCGGGCGCGGGGGGGCTGGTGCGGCTGCGCTTCGAGCTCGTGCACGACGCGGCGGACGGTGCCGCGCTCGCAGCCGGCGAACCGGTCGAAGTGCAGCTGCCGCTCGCCGCGCCAGCGGGTGTGGCCGTTCCGCTGTCGGCCCTGCGCGCGACCGGCGGCATGCCGCCGGTGCACCTGCTGCTGCTGGACGGTGAGCGCACCCGCGCGGTCGAAGTCGAGCCGCAGCTGCTGCTCGGCGAGATCGCGCTGGTCGAGCCGGCCGTGGCCGGGGCGCTGGCTGTCGGTGCGCCGCTGGTGACCGAAGGTTCAAGCTCGCTGCGCGCCGGCGATCGTGTTCGGGTGCTGCCATGAACGGACTGCTGGCCGTTCTGCAGCGCGACCGCCTCATCCTGGCGCTGGCGACAGTCCTTGGCTTGGCCGGTGTGTTGGCGCTCGGCCAGATGCCCAAGCAGGAGGACCCATCGTTCCCCTATCGCGGCGGCATCGTCACCGCGGTGCTGCCGGGCGCGAATGCCGACACCCTGGCGCGGTGGGTGGCACCTCCGATCGAACGCGAGCTGGCGCAGATCGAGGGCATCGACGAGATCCGCACCACCGCGCGCCAGGATGCGGTGGTGATCTCGGTGCAGCTGCGCGACGACATCTACGACACCGAGAGCGTATGGACGCGTGTACGCGAAGCCCTCGCACGCGCGCAGCCCGAGCTGCCGGCGGACACCCAGCGGGTCCAGCTCGACGACCGCATCGTCGGCGCCGAGCTCGCCGTCTACGGCATCTTCGGCGGCGATGATCCGGTGGCGCGGCGTACCGCCGCGCAGCGCCTGCGCGATCGGCTGGCCCAGATCGACGGAGTCGCCAGCGCGCGCCTGTCCGGCGACCCCGGTGAATCGATCGCGCTGCACCTGGATCGCGCCGAGCTGCGTGGCCTCGGCCTGCGCATCGAGGACGTCGCCCGCGCCCTGCAGGCGCGCAGCGAGCCCACCCGGCTGGGCGCGCTCAGCGCCGAGGGGCGCAGCCTGCCGCTGTCGCTGGACGGCGCGCTCGACGTCATCCCCGACCTCGCGCAACTGCCGCTCATCGTGGCCGATGGCAGCGTGTTGCCGCTGGGCAGCCTCGCCCGTATCGAACGCAGCACCGCCATGCCCACCGCCCAGCGCGCTTACGTCAACGGCGAGCCGATGGTGGCGGTGGAAGTGCGCGCCGCCCGCGAAGCCGTCGACGTGCTGCGCCTGGGCGCGGCGCTGCGCGCCGAAGTCGAGCGCCTGCGGCCAGCGCTGGCGCCGCTGCAGGTGCGCGAAGTGTTCTACCAGCCCCAATTCACCGAAGAGCGCCTCGGCAGTCTGCTGAGCAGTCTGCTGACCGCGATGGGCCTGATCCTGGCGGTGCTGATCGTCGCCATGGGTCTGCGTCCTGCGCTGGTGGTGGCGGCGATCCTGCCGATGGTCACCGCCAGCACCCTGGCGCTGTACGCCATGGGCGGCGGCGTTCTGCAGCAGATCGCGGTGATCGGCATGGTGGTCGCGCTCGGCATCCTGGTCGACAACGCGATCGTGGTCGTCGAAGGCATCCAGCGTCGGCTCGATGCCGGCCTGCCGCGTCAGCAGGCGATGCACGAGGCCGTGCGCGAACTGGCGATGCCGCTGCTGTCGGCCACCGGCACCACGATCGCAGCCTTCCTGCCTCTGCTTTTGTCCAGCGGCAACACCGCCGACTTCACCCGCGGCATTCCGATCGCGATCACCCTGAGCCTGGCGGTGAGCTATGTGTTCGCGGTGCTGGTGACGCCGCTGCTGGCGGTGCGTCTGCTGCGTGCCGCACCACCCGCGACGCACGCGGCCAAGGGCGTGCTCGAACGCTGGGCGCAGCGTCTGCGCGGTCTCGTTGTGGATCTGCACAGGCAGCATCCGCGGCGCTCGCTGCTGCTCGGCGCGGTGCTGGTGTTCGGATCGCTGGCCAGTTTTCCCTTGCTGCAGCAGCAGTTCTTTCCCGACGCCGATCGTGCCGCGCTGCTGGTTGAAGTGCAGCTGCCTGATGCCAGCCATCCCGACCGCACCGACGAGGTCTCGGCGCAGATCGAGGCCTTCCTGCGCAGCGATCCGCAGGTGGGCTCGGTCCAGCGCTACGTGGGCTTTGCCGGCCCGACCTTCTACTACAACCTGCAGCGCTCGCCGCGGGACCCCTCGCGGGCGCGCCTGCTGGTCGAGACGGCGGGCCTCGAACACAACCGCGCGCTGCTGGAGCGGATCGCCCGCTGGTCGTCCGATGCGCTGCCCGGCGTCGACGTGGTGCCGGTGATCCTGCGTCAGGGGCCGCCGGCGGCGGCGCCGATCGAGATCCTGGTCTTCCATCCCGATCGCGCCGAGCTGGTGCAGGCGGTCGAGCAGGTGACCGGGCTGCTGCGCGGCATCGAGGGCAGCCGCGCGGTGCGCCACAGCCTGGGGCAGGGCGTGCCGGCCCTGCAGGTGCAGCGCAGCCGCGGCGCCGGCGAGAGCGTCGACATGGGACAGGCGGCGCTGGCCGCCGCGCTCGCGGCCAGCACGCAGGGCTGGGCGGTGGCGACCTATCGCGGTGGCGAAGAGCCGGTGCCGATCCGGCTGCATCTGGCGCCCGACCAAAGCACCGATGCCGGCGCCCTGCTGGGCCTGCCGGTCGGCGCTGCGGGCTTGCCGCTAGCGCAGATCGCCGCGCTTCGACTTGATCTGCGGCCCGGTGCAGTCGAGCGGCGCGACCTGATGCAGGTCGCCAGCGTGTCCTCGGAGCTGCAGCCCGGTTTCGGCTTCGGCGGAGTGCTCGATGCGCTGCGCGAGGCGCTGGCGAGGCAGGCACTGCCGGCCGGCACCGAGATCCGCTTCGGCGGCGAAGCCGAGAACGCCGGCAAGGCCAACGACGCCGTGGTGCGCGCACTGCCGCTGGGGGCGATGGCCTTCCTGTTCTTCCTGCTGCTGCAGTTCAACTCGATGAGCCGCGTCGGCCTGGTGCTGGCCTCGCTGCCCTTCGCCCTGGCCGGCGTGTTCCCGGCCCTGCTGCTGGCCGGGCTGGCGTTCGGCTTCCAGCCGCTGCAGGGCGTGTTCGCCCTGATCGGCATCACCGTGAACAATGCGATTCTGCTGCTGTCGGCGGCGGATGACGCACTCGCCGAGGGCGCCTCGCCGGATGCGGCCGTGCTGCAGGCGCTGGATCGCCGCATCCGCCCGATCCTGCTCACCACCGCCACCACCGTGGTCGGGCTGCTGCCGCTGGTGTGGTCCGACTCCACCCTGTGGCCGCCGCTGGCCTGGGCGATGATCGGCGGTCTGCTGGCCTCGGCCTGGCTGTCGCTGACCGTGCTGCCGCTGATGCTGCGCGCGCTGCTGCGCTGGCAGGGGCGCAGGGGGATTGCTTCGCTGCAGCAGAGCTGATCTGGCTCGCAGCGAGCGCCAAGATCCGGTCTTGAAGCCTTAGGCATGGCGCTCGCATCGGGCTCGCCAGTGAGCGCACCCGATGCAACGAGGCCCCGCACAGAGCGCTAAGCTTGAGCCGAAGGTGCGCCTCAGGTGGATTTCTTGAGGTCACCTGCTTGAGACGAATTTCGCCGGGTCTGGAACGCTGCAACGCCCATCCAGTGTCGACGGGCTGGCGTGTGGATCAAGGCGAGCGTGGCGGCCACGGTGGGCCGGGGCCCACCCTATGGGCCGAGGAGTGCGATCTCGGCGGCTTCGGCCCAGGCGGCGTAGAGCGCTCCGCTCGGATGCAGGCCATCCTCGGCCACCCACGCGCTGCCGCGCTCGCGGGACACCGCGCTGGTGTCGACGAAGCGCACGTTGCGCGCCTGCGCGATCTCGGCGGCTCCAGCGTTGAACGCATCGAGCTCGCGGGCGATCTGTGCAGTGTCGCGGCCGCTCTTGGCGCCAAACGGCGTCACGCCCCAGTCGGGAATGGCCAGCACGATCACCCGCTGGGGGTCGCCGCCGGCCAGCGCCAGCGCGCGTTCAAGCAGGGCGACGAACTGCTCGCGGTACTCGTCGAGGGCGCGGCCTCGGTACTGGTTGTTGACGCCGATCAGCAGGCTCACCAGATCGAAGTCGGCGCGCGTGCCGACCGGATACTTCGCATCCATCGCCGCGGCCAGCTCGTCGGTGGTCCAGCCGGTGGTGGCGATGATTTCGGGCGGGTCGAAGTGAAACTCCCGACGGTTGAGCCGGGCCACCAGCTGAACCGGCCAGCGCAGGTCCTCGGCGACGGCTTCGCCGATCGTGTACGAGTCGCCCAGGGCGAGGTACGACCGGCCCATCACGCAACCGCCCGCTTGATCGCCTGCGCCTGCCGGTCCAGCGCGCCGTCGATGCGCCGGAAGACCTCGGCGATGTCGGCCGGTTCGGGCAGCAGGGTGACGCGGAAGTGGTTGCGATAGGCCACGTTGAAGCTCGAGCCCGGCACGATCAGCACGCCGTCCTGTTCCAGCAGCTCCAGAGCGAAGCGATAGTCGTCGAAGCCGGGCAGGTCGCGGGTGTCGATGCCCGGAAACGCGAACATCGAGCCGCCCGGCGCGACCACCGACAATCGCGGGCTCTTCCTGCAGGCATCGATCACCGCCTGCCGTGCCGCGTGCAGACGGCCGCCGGGCGCAGTCAGCGCGCTGGCCGTGTCGGGGCCGTTGAGCGCCGCCGGAATCGCCCACTGCGCCGGCACGTTGGCGCACAGGCGCAGCGCGCCGAGCAGGTCGAAGGCGTGGTGGTACTCGGCCAGCCGCCCGCGATGCCCGGACAGCACCACCCAGCCGGCGCGGAAGCCACAGCCGCGGTAGACCTTGGACAGGCCGCCAAACGACAGGCAGGGCACCTCGCCGCACAGCGGCGCCAGCGGCACGAACTCCGCACCGTCGTAGGTCAGGCCGTCGTAGATCTCATCGACCATCAGCACGAGGCGATGGCGCTCGGCGATCTCGACGATCTGCTGCAGCAGTTCGCGTGGGTACACCGCACCGGTCGGGTTGTTCGGATTGATCAGCACCAGCGCGCGGGTGCGTGCGGTGATCAGCGCCTCGATCTGCTCGGGATCAGGCAGAAAGCCGTGCTCGGGCCGGCAGTGGTAGTAGCGCGGGTTGCCGCCGTTCAGCAGGGTGGCAGCACTCCACAGCGGATAGTCAGGGCTCGGCAGCAGCACTTCCTCGCCGGGGTTCAGCAGGGCGCGCAGCGCGATGTCGATCAGCTCGCTGACGCCGTTGCCGAGGAACACGTCGTTCGGAGTGACGCCGCTGCTGCCGCGCGCCACATGCAGCGCGGCGACGGCCTCGCGCGCCTGCGGCAGGCCCTGCTGATGGCAGTAGGGGTCGCTGTCGGCGATGTGCTCGACGATCGCCTGCTGGATGTGCGCAGGCGCATGCAGGCCGAACGCACCGGGGTTGCCGATGTTGAGCTTGTAGAGCTTGCGCCCGGCCTGCTCCAGCTCCCGAGCTCGCCGCGCCAGCTCACCGCGGATTTCGTAACGAACCTGTTCAAGGCGTTGGCTGGTCGGGACGGGACGGTGCGACATGGGCATGGGGCGGGCGTTCAAGGGGCGACAAGACTAGCGTTAAACGCCTTCCGGCGTTAGGAGTTTGAAGCCGGGATTAGGGGTGAGCCGGCGCGCTTGCGCGGCACTGCCGTGCGCGCCGGCGAACGCCCGAGCGCTGCGCGCGAGGGCCGGGAGGGGCATCGAGAGATCGCATGCGTTCGGGCGAGGCGACGAACATGGGGTGGATGAGCGCACAGGCGCTTACGCAAGTCCTCCCCCTCTCCCCAACCCCTCTCCCTCCAAGGGAGAGGGGCTCAACTCGGCGCACTGAGGGGCTCGGCCAACCTTCGGCGCAATCCACCTGGGCAATTCATGAGCTGCCGCGAGCCCACGCCGTGGCGTTGGCCCCAAACAACAAGGCCCCGCACGAAGCGGGGCCCTGAAGTCTCCGGGGGAAGTCGAGCCCCGGCCCTTACGAATCCCCACTCCCCAATCCCGAATCCCAGCTCTCAGACCAACTTCTTGAACCGCACCCGCTTCGGCTTGGCGCCTTCCTCGCCGAGGCGACGCTTCTTGTCTTCCTCGTACTCGCGGTAGTTGCCCTGGAAGAACTCGACGTGGCTGTCGCCTTCGAAGGACAGGATGTGGGTGGCGATGCGGTCGAGGAACCAGCGGTCGTGGCTGATCACGAACACGTTGCCCGGGAACTCCAGGATCGCGTCTTCGAGCGCG
>JBIJCA010000231.1:0-7478 GCA_044344935.1 Aquimonas sp. | reverse complement strand
GTTGGGCCACGCGGAGCGCGGCCCAACGCGCCTCTATCAGACGATCCGCTCGGCGCCGTCCATAGAGCGCCGCAGCACCTCGGGCACGGTGATCGAGCCGTCGGCGTTCTGGTAGTTCTCCATCACTGCGATCAGGGCGCGCCCGACGGCGACGCCTGAGCCATTGAGCGTGTGCAGGGGCTCGGGCTTGCCGGTCTCGGGGTTGCGCCAGCGCGCCTGCATGCGGCGGGCCTGGAAGTCGCCGCAGTTGCTGATCGAGCTGATCTCGCGGTAGGCGTTCTGCGCCGGCAGCCAGACTTCGAGGTCGTAGGTCTTGCGCGCGGAAAAGCCCATGTCACCGGTGCACAGCAGCACCTTGCGATACGGCAAGCCCAGCGTTTCCAGCACGATCTCGGCGTGGCGCACCATCGCCTGGTGCACGGCCTCGCTCTCGTGCGGGCGGGCGATAGCGACCAGTTCAACCTTCTCGAACTGGTGCTGGCGGATCATGCCGCGCACGTCACGGCCGTAGCTGCCGGCCTCGGCGCGGAAGCACATCGAGTGCGCGGTGAGCTTCATCGGCAGCTCGGCGTCTTCGACGATGCTGTCGCGGACCAGATTGGTCAGCGGCACTTCCGAGGTCGGGATCAGGTAGCGCGGGTGTTCGCCGACCGCGGTCTTGAACAGGTCTTCCTCGAACTTCGGCAACTGGCCGGTGCCCTGCAGGGAGTCCGCATTCACCAGCAGCGGCACATTGCATTCGAGATAGCCGTGCTGGCCGGTATGCAGGTCGAGCATGTACTGCGCCAGCGCGCGGTGCAGACGCGCCAGCTCGCCGCGCAGCACGGTGAAGCGCGCGCCCGACAGCTTGGCGGCGATGTCGCCGTCCAGCCAGCCCTTGTGCGCGCCGAGTTCGACGTGATCCTTGACCGCGAAGTCGAAGGCGCGCGGCGTGCCCCAGCGGTGCTGCTCGGCATTGTCGGCCTCGCCTCCGCCCAGCGGCACGTCCTCGCCCGGCAGGTTGGGCACGCCCAGGCCGATCATGTCGATGGAAAGACGGATCTGCTCCAGGCGCTGTTCGCTGTCCTTCAGCTCCTCAGCGAAGCCATTGACCTCGGCCATCAGCGCCGACACGTCCTCGCCCTTGGCCTTGGCCATTCCAATCGCCTTGGAACGGGTGTTGCGAAGATTCTGCAGCTCCTGCGTGCGCGTCTGGATCTGCTTGCGCTCAGCCTCCAGGGTCTGCAGGCGCTCGACGTCGAGGGCGAAGCCGCGGGTGGCGTTCAGGCGCTCGGCGGTGTCGAGGAGTTGGGCGCGCAGCAGCTGGGGGTCGAGCATGGGAAGTCCCGCGGGTCAGGCTTGATCAAAGACCCGGGATTATCGGCGCTTGCACTGCATTGCCGCAATGCAACGAGGCCTGGCGCGCGCGTCTCACCGCCAGTGCGCGGACAGCAGCCGCCAGTCGCCGTCGTCCATGCGCCAAGCGGTCTCGACCTGCCAGATGCGCGCCGACTCCGGCAGCATCGCGCCCTGTCCGCCCGTGGCCACGGCTGTGAACCGCACTGTGGCGCGTCCGTCGAACAGCGCGACCTCGGCCGGCCCCAAGCTCAGGCCGAGGTTTTGGTGTCGCAGCACCATCACCCGCAGCAGGTTGCGGGCGCCGGCGCGGTCCAGCGCGCCGGTGCCGATGAAGTCCTCGGCCACGAAGTCCATGGCGGTGCCCACCTCACGCGCCTCGATGGCCGCCTGCAGGCCCGCCATGGCTTCGCGCAGACGCTGCTCATCAGGCGCGCGGGCGCAGCTCGATAGCAGAACGAGCATCAGCAGCCCGAACAGGCGCGAGGGAACATCCACGGTTCTTTCACACAGGCTTCGGGGCGGGCCGCACAGTGCGCGCCCAGGTGCAGGCCAAACCAAGCCACTCATCGCCCGTCCGCTCCTTGTGGGTTCGCGCATTTCCGGACAGATCGACCGCTTTCGATCCGCCTTGCCTGCCCCGAGGGCCTATGCTCCAATCCCGTGAAACATACCGCGGGGCACGGAGGCAGGATACGGTCTCCCGCGGCACATACGAACCGCACCGCATCAGGTGCGACAGGGAGGAAGAACCGAATGAGCGCCTCGCGCCCGTGGCTGGCCCAATATCCGAAGAATGTTCCTGCCGAAATCGACCTCGAGCAGTACCGCAACATCGTTTCGGTGCTCGAAGACAGCTGCGACAAGTATCGCGGCAAGCCCGCCTTCGAGAACATGGGCAAGACGATCAGCTACGACGAGCTGGACCGCCTCAGCTACCAGTTCGCCTGCCATCTGTTGCTTGACCTGAAGCTCAAGAAGGGCGACCGCGTCGCCATCATGATGCCCAACCTGCTGCAGTACCCCATCGCCATCTTCGGCGTGCTGCGTGCGGGCCTGACGGTGGTCAACACCAACCCGCTGTACACCCCGCGCGAACTCAAGCACCAGCTCAACGACTCTGGCGCAGCCGCGATCGTCGTCGTCGAGAATTTCGCAAACGTGGTGCAGGAAGTCATCAAGGACACGCAGGTCAAGCACGTCTTCACCACCGCGGTGGGCGACATGCTGAGTTTCCCCAAGCGCTTCATCGTCAATTTCGTGCTCAAGTACGTGCGCAAAGCGGTGCCCGACTTCAGGCTGCCGGGGGCCGTCAGCTTCGTCGACGCCGTCAACTCCGGTGCGGGCAAGAAGCTGCCGGCGGTGGACATCGCGCCGTCGGACATCGCCTTCCTGCAGTACACAGGCGGCACCACCGGCGTCTCCAAGGGCGCGATGCTGACGCATCGCAACCTGGTCGCGAACATGCAGCAGTCCTCGGCCTGGCTGGGCACCAACGTCAAGCTCGGCGAGGAAGAGATCATCACCGCGCTGCCGCTTTACCACATCTTCGCTCTGACGGCGAACTGTCTGGTTTTCATCAAGTTCGGCGGGCTGAATCACCTGATCACCAATCCGCGTGACATGCCCGGCTTCGTCAAGACCCTGTCTGGCATCCGTTTCACCGCGATCACCGGCGTCAACACGCTGTTCAACGGCCTGCTCAACACGCCCGGCTTCGACAAGCTCGACTTCTCGCGCCTGCATCTGACCCTGGGCGGCGGCATGGCGGTACAGCGCGCGGTGGCCGAACGCTGGAAGAAGGTCACCGGCGTCACCCTCGTGGAAGCCTATGGCTTGACCGAAACCTCGCCGGCGGCCTGCATCAACCCGATGGACCTCAAGGACTTCAACGGCGCAATCGGCTTGCCGGTGCCCAGCACCGAGGCCTGCGTGACCGACGAGGAAGGCAAGATCCTGCCGATCGGCGAAGTCGGCGAGCTCTGCATCCGCGGCCCGCAGGTGATGGCCGGCTACTGGCAGCGACCGGAGGAGACCGCGAAGGTGCTGACGGCGGACGGCTGGCTCAAGACCGGCGACATGGCGAAGATGGACGAGCAGGGCTACTGCTACATCGTCGACCGCAAGAAGGACATGATCCTGGTCTCGGGTTTCAACGTGTATCCGAACGAGATCGAGGACGTGATTGCCACCCATCCGGGCGTGCTTGAAGTGGCTGCGGTCGGCGTGCCCGACGAGAAATCCGGCGAGGCGGTCAAGGTCGTGGTGGTCAAGAAGGATCCGAATCTCACCGCCGAGGACATCAAGAACCACTGCCGCGCCGAACTCACCGGCTACAAGCAGCCGCGCTTCGTCGAGTTCCGCAGCGAGCTGCCGAAGACCAACGTCGGCAAGATCCTGCGGCGTGAGCTGCGCGACAGCGCAGCGTCGTGACGGAACACTGACTGCTCCTTCCCGCGAGGGGCCGACAGCGAAGACGCTCGGTCGGCGAGTGAGAAGGCGCATGACCGCCCTCTGTCCCCACCTGCGGTACAGGGGGCAGTCGCGGGGCTACGGCCACGGGTGCTCGGCCGGACGCCCTTCCCAGTGAGAGCTTCGGATTCAAACTGTGGACTGTCTGTGCTGCCTGCTGGAGAGGCTCCCGCGACCGAGAAGCGTGTGCAGCGATCGCTCACTGCTTCGCGGTCACGCATGACTCTCGGCGCTGCGCGTCAACCCTCGCGCGCGTCGCGCGTTGTCTGCTCTGCCCTTTCCCGCGCAGCAGGCTCGACCGTGACCACGTTCTCCTCCGCTACCAACCGCACGCCGACTGACTGCGCCGGCCCGGGGCGGGTCGCCTGCCGGCGCTTCCTTCAATGGGCCTTGATCGCTGCGCTCAGCCTCGCCCCACTGCTCATGGCGACGTCAGCGGCAGTGGCGGCCAGCATGCTGGGCCAGACCTGTGATTTCTCTGCAAGTCTGCAACGCTTTGAATCCCTGCGCCTCCGTGAAGGCCTGCCTGGCGGCGCCCTTCTTCTGGGTAGCCGGCAGGGTCTGCTGCTGGAGCACTACTTCGGCAGCTATGGCGCCAGCACAGTCGTACCGATCGCCTCGGCCAGCAAACTGCTGAGCGGCGTCCGCATCCTGCAGCTGGCAGATCAGGGTCTGCTCGACTTCGACGATCCGATCGGCAGCCTGTTGCCCGAATTCACGGGTGAGCGGGCGAGCATGAACCTCGCCCAGCTGTTCGCACACACCTCGGGTTTCGGCAACGACTCCGGCGCGCCGGAAATCACCGATCGCAGCATTACGCTGGCCGAAGCCGTGCAGCAGATTTCCTGCTGCCGCGAGTTTCCAACGGGCTTCACCGTCGGCGGCCAGTTCGCCTACGGCGGCGTGTCCATGCATATCGGAGGGCGCGCGGCCGAAGTCGCGACCGGCGTTGATTGGGAGCTGGGGTGGCAGCAGGCGCTGGGCGCCCCGCTCGGCATCACCAGCATCGACTG
Organism: Aquimonas sp.; assembly: GCA_044344935.1. Classification (GTDB taxonomy): domain Bacteria; phylum Pseudomonadota; class Gammaproteobacteria; order Xanthomonadales; family Xanthomonadaceae; genus Aquimonas. Next base: position 2,658 of record JBIJCA010000231.1, on the reverse strand, counting down.
GCAGGCATTCGGGACCACCCGAAACTACATGATTGCCGGCGGCGCGCGGTCGAACCTGCGCGACTATGGCGCGGTGCTGCACCTGCTTGTGAACGAGGGCGTTGCGGCCTCCGGCGAGCGCCTTCTGTCACGAGATGCCAGCTTCCGTCTCTGGCTGGATCAGGTCGGCGAACTGCCGGTCATCGATCCGCCACCCACGGCGCAGGCGCCGGTGCGCTACGGTCTCGGCAGCTGGTTCATCCCGCAGCGCCCCGCCAACCGACCGCCACTGATCCACAGCCTCGGGGCCTTCGGCTTCATGCCCTGGATCGACTACGAGGCCGGCCTGTTCGGGGTGTTCATGGTGCGCGGTCTACCGGGGATCAACACCCGGATCATCGCCGACTATGAAGCGCTGTGGGAGGAACTGCGCGCCGCCGCAGCCGCGCCGGATTGCGCGGAATCCACGCTGTTCAATGGCGTGTTCGCGGATGGAATGGAGGGCGCCGGTTCGCCCCTTGCGCGAGACTCCGACGGCTGACATCACGGTCGAAGCGCACCCGCGTGCCCGCGTTCGAGTCGCCTCACCGCAAGCGCGGACACCCGCCGCGCACACACAAAGGCCGCCCGAAGGCGGCCTTTGCGAGCGACTTTCAACGACCCGATCAGAAGTCGTAGTTCAGGCGCACATACAGCAGGCGACCCGAGCGACCAAAGGGCGAGTAGTTCGAGTAGGGCGTGTTGCCGGTCGTGTTGAGGTTGATCGTGAGCGCGTCCGGGTATTCGTCGGTGAGGTTCTCCGCGCCCACGGCGAGCCGCCACTGCTCGTTGAAGTTGACGCGGGCTTCGAGGTCGAGCAGCACCTTCGGCGACAGCACGAAATCGCTGGCGGCGGTGGTGCCCGGCACCAGCACCTCGCCGTAGCGGGTGGCGCGGAAGGTGGCGCCGAAGCGGTCCATGCTCCAGTCGACAACGCCGGCGAACTTGTCCTTCGGCGTGCCTTCCTCGAAGGTCAGCACGTTGACGCGGTCGAACAGCACCGGCGCCGGGCTCAGGGCGGCCAGCGGGGCCGTCACCGGCACGCGGGTCACCTTGGTGTCGTTCATGTTGCCCAGCAGGGTGAAGTCGAAACTGCCGGCGCCGTCGGTATCGAGTGGCCAGTTCAGCACCACGTCAACGCCCTGGGTTTCAGTGTCGACGCCGTTGATGAAGAAGCGGCCGCCGCCGATGCCGAGAAATCCGCGCGCTTCGAGGAACTGGCGGACGTTCGCTGCCGTCAGGTTTTCGCTCAGCACGATGCGGTCATCGATGTCGATGCGATAGGCGTCCACCGTCAGCGAAGCGCTGCCGATGTTGAACACCGCACCCAGCGAGAAGTTGACCGACTCTTCGGCCTCAAGGTCGCGCGCACCCAGAGCAATCGCTTCCGCCGAATTCACCGGGAAGGTGGTGATGTCGAACGGAATGCCGTTGATGAAGTTGGTCGAGGTGGCGGTGAAGTACTGCTGCTGCACGCTGGGCGCTCGGAACCCCGTCTGCGCCGAACCGCGCAGCGCGAAACTCTCGGCGAAGTCATAGCGCAACGCGAGCTTGCCGGTGCTGTTGAAGCCGAAGTCGGAGTAGTTCTCCATGCGCACTGCCGCCGAACCCAGCAGCTTGTCGGTGATGTTGGCCTCGAAGTCGACGTACATGCCAACCGCCTGCCGATCCTCGTCAACCTCGTTCGAGGGGCGGAAACCGGGGAAGACCTGGGCACCCGACGCGGTGGGCGTTCCGTTCGCCAGCCGGACGCCTCCGTTGCGATAGGAGTCCGGCTCACCGGCAAAGATCGAATAACTCTCCTTGCGGCCTTCGATACCCACGGCCACGTTGAGCGGCGAGGAGAACGCCGAAACGTCCACCGAGCGCACGCCGGACAGATTCAACACCAGCTGGTCGTAGTCGAAGCCACCGGCGTTGAACGAGGTCTTGCTGGACGGTCCGAGCGAGCGGTTCAGGGTGTTGTTGATGGTGAAGGCCATCTCGTTGCGGCCCCAGCCCAGCGAGGCGTCCATGTCCCATTCGCCGGTATTCCACTGGTAACCGAGCGCGAAGCTGTAGTCATCCACGCTGGGCGAAATGATGGGAAGGAACCCGTTCGGGTAGATCTCGATGACATTGCGGTCATCCAGGGCCCGACGGAAAAAGCCGGCCGAATCGGCTTCGCGCCCCTGGTAGCTGGCCCATGCATACAGCTTGCCGCCGCTGGCAAGGTTGACGCCGGCATTGCCGAACAGGGTGAGCTGCTCGAGGTCGGGCTCACCGTACCAGGCGTTGAAGCGGTCGATAGAGGCCTCGCGCGGATCGAACTGGTTGTTGACTCGCGGGTACTGCTGGCGGAAATCGTAGCCGCCGCGCTCGGTGCGCTCCTGGTCTTTGTACTCGGCGGAGAGGGTCACGTAGCCGTCATCGCCAAGGCCGAAGCCCTGCCAAGCGGACACCGTGACGGTCTCACCGTCGGTGCGGTCGCGCGTGATGCTGGCAGGGGTCAGCCAGTTCGCGCCGGCGGGTCCCGGCGTCACCGGAGTGGTGTAGCTGGTTTCGCGAACGCCATAGGTGACGCTGGCGCTGCCGCCCTCGCTGGCTTCGCGCAGCAGCACGTTGAGCACGCCGGCGATGGCGTCGGAGCCGTACTGTGCC
>JBIJCA010000267.1:0-6318 GCA_044344935.1 Aquimonas sp. | reverse complement strand
AGTGTCCTGGCTTTTCGCCTGCTACCTGGGTGTGGCGAGGCCCTGGAACCACAGCATTCCCTTCGATTCGGTGCTGTTCATCTATCTGAGTCTGATCTTGCCCGCCTGTGTCATTGGCTGCGCCTATGTGCTCGGGTTGTCGACATCTGCCGCTGTCCGAACCTACCCCACTGCGACCTCCGACACTCGCGCTGAACCATCGAACCAAGGCGCCGTGGATCCCGAGACAGGAGGCAAGCTCAACTGGGCGCAGAACCTCCGTCAGATCACTGAAACCCGCGAAACATCCCCACCCCATCGACGCTCTGCCAGCAGTATTCGCGTCAGGCCCGCTTGAAACCACCGCAGGAGGATTCATCCATGAACAGCCGCACAGCCAGTTCTCCGGCCCCGGCAAAGTCCCAGAAGCGATCCCACACTCTGCGCAATTGGGTGCTGGCCGTGCTGGGTTTTATCGCGTCTGGAAACGCGCTCGCACGCTGCGAGTACGTCCTAACGAGTCAATGGAACGGTGGCTATGTGGCCGTCATTCGCATCACCAATACAGGCAGCAGCCCCGTCAATGGCTGGAACGTGACCTGGCGCTACGCCGGCGACAATCGGATCACCGGACATTGGAGCTCCAGCATCACGGGCAGCAACCCCTACACGGCCGCGAACCTGAGCTGGAATCGGACCCTCCAGCCCAACCAGACCATCGAATTCGGCATGCAGGGCACCAAGGGCGCTGCAGCCGCCGAAGTGCCTCAGGTCACGGGAGCGGTGTGCGGAGCGGCGTCCTCCTCGTCATCCAGCAGCTCGAGTTCGAGTTCGGTTTCCAGCTCAAGCAGCAGCTCCTCTTCATCCTCGTCCTCCTCCACATCATCGACTTCGTCGTCTTCGTCTTCGTCGTCCTCGTCGTCTTCAGCTCCACAGGCCGCCTGGGTTCTGGACAGCAGCGCTTCGTACCTGAACTTCGTTACCACCAAGAACCTGCATATCGTTGAGGTGCACACCTTCAACACGCTGAGCGGGTCCATCGGGATCAATGGCACGGCGCGCGTCACCATTGACATGAACAGCATCAACTCCGGCGTGACGCTGCGCGATCAACGCATGCGCGAGCTGTTGTTCGAAACCGCCCTCCATCCCACGGCCACCATTGAAGTGGCGGTGCCCACGGCCCTGCTCAACTCGCTGACAGCAGGCCAGTCCACACACGCGGATATTTCCGCGACCGTGCGTCTGCACGGCGTAGAGAAAGCGGTCACCGCGAGGGTTCTGATCCAGCGCCTGAGCAACTCACGGGTACTGGTGCAGAGCGTTTCTCCACCACTGGCGCGCGCAGCGGACTTCGGCCTGGCTGAAGGTGTCGAACAGCTTCGTGCAGTGGTCAACCTGGTGTCGATCAGTTCGACCGTGCCGGTTGACTTCGCTTTCGCATTCGACGCGCGCTAACCGGACGAGGCCCAAGAACATCATGAGAATCCCATTTCAAACTTGGACACGCCTGGCCTTCGTTTCCCTGCTAGGGCTGGCAGCCGCGCTGCCCGCAAATGCGCAAACGGGCTGCAGCGTCACATACCGCACGGTCAACAGTTGGCAATCGGGTGCACAGGTTGCTGTGAGTGCCACCAATCACGGCGCCCCCCTTAGCCGTTGGGAAGTCTGCTGGAATTTCAATGGCGAAGAGGCCATCACCGATCTTTGGGACGGCGTTTTCACTGCCTCGGGCCGTCGCGTGTGCGTGAGAAACGCCGGCTACAACGGGCAGGTCGCGACCGGGGGAAACGCAAGCTTTGGCTTTATCCTGCGTAATCCGGGCGCCCAGCAACCTACCGCGTTTTCGGTCAATGGCGCAGCGTGTGGCGGAACCGCCGCTCAGTGGTTGATCGACGGCAATGCGTCGAGTCTGCATTTCATCTCGAAGAAGAACATTGTTAACGCGGAGACCCACACCTTCACGCAGATGCGAGGCACGGTGGCTGCGTCCGGCGAAGCGGTATTGACGATTCCGTTGGCAAGCATCTCCACCGGCATCGAGATTCGTAATACGCGCATGCAGAACCTGCTCTTCGAGTCAGGCTATCTGCCCGATCTTCATTTCACCACGCAGCTCGATCTGGCCGCGATCGAAGCCCTGCCTGCCGGCGGCATGGCCGTGCAAGCGGTTTCGGGAAACCTGATGCTTCACGGCATCAGTCGTGCGGTGAGTTTCGATGTCCTGCTGGTCAAGCACGGCGCGAACCGGGTCAGCGTTTCGCCGCGACGACCCATCATCGTCAACAGCGCAGACTACGAGATGGACGGCGGCGTGGAAGCTCTGCGCTCTGTGGCCAATCTGGGCGCCATCGGCGAGCGCGTGCCGGTGTACTTCAAGGTCTTCCTTAGCCGCGACAACCCCGGCAGCGAGCCGAACATCGTGCTGCCGGCGCAACCCTCCGCGCCCAGCGGTCTGGCTGGCACCGTGGCTCAGGCCAGCGGTGACGTGTCGCTTTCATGGAGCGGCGCAGGCAGCGCCGAGACCGGCATCCTCGTGCGCCGCAAGGGAGCGGACCAACGCTGGAAGACCCAGGCCAACCTCGGCGCCAACGCGAGGACCTTCGTCGAGCGCCTGCTCGCCGCCAGCGGCAGCTACGACTACAAACTGATCGGCTATTCGGGCAGCGTGCCCTCGCCGGCTTCCAGCCCCGCCGTGGTTGTGTACAACGGCGGATCCAGCTCTTCGAGCTCTTCGAGCTCTTCGAGTTCGTCGAGCAGTTCGAGTAGTTCAAGCAGCTCCAGCTCGTCCAGCTCAAGCTCGAGCTCAAGTTCTAGCTCCAGCTCGTCGGCGGGTGGCGGCAACGTTGAGCGCGGCCGCGCGCTGTACAACTCGCAGGCCTGCGTCGCCTGTCACGGTGTCGACGGCGAGCGCGATGCCAGCGGTGCACTGGTGATCGCCCGTCTGAATCCGAACCGCTCCGCGTATCGCCACAGCCAGGACACCCAGGAACGTCCGCTCAAGGAGTTCATCGAAAGGTGGATGCCACAGGGCAATCCAGGTGCCTGCGTGGGCCAGTGTGCGGAGGACATCGCAGCCTACATCCTCAGCTGGCGGCGACCCTCGGACGGCATCCCCGACAATCCGGTGTCCTACTTCACCTGCCCGACTCCGAATGAGGCCTACGGACAGCGCACCCTGCGTCTGTTGACGAAGGCCGAGTATCAGCGTTCGGTGGGCGATCTGGTGGGCTACACCGAGGACGTGACCTCGCGACTCCCGGACGACTTCAACGCGGGTGTGTTTCTCAACAACAACACCCTGCTGGTCGACCGCACGCGCTACACCAGCTACATCACCACCGCCGAGCGCATCGCCGACAGTGTGGCCACGCGCTGGAACGCCGTGCTGTCGTGCAGCCCGGATGCCAACTGTGCGAATCGCCTCGTCAGCGAACTTGCGCCGCGCATCTTCCGTCGACCGCTGACCAACGACGAGCGCACGCTGTATCTCGGCGTGGCCCAGGGCACCACCGGCGGACGTACGCCGGCCGAAGGCATGAAAGTCGCGCTGGCAGGCATGCTGTCCTCGCCGCAGTACCTGTACCGCTCCGAGCTCGGCGAGCGGGTCGGCAACGTGTACAAGCTGACCGGCTACGAGATGGCGACGTATCTCAGCTATACCTTCCTTGGCACCACGCCCAGCGCTTCCCTGCTGGCGGCTGCAGGACGCGGCGAGCTCGATACGCCGGCGGGCGTGCGTCTACACGCAGCCACCCTGCTCGGTACCCAGCAGGCACGCTCGATGCTGACCAACTTCGTCAACCGCTGGATCGGCACCGACCAGCTGGAGATCAAGGAGAAAGTCGGCTTCCCGAACTTCGCCACGCTGGCGAACGACATGAAGCAGGAGCTGGGCAAGAACTTCGCCCACAGCATGCTCGACCCGGCCGCCACCTACGAAACGGTCTATCGCCCCGCCCACACCCATGTGAACCAGCGTCTGGCCGGCCTGTATGGCCTGCCCTACTCCGGGTTGGGCGCCGATGCGGACGGCTTCGTGCGCACCGCGACCAACGAGCGTGGCGGCATTCTGATGTCGGGCGCGTTCCTGTCGCGCTACGCCACCACCACCGAATCGAATCTGGTGACGCGTGCGGTGGCCCTGCGCCGCAGGCTGATGTGTCAGGACATCCCGGAGCCGCCCTCGGGCGTGAGTCTGGACCGCGACGCACTGGCCGCGCAGGACCGCGAGTTCTTCAACAACCCGCGCACCACGCAGCGGATGATCTACGACCGGATCACCCTGGGCACCAGCTGCTCGGAGTGTCACGCCGAGATCATCAACCCGCTGGGTGGCGGCCTTGAGAACTTCGACGCCGTGGGCCGGGTTCGGACCACCGATGTTCGGAACAACCCGATCAATGCCGCCGGCACCTTCTTCGCACCGTTCCCGCAGCTGCAGTTCCTGGGTGACCCGGACCGCGTCATCCATTCGCCGGCGATCACCTTCAATGGCGGCGTCAGCCTGGTCTCGAAGATCGTCGAGGATCCGAAAGTCTCGGGCCTGGCGCAGACCTGTCTGGCCACCCAGTTCGTGAGCTACAGCTCGGGCATCCACACGATCTTCCTGATCGACTCCGAGCGCGATGTCGGCTACGCGCGGATCAGCCGGCAGGAGGAAGAGGCCTACCGCTGCGACGTGGGCACGCTGACCAACGTGCTGGTCAACCGCGGCCCGCGCGCGATGCTCGAAGAGCTCGCCGCCCTGCAATCCGTGATGTATCGCAAGGAGTGGGCGCGCTGAGCGCGCCCTCTCCCCCGAAACGTCCTCTCAACGATTTGGAGTCAGCAGAATGAAACACACGGACTGCTTCGACAAAGAGCGCCGCAGCTTCCTTCGCCTGATCGGCCAGGCGGGCATCTCCGCAAGCCTCATCAAGGCATCCAGCGTGCTGGCCGGCGTCATGCTGGCACGCACTTCGGAGGCACAGTCTGCAGTGCCCAACAAGCACTGCCTGGTCTTCTCGGGCGGCGGCTGTCATCCCACCCGTTGGTTCCCGAACGGCACCACCCTGCCGATCCAGTCGGCGCCGCTGCAGAGCCAGTTCAACCGCATTGCGATGCTGCGCAATGCCTCGCTCAGCGGCGCCGGTCATGGCGTGATGTTCCACCGCTTCAACAACGGCAGCTGGTCGCAGGACAGCTTCGACGTAAACCTTGGGCGCACCATCGGCGCGAACTACCCGGTGCGCTATCTCAACCTCGGCACCACGGCGGAATCCAACCTGAGCCGCGAGGGCAACAACGGCAAGCCGATCATCACCAGCCCGCGCGCGGCGCTGGACATCCTGTTCGCGGGTGGCGGTTCGAACCCCGGCGGCGGCACGCCACCGCGCCGGTCGGTGGTGGATCTGCACTACGCCGCTGTCAACAGCCTGCGCACCAGGCTGGGACAGCATGAGCTGCAGAAACTGGACAGCCACTTCACTGCGATCCGCGAGATCGAGCAGGCGATCGACAGCGGCGGCAGCTCGCCGCCCGGCGGCTCCTGTCCGCAGCCACCGAACACGGCGGTCACGGGATTCGACGCCATCGCCAAGCTGCATACCGAGATCGCGGCGCTTGCTCTCAGCTGCAACCTTACGGCGTCTGTGTCGATAGCCTTCGGCACCGATGCGCACAACCATTTCCTGGACGTGCTGGGTCGCGAGTCGCATCAGTCGCACCACAATCAGGGTAACCAGCCTCAGGCCTACCACGATGACATCGCCTACATGCAGGGCCTGACGCGCAACCTTCTGGAGCGTTTCGACGCGCGCGGCCTGTTTTCGACCACGATCGTGACCCAGGTGTCCGACATGGGCGACGCCGACTCGCATGGCAACAGCAATGTGCCAATGCTGATCGCAGGCGCCGGCATTGCCGGAGGGCGTGTGGTGGATGCAGGGGGCCGAACCCAGTCGGAGCTGTATCAGACGATCGGTCTGAAGCTGCGCGCTGATCAGAGCCCCAACGGGGCCGCCTACCGCAACTGGTCGAGCGCGACGATCGCTGGCCTGTAAGCCGTTTCGCGCTCCCCTTCGTTTACTTGCGACATTGGCGTATCCCGCCCGCGGCTGCCATTCAAGGGCAGTCGCGGGCTCATTGACTGGAAGCCCGCGTTCCGGGGCCTCGCCGTCGCCGCTCGCCTGCGCCACAATCGCGGGTTCGAGCGTTGGGCCAAGCCATGAGCAAGAAGAAGAGCAAGGATAGCGGAACCGGCACGATCGCCCTCAACAAGAAGGCGCGCTTCGAGTATTCGCTGGAAGACCGCTACGAGGCCGGACTCGCCCTGCAGGGCTGGGAGGTCAAAGCCCT
>JBIJCA010000230.1:0-7522 GCA_044344935.1 Aquimonas sp. | reverse complement strand
ACGGCCAGCCGTCGGTGGTGATGCTCTCGCTCGAGGACTTCAAGGCGCTGGAGGAAACCGCGTACCTACTGCGAAGCCCGACCAACGCCCCCCCGCCTGCTCTCGGCCATGCACCAGCTGGAAGCCTGTGAAGGACAGGCGCGGGAACTGGCCGAGTGAAGCGGGTCTTCGCCGAAGAAGCCTGGGAGGACTAGCTGAGCACGGCGGCCGCCGTGCCGACGATGAGCGGCAGCTGCGCAGATCGCGATGGCCGTTGGGCATCGCCTGCGGCTCCGCCCAACCTACGAAACCGCGAGCGCCGAACGCTTTGGTGGGTTGGCGCCAAGCGCAGCGCGGCCCAACATCCCACGTTGCAGCGCTCGGCAAGCCTCGAAGTCGGCGACGTTGGGCATCGCCTGCGGCTCCGCCCAACCTACGAAACCGCGAGCGCCGAACGCTTTGGTAGGTTGGCGCCAAGCGCAGCGCGGCCCAACATCGAACGCTCCAGCGTTCGGCATGCGCTGGGGCCGAAGGCGTGCTCGGCCTTTCGGCATGCGCCGGACCCGGCCGAACCCTCCGACGTTCGGCGAACCCTGAAGCCCACGACTGAAGGCCTGGTGGCTTGGTATCGCGTATAGGCCGATGCGACCCGCAGCCCGCGCGTCGCCGCAGCGCCCAAGCGCCGCGACTTCGGCGCAAGGGAGCGACAGCCACCATGACTCGTCAATATCCACACTCACGATTGCTCCCGGTGCTGCTGGCGGTGCTGATCGCCTGCGGCGGACTCTCCACGGCAGCGGCACAGACGCTGCTGCTGGACGCCAACTTCAACGACAAAACGCCAGGCCAGCTGCTCGGTCTGGGCGGGCCGACGGTGGGCGAACCGGTCACCAACGGGGGGCTGCAGACGCTGATCGTCGAATCCGCCCCCGGACAGCGCCACGTTTCGATGACCCGAGTCGGATCGACAACGGGGAGAACCCTGCGCTTCGAGTGGCTGCAGGGCGTCGAGGTCACCGAAGGCCAGCTGGAAATTCTGATGCGGGTGCGCCCGGATGCGCGGAATGCCTACGCCATCTATGTGCGCGAAGCGCAGTCCTCGGCGTTCAGCGTCCTCACGCTTTCGCTGTTGGTTGACGGTCGGTTCCACGCCAGCGATGAATCGGGGGTGATTCCAACGGCCTCGATTTCGTACACCGCGGGTGCCTGGATGGAAGTCCGCGCAGTTTTCGACATGGACGCCGGCACCCACAGCCTGTATGTCGATGGCAATGCGCTGTACGCACAGCGCGTACACGGGATCAGCGGTCGCGGCGTCGGCGCGGTGCTGGCGGGGTACACGAGCGGCGGCACCAACGCAAGCCTTGATATCGACGATCTGCGCGTTACGCAGTCCGGAGCCCAGGTGCCGGACGTGATCCTGCAGGCCGACCACGACGGTCAGACCGTCGGCGCTGCGATCGGCACCCGCGGCGCGCGCTTCGGCGAACCCGCGCAGATCGACGCGAGCCTGCTGTCGACCGTGGTCGAGCCTGTGCCCGGCAACCCCGCGCTGCGTCTGCAGCGCCCGGCCGGCGGCGGCGGGCTGGCGGGCGCTCGCTGGCGCTGGCTGGACGGAATCGAAGTCGAATCCGGGACGCTCTCCCTGGCGCTGACGATCACCCCGGAACAGCTCGCCGACTACACGCTGACCCTGCGTGAGGCCGACGGCAGCGCGCTGAACTTCGCTCGTCTCGATCTGCAGAGCAGCGGCGACATCGTCGCCAGCGACGCCAACGGTTCGCTCGGCGCGGTCGCCACCTACAGCGCGGGCCAGCCGATCGAACTGCTGTACCAGCTGCAGCTCGACCAGGGTCTGATCGCGCTGTCGGCGAACGGCAGCTCGCTGTACAGCGGCCGGGCGTACGGCATCGCTGGGCGTGGCCTCGGCCAGCTGGTGGTCGGCATGGCCGGTGGCGCCAGCAGCGCGCGCTCGCTGCTGGTGGACGATATCGAAGTGACGGCCGACGCCGTTCGCACGATTCCCGCGGTGCTCGGCTTCGTGCAGCAGCCCACCTGGTGCCCGCCGGGCTGCGTACTGTTCCCGGCGGTGCAGGTGGCCGCGGTCAACGTCTTCAATGAGATCGTGCCGAACGGCATACCCGTGAGTCTGGAGTTGGCGCTGGCCCCGGCCGGCGCGGTGGTCAGCGGCACCAGCAGCATCACCGCCGGCGGAACCGCGACGTTTCCCAGCCTGCGCATCGACACCGAAGGCAACTACCGCCTGCGCGCCCGCGCGGGCCGGACCGCCAGCGCTCTCAGTCTGCCGTTCTCGATCAGCGGCACCTCGCCGGACTACAGCCTCACGGTGCAAGGCTCCGCGACGCCGGGCCCCGGCACGCTCGTATCACCCGGCGAATCGCTTGTGTTTCGTCGACTGATGTTCGTGCTGAATGCGCCCACGACCGGCCTTGTCCGCGTCGAGGAAACCCTGGGTGCGGGCCTGGTCTACCGCGGCGTCAATCCCGCAGGCACCGACCCGCAGGTGGTCGTGGACGAGAGCGGCCCCGCGCTGCAGTTCGGACTGCCCGCCGGAACACCGGCGGGCGTGTATGCCGTCGAGTACCGCGCCGATGTGGCCGACAGCGCGGTGGGCTTTGTGCAGACGCAGACGAACATCCTCGCGGACGGGGGCGCACAGGTCGCGTCCTGCCCCAACTGCAGCAGCTCGCATCCGGTCCCGCGCGTGTTTGACAGTGGCTTCGAATAGGGATGCAGCGGCCGCGGACGCGAAGGCCTTCCGCTTCAGCCCGAACGCGAGGCGGAAGGCAGGAAGAACTGGTCAGCCCCGCATGGCGGCGTTGAGCTCCTGAAGACACCGGGACGCACCATCCCCGCGAGGCCATGCGCGCGTCGTTGAACGCATCACCACAAGCGCCGATACGGATCCATGCACAGGGATGCGATCAGAAGGGACTGCGCGAGGATCGGTTACACAGCGCGCACCCATTTTAGGCACGTCCCGGTGCGGGGCTTGCCTGTGGGTTGCGCGGCCCTGATGAAGGCCGAGGGGCCGCCTTTCCTACCGTCTGCTGCGGAGTAGACCGGCCAACGCGCCAACCCCGACACCAACGCCGATGCCCAAGGCAAGGTTGCCGAAAACGACCCCCAGACCTGCACCGATCGCAACGCCGACCGCCACACCCACACCGATGGAACGCCCGCGCTTCGCGCCGTTGCTGTTGCTCATGCTGAATGCCGTGTCTGATGTCGGAATGGAGCCGCGTCGCGCCTCAGCGCGGCATGAATCATCGGCTGCTCATCCGTTGAACTGCAAGTTCCCGGAATCGAGCTTGAAGCCGGTACCGCGCCCCGCAGCCACAGCGTCTGTCTGATCGTCGCGCACTGGATTCGCCAAGCGGGAGTCTTCACCGCGCGGCAGGCAGACTCAGCCAGCGGCTTGTGCGCGCTGGCGCAGGATCCACCATGCGAATAGGCCGCCGGTCACGTACATCACCAGCGAGTACAGAGCCGGTGCGACGGAGGCCGCCGGCATCTGCAGCACGCTGAGCGCGACGAAGATCGCCAGCGTGCCATTGTGGATGCCGATCTCGAACGCGATCGCGGTGGCCTGCGGCACGCCGAGTCTGGCGAGGCGCCCTGCCCAGTAGCCGGACAGCAGGCTGGCGAGGTTGAACAGCAGGACCACGCCGCCCAGCGCGAGCGCATGCGTGGCCAGGGTCTTGCGTTCGATCACCACGGCGGCGCCGATCAGCAGCACCAGGATCAGGGTGGACAGAACGCGCACGGGTTTGTCGAGGCGATGCGCAAGCGCGGGCTTCCACGCGCGAAGGCCCATGCCGATCAGCACCGGCAGCAGCACCAGCAGCCCGACTTCGATGATCTTCTGCGTCGGCGGCGGCACCGCCTGCTCGCTGCCGATCAGCCAGGCCAGACCGAGCGCGGTCCACAGCGGCAGAGTGATGAGGGCCAAGGCGCTGTTGATCGCGGTCAGCGAGATATTGAGCGCGACATCGCCACGGGCAAGGTGGGAAAAGAGGTTGGCGGTGACACCACCCGGTGATGCCGCCAGCAGCACCAGCCCCAAGCCCAGCTCAGGCGGCAGCGCGAAGGCGTAGATCAGCAGAAATGCAAAGGCCGGCAGCAGCCCGGTCTGCACGGCCAGCGCCACCACCACCGCACGCGGCGCGGTGGCGACCCGCCTGAAGTCGGCGACGCTCAGATGCAGGCCGAGGCCGATCATGACGATCGCAAGTGCGATCGGCAGCCCGGCACTGAAGATCAGGTTGTTGCCCATGGAACCGTACCCCTGACGGCGCTGGCGGCCGCTTTCCGCGGCCAGCGCCGAGAGTGAACGATCCGGCCCTCCGGCGCATCGGGCGGCGCATCATCCTGCTCCGCAGTTGACTATCGCTGGGCGCGCTTCAACGCGCGCGACGCCGATCAGTGCAGTCGCAGCGCGGCGTAGCTTTTTTTGCCCTTTCGCAGCAGCAGATAGCGCCCGAACAGCAGGTCCGCAGCGCTCAGCCGCTGCTCGATGCCGGTGCTGCGCAGGTTGTTGACGTAAATGCCGCCGCCTTCGAGGTCGCGCCGGGCCTGGCCCTTGGACGGACACAGCCCGCTGAGCACCAGCAGATCGATGAGCGAGGCGCCCTCGCCTTCCAGCTGAACGCGCTCGAGCGCGGCATTCGGGATCTCGGCGATCAGGTCCTCGAACACCGCTTCGGGCGTATCGCCGATCTCGGCGCCGAACAGGATCTGGCTGGCGGAGATCGCGGCCTCGGTCGCTTCGGCGCCGTGCACCAGGGTGGTCACCTCGCGGGCCAGGGCCTTGTGCGCCTCGCGGGCGCCGGGATTGGCGGCGTGCGCGGCTTCCAGCGCTTCGATCGCAGGGCGATCGAGGAAGGTGAACTTGCGCAGGTACTCGCTGACCTTGGCGTCTTCGGTGTTCACGAAGAACTGGAAGAAGCGGTAGGCGCTGGTGCGTGCAGGGTCCAGCCAGACCGCACCGGATTCGGTCTTGCCGAACTTCGAGCCATCGGCCTTGGTAATCAGCGGGAAGGTCCAGCCGAAGACCGGCACGCCGAGCTTGCGACGCACGAATTCGGTGCCTGCGGTGATGTTGCCCCACTGGTCGGAGCCGCCGATCTGCAGCTCGCAGTCCAGCTCCTTTCGCAAATGGTAGAAGTCGTAGGCCTGCAGCAGCTGGTAGCTGAATTCGGTGTAGCTGATGCCGCTTTCGCCGGCCATGCGCGACTTCACCGAATCCTTGGCCAGCATCGCGCTCAGCGGAAAGTGCTTGCCGACATCGCGCAGGAAGTCGAGAAAGGACAGCGGCGCGGTCCAGTCGGCGTTGTCGACCAGAACGGCCGGATTGGCGCCACTGCCGAAGTCGAGCAAACGCGCGAGCTGCGCCTTGATACAGGCGATGTTGTGGTTGAGCTGCTCGCGGGTCAGCAGGTTGCGCTCGGCGGACTTGCCCGAGGGGTCGCCGATCATGCCGGTGGCGCCACCGGCGAGCGCGATGGGCCTGTGCCCCGCGCGCTGGAAGCGGCGCAGGGTCAGCTGCCCCATGAGGTGTCCGACGTGCAGCGAGTCGCCCGTCGGATCGAAGCCGCAGTACAGGGTGATCGGCCCCTCGGCCAGGCGCTTGCGCAGCGCGTCGGTGTCGGTGCAGTCGGCCAGCAGGCCGCGCCAGGTGAGGTCGTCGATCAGATCCATGGGTCGGGTTTCGGCACAGGTCAGGGGAAGGAGTGCAGCGGGCCGGCGATCAGCCCGGGCGCGGCGGCCGCACAGGGTGCGCGAGCGGCCGCGCTTTCTCAACCGGCCACGGGCAGCAGCGCGCAATCGGCACATGAACCTGCAGAGCCACCGCCCAGGGACCCGACGTGGTGGGCAACGCCTGCGGCAAGCATCTTGCAGGAGCGCCACGAATCCTTGGCAGGCGACGGCGAACGCGCATGACCCGGAGTGAAGAGATCCTGAACCTGAGCGACAGCTTCGGCGGTGACACCTTCGAGTCGAAGCTCAAGGTGCTGCACGAGGTCCTGCTGTCGCGGCTGGAGTTCGTCGACCGGCTGGCGATCGCGATCTATGACCCCGCCACCGACTTGCTCAAGACGTTCGCCAGCAGCAATCGCGGCAATCCACCGCTGCGGGCCTACGAGGCGCGGCTGGCGGACGTGCCTTCGCTGCAGCGGCTGGCTGACACACACAGCGCGCGCGTGGTGAACGACATCGCCGCCACGCCTGCGAGTGGCAGCGCGCACTCGCGCTGGCTGCGCGAGCAAGGCTTTCAGAGCAGCTTCACCCTGCCGATCTATTTCGGCGCGCAGCTCGCGGGCTTCGCCTTCATGGATTCGCGGCGACCCGAGGCTTTCGCCGAATCAACCATCAGCTTTGTCGGCAGCTTCGCGCAGCTCGCAGCGCAGCTGTACCTGTCGCAGCTGGCCTCGACCCGCGGCCTGATCGGCTCGGTGCAGATCGCCAGCCGGCTGGCCTCGATCCGCGACGTCGAGACCGGCGTGCATCTGGAGCGCATTGCCAAGTACGCCCGGCTGATCGCGCGCGGGCTGGTGCGGAAGGGTCATCCCCTGAGCGATGAGTTCGTCGAGTACGTGCATCTGTTCGCGCCCCTGCACGACATCGGCAAGGTCGGCATTCCCGATCGCATCCTGCTCAAGCCGGGCAGCCTGGACACCGAAGAATTCGCGCTGATGCAGACCCATGTCGAGCTCGGGCTGCGCATGGTCGAGGAAATGGCGATCGACATCGGCCTGGCCGACACCGAGGCCGCGCGGATCATGCGCAACGTGGTCGCCACCCATCATGAGCGCGGCGACGGCAGCGGTTACCCCAAAGGACTCAAGAGCGAGCAGATTCCGCTCGAAGGGCGAATCGTGGCGGTGGCCGATGTCTTCGATGCGCTCAGCACGCCGCGCCCCTACAAGCGCGCCTGGGCGTTCGAGGACTGCGCCCAGCACTTGCGTGAGCTTGGGGCCGCGGGGCGGCTCGATCCCGACTGCGTGCAGGCGCTGCTTGCCGACCCCGAGGAGCTGTACCGAATCCAGCGTCAGTTCGCCGAGCCCGAACACGCGCTCGCCGCTCACTGAAACCAGGCGGCGCCCACGCGGGGCTGGCGTGGATTCGCCGGACTGCCCGTTCGCTGGCTATGCTGGCGGGGCTGCGGGCTGCGCGGCGCTACCTGGCTGGGCTCCATGATGATCACGCTTGCGAACCGGCTGCTGTTGGGCCTGCTGGCCGCAGCCCCTGCGATCTGCGCCGCGGCGCCTGTTCCGACGGTGATCCTGGACAGCGCCCACGGACTCGGCAGTGACGTCGACGGTATCGCCCGCACGCCCGGCTTCGCATGGCAGGTGCAGTTCGGCAGCGAGATCCTGGTCGGCGTTGAGCCCGATACGCTGGCCACCTGGCTGGCTGCGGAAGGCAGCCGCGCAGGCCCGGCACGGCTGGCCCGTGACGAAATCGTCGTGCGCGATCTGGTCTGCACCCAGCACTATCCGGAGCCGGTGGTCGCCACGGT
>JBIJCA010000229.1:0-7577 GCA_044344935.1 Aquimonas sp. | reverse complement strand
GCTGCTGGTGCTGCCGGCGTTCGGCGGCGCAGCGATCGCGCTGCACGCGCCGATGCCGCAGGCGGGGGAGATCGCGCTGACCCACCGCAAGGCGGTCAACGACGCCTGGGATCTGCCGAAATCCGCCACGTTCGAACAGTTCTTCCGCTGGCATCCGGAGTGGCGCGATACGCCGCCTGTGCTGACCCGTTTCCATTGGAAGTGGTACTACGCCTTCCACCATGTCGCCGACCGTCGGGTCGCGGGCGAGGTCGCGCAGGCGGAAGCGGCGATGCGTCGGCGCGATGCGCATGCGGCCATGGCCGGCATCGCGCTGCCGCCGGTCGCGATGCAGAGGCTGCTGGACGATGTCGCGGACAACGGCGCCGATAGCCTGCTCGCGCATCGGGCCGCGGTGCGCGCATTCCACGATCGTCTGCGCGCCTATTTCTATCCATACATTTTCGAGGAACGCCCGTTCGGCGCGCGCGACTTCGCGGCGATGCCGCGCCCGGTCGAGGCGCGCTCCGCGCCGCGACCGAGTCCGCTGCCGTGGCTCGGGCTGATCGCCTGGTTGATTCTGGCTTGCGCCGCGTTGATGCGCGAAGCGACCGCGCCGTCGTTCTCGGGGCGCGAACGCGGCGGATTGCGTTTCCTGCGCCGACGCGGTGCGGTGGCGCAGGACGCTGGCGGCCGAGTCTGACTCGACCGCCTGGTGCGGCTCAGGCCGCCAGCGGCCGCCCTTCCGCGGCTTCGGCGCACTCGCGCTCCGCATTGACGAAGAAATCGCGCTGGATATCGGCGAAGGCGCGGAAGCCCTCGCGGGCCAGTTCGAGAATGCGCTCGCGCGGTTCCGGGCGATAGCGCGCGGCCAGTTCCAGCGACTTCATCGCCTCGGCCAGATGTTCGGCCTCGACGCCCTGCGATTCGAAGGTGGCGTGGATCGTGATCCAGGCATAGGCGTGCACCAGTTTGCCGCCGAGTTCGACCCGGAAATCGCGTTCGCGCAGGTATTGATAGAAGCCCTCGTGGTGGCGCTCGCCGCGGAACACCCGATCGATGATCGCGTACTCGCGATCGGCCATCGACTCGGACGCGATGTGGGTGCCGATCGAACGGATCAGCGCCTCGGCATCGTGGGCGACGCTGCCGTAGCAGATGAAGGTCCGCGCGACGACATCCTCCAGCCAGGCCGGCGGCTCCGACAGCGCATCGCGTTCGGCCAGCGAGAGCCCGGCGTAATCGGCTGCGGCCTTGCGCATGGCCTGGGCGAGGGTGCGGTGCGGGACGCGGTGGCCCTTGTCGAGATGTTCGTCGACGGTGGCATCGAGCACATGACCGGCGACATCCATCCCGCGCACCGCCTGCGCGCGGTCGGGTTCGGCCGGGTCGAGGAACAGGTCCTGCGATTGACCGATGTTGCCGGAGAGTTTGGCGACCAGCGCGCCGGCGTAACCGTTCCAGCGCGTGTAGCGGTCGACGAACAGGAACTGCGCCAGCGGGCTGCGCGCCGCGGCGTCGCAGGCGCGGCGCACGGCGGCTTCCATCGCCGCCAGTTCCGCGGGGGACTGGAACTCATCGAGACTGAACATCGACCCTCCAGGGGCGGGGTGGGGCTTTCTGTATCGACGGGCGGCAGGGCCGTGTCAAGTGCGTGCGGAGGGCGCACAAAAACGAAGGCCCGCGCGATGCGCGGGCCCCGCTTCTGCCGCCGGCTTCCGAATGATCAGAAATGCGGCTTTTCCGCTTCCGGCGTGGCGTTGTAGCGCTCGATCGATTCGAGGATGATCGCCTTGGCTTCCTCGGCGTCGCCCCAGCCGTCCAGCTTGACCCACTTGCCCTTCTCCAGATCCTTGTAGTGCTCGAAGAAGTGGCCGATGCGCTCCAGCCAGTGTTCGCTGACCTGGCCGATATCGCTGATGTGCTTGTAGCCGGAGAAGACCTTGTCGACCGGTACCGCCAGCAGCTTCTCGTCGCTGCCGGCCTCGTCTTTCATCCGCAGCACGCCGACCGGCCGCACCCGGATCACCGAGCCGGGAATCAGCGGCAGCGGCAGGATCACCAGCACGTCGGCGGGATCGCCGTCGCCGCACAGGCTGTGCGGCACATAGCCGTAGTTGCAGGGGTAGCGCATCGGGGTCGACAGGATGCGATCGACGAAGATCGCACCGGTGTCCTTGTCGACCTCGTACTTGACCGGCTCGGCGTCCTTCGGAATTTCGATGACGACGTTGATCTCGTTCGGCACGTCGCGGCCGGAGGGAACAAGTTCGAGGCCCATGGCTGGCTCCTGCGGGGGTAGGGAAGAAAGTCGGTAGCGGGTCGGGCTGCGCCAGTGCGCACGAGTCCACGCGCCGCTGCAGCCCGGCCGGCCCTTCATCACACAGGCCGACCGCGCGGCGCGAAGGATACGGGATCGGCTGCTGCGCTGCACCACGGCTTAGGTCGCGGCGCTTCGCCGCACGGGCGCCTGGTGCGCGTGTCGCGCACCAGGCGGCGCAAGAAGCGAGCGCGTGTCGCGCACCGAACGGCGCGCAAGACCCAGATCAGCTGTGCCCATAGGGTGCGCGTGTCGCGCACCAGGCGCCCCAGGGTTCGGCCACTTGGCTCCGAGGCCTTGAGCTCGTGAGCGGGTGCTGCAACACAGAGCGGCACAACACTGCGCGCCTGCACAGCGCGGCTCGCGAACTCGACTGTGCTGGCGTCGGCTGGGTGCTCTTCGCTATGGAACGCGCAGGCGCTCAGCGTGACTCGGTGGGACGGTTCGCGCTGATGCGACCCGCTGCATCTTCAGCGCGAAGGGCAGCAGAAAACGCAGCCGCTCCGGCCCCTCGTAGGCCAGCAGGGCGCCTTCCAGGGTGTCGTCATCGCGCAGGCTGAGCTTGAGCAGCAGCGCTGCCGCGCCGCCCGGCGCGTCCGCCGAACGCCAGGGGCCTTGCACCGCGCTGACCAGCGAGTCGTCTCTGACGATGGCCTGGAAGGTCCGAACGGTGGGCGCGGTCTCGCCTTCGACGCCGGACAGATACTCGAACCGGCTCTCGCCTTCGGGATCGATCTGCAGGCGGACGCTGCGCGCCTGTCCATCGACCGTGACGGTGCCCGTCCAGTCACCGCGGAAGCGCGTCGATGCGCTCAAGGGGGCGAAGCCGGCGATCGGGTCCAGGCCCAGCGCGGGCGCCTCGGTCCAGGCGGTTCTCAACAGGCGTTCCGCCAGCGCCTGCACGAAAGGCTGGGCGTCGCTGCGGTTGACCAGCACGGTGAGCACCAGGCCCTGCTCGGGATACAGGGCAAGCAGCGTGCTCGCGCCCGGCATGCCACCCTCGTGCCAGATCTGCTGCGGCGCGGCGACCGGCCCGCGCACGTACCAGCCCTGGCCGTACCAGGCCTCGCCATACAGCGGATGCGCGGCGCCGTCGGCGTCGGGGCTGCGCATGGCCATCACCTGCGCTTCTGGCTGCCGCGCGAGCATCCCTTCGAAGCGCGACGGGTCGAGATGAAAGGCGCCGAAGCGCAGCAGGTCGTCGACGCTCGCAAACACGTTGCCCGCGCCCGGCGTGTCGTTCCACAGCGTGCCGATCGGATTCAACGACGCGTCGTAGGCGACAGCGCCCGCATGGGCTTGCGTTCCGGCCACAAACGCATCGCGCATCGCCAAAGGAGTGAATACCGAACACTGCAGGTAGCGCTCGAAGGCGACGCCGCTGCGCGCGGCGATGGCAGCGCCGATCAGGCCGTAGCCGAGGTTCGAATACTCGGCGATCCACCCGGGCGCCTGCACCGTGCGCAGGTAGGGCCGCTGCGCGGTCGATGCCTGCGCCGCAGCCGTGGCGATCTCGTCGCCGTAGTGGATCCGCGCGTAGGTGCCGAGGCCCGAGGTGTGGTGCAGCAGCCGCGCCAGCGTGACGCCCTGCAGTGGATCGGCCTGCCCGTCTGCCGGCGCCAGCGCGGGCAGCAGCTCTCGGATCGGTGCATCCTGCGACAGGCCGGAGTCATGCAGCAGTACACGCAGCGCGGTCGCGGTGATCGGTTTGCTCAGGGAGGCCAGCGGATAGGGCGTCGACAGGTTCGCCGCGAGCTTCTGCTCGCGATCTGCCTGACCGGCGGCGGCGGCATGCAGCACCACGCCCTTGCGGGCGATGGCATAGGCCGCCGACGGGATCTCGCCCGCATCGACCGCCGTCTGCGCGAATGCATCGGCCTCGGCGAAGTCCAGCGGGCTGGGCTCGCCCGCGTCGGATGCGGCGGCAAGGGCAGTGGCCATCGACAGCAGCAGGAACAGCGAAGCGCGAACGCTTGCAGCGCCAGCGCTTGCAGGGCTGGCTCGTGTGGGGCGTGCAGCGGGAGTCATGTCGACAGCCTCAGCGGGTGGATCGGGATTGAAACTGCGCGCGGTACTGCAGCGGGGCGATGCCGTAGTGGCGCTCGAAGGCGCGGCGGAACACGTCGGCGCTCACGTAGCCGACGCTGCGGGCGATGCGCTCGACGCCGAGGCGGCTTTCGATCAGGCGCTGCCCGGCCTCTTCCACGCGCAGACGCTCGACGTAGGCCGCCGGCGACAGCGCGAAGTGGCGCAGGAACAGGCGCGAGAGCTGACGTTCGCTGCAGTGGCAGCGCGCGGCCAGCGCCGCCACCGACAGCTCGCCATCGAGATGGTCGAGGATCCAGGCCGACAGCCGACTCAAGCGCACATCCTCCGCGTCCCGCGACGCCAGCCGATCGCAGTACTGGCGCTGGCCGCCCGGGCGCTTGAGATGCACCACCAGCTCGCGCGCCACCGCCAGCGCGCAGTCGCTGCCGTGGTCCTGCTCGACCAGGGACAGGCAGAGATCGATGCCGGCGGTGACCCCAGCCGAGGTGTAGAGCGCGCCTTGGCGCAGGTACAGCGCATCGATCACCAGACCGATCGCCGGATAGCGCGCAGCGAAGGCTGCGGCATGCTTCCAATGCGTGGTCGCCTGCAGGCCATCCAGCAGCCCGGCTTCCGCCAGCGCGTAGGCACCGGTGCAGATCGAGGCCAGACGCCGCACGCCCGCGTGGTGCTGCGCGAGCCACGCCGCAGCGCGCGCAAGCCGCGCGGGTTCGCGCAGTCCTTTGCCGCCCGGCACGATCACGGTGTCGACCGGCGCCGGGCTCTCCAGCAAGCCGTCCGCCATGAAGCGCAGACCGTTCTCCGCCACGAAGCTCGGGCCATCCAGGCTCAGCACCCGCAGCGCATAGCCACCGCGCCCCCGCGAGCCCCGCTCGCGCAGCCAGTCGTTCGCCGTCGCGAACACTTCCGCAGGCCCGGTCAGATCCAAAGCGGTGAGCCCGTCGTAGCCGAGAAAAACAATCGGGCGGGTGCGTGTGGAGGGTTTCATGCGGCAAGTCTGCGCCGGGCGAGGCGAGGCTGAAAGACGAGGAAACGATGATTCCAGCCATCGACGGCTTGCTGCCCGCGCGCCGAAGCAGAAGCAGATCCGACCGGGAGCTTCAGCTGGCCGAGTCAGCGCACGCGGTGCGCGCTGCGTTCGACTTCCGCCGCGGCCCTAGGGCGAGGGTGGCTTGCTGCGGCGAAGGGTTTGCCCGATCAGCCCATAGGGTGGGTCTTGACCCACCGGCTCTCGATTTCCGCCTCGGCCCGGCACCCCGGACAGCGCGAGGCGCTGTGGCGGACACCACGCCGCGGTGGGTCAACACCCACCCTATGGATCCGGCGCGATGA
The DNA here is from genome assembly GCA_044344935.1 of Aquimonas sp. Taxonomy (GTDB): domain Bacteria; phylum Pseudomonadota; class Gammaproteobacteria; order Xanthomonadales; family Xanthomonadaceae; genus Aquimonas. Next base: position 1,897 of record JBIJCA010000229.1, on the reverse strand, counting down.
CGATTGAACGCGTCCGGCACAGCGCGCCGGCTCACGCGCCTCGTGAAGGCCTTGCGCTTCATGCTTCAGCTGGCCGAGTCACCGCGCGCTGCGTTCGAGGTCTGCCGCTGCCCTAGGGCGAGCATGGCTTGCTGCGGCGAAGGGTTTGCCCGGTCAGCCCATAGGGTGGGTCTTGACCCACCGGCTCTCGACCACCGGGGCTCGACCAGCGGCTCTCGATTTCCGCCTCGGCCCGGCACCCCGGACAGCGCGAGGCGCTGTGGCGGACACCTCGCCGCGGTGGGTCAAGACCCACCCTATGGATCCGGCACGATGACGATTGAACGCGTTCGGCACAGCGCGCCGGTGGACACGCGCCTCGTGAAGGCCTTGCGCTTCAACGCTCAGCTGGCCGGGTCGATATCGCAGCCTTCGCGGCAAGGTCACAGCCAAGCCAACGGCGCCCGGTCAGTGCCAGGGCGTCTGCTTGCGCGACTTTTGCCTGCTCTCCAGACTGGGCCGGTGCGGGCGGTCGCCGATGGGGCGGCGGGATCGAAGCGGATACGGAGTCTGGCGATCGGATGGAAACACTGTTGCTGCTGGGCGTGATCCAGGCGGCCATCACCGGCACAGGGCTGTTGCTTCATGCGGGTCGCAGCAACGGATCGCACTGGCTGGCGCTCGGCGTGCTCGCGCTGTCGCTGACCCTGCTGCGCCTGTGGACGCATGCGGCTGGTCTCGAAGCGGATCCGCTGTTCCGGCGCCTGCCGCTCAGCTTCGACCTGGCGATCTTCCCTCTGTTCTATCTGTATGCGTTGAGCCTGACGGCGGCCTCGCCCGCGTCCATCCGGCGCGCCGGGTTCTGGCTGCTGCCGTGGGCGCTGTTCATGAGCTACTCGGTGCTCCTCTATTTCGCGGGCTTTGGCGAGCCGAGCCTGCAGCGTCTGGATGCGCTCGCCGAGCAGTGGCAGTACCCGTGGGTCAAGCGCATCGAGGATTACCTCACGATCGTGCTCAACACGCTGCTGGCGGGCCTGATCTGGGCGCGAATCCGCCGCTATCACGCGCGCATCTCGACCTGGGTGCCCCAGCGTTTCGCTGACCTGCTGCTGCTGCTCAAGCGCTGGATGGCGCTGGCCCTGGTCACGGCGATCGTCAATCTGGTGGCATTCATCGCCCACCACGGCTTCGGGTTCGACGACCGCAGCGTGTTCAGCCATGCAGCCCAGGCGCTCTACGTCGTCCTCGTCTATGTGGTCGGGATCCTCGGCTTCAGGCTGCATGCCCTGCCGCAGTTTCCCGACCCTGTGCCGCCGCCCGCTCTACCGGACTCGAAAGCCGAAGAGGCCTACGAGAGGCTGCAGACGCTGATGCAGTCCGAGCAGCTGTGGGCCGAGCCCGATCTGAATCTCAATGACGTGGCACAGCGCCTGGGCCTGACCGCAGTGGAAACCTCCCGCGTCATTAAGGAGGGCTCCGGCAAGCATTTCCGCAGCTACGTCAACGCGTTCCGCATCGATGCGGTGAAGCGCAAGCTGCGCGATCCCGCGTACCGCAGCGTCTCCGTGCTGGCGATCTCGCTGGAGAGCGGCTTCAACTCGGAGTCGAGCTTCTATCGGGTCTTCAAGGCCGCGACCGGCCTGTCTCCCACCGAGTTCCGGCAGCAGGGCTGACTGCCGGACCTCCCGTTTTCGGTGGGAGCATCCATTTCGCAGGCGGGAGGCGCCTGCCGCGGCGGGCAGGTGAGCCTGGGCGCTCCTCCACGCCCAGGCCCATGCCGTGAGCTGCCAATCCGTTCGCCTTCGTCTTGCCACCGCCTCGCTGTGCGTGGCTTTGCTGTCCCTTGTCTCCGGCTGCGCGTGGAATTCCCGATCCCCGGGTCTCGAGGATCTACCGCGCTCCCCACACTGGAATTCGC
>JBIJCA010000029.1:0-25027 GCA_044344935.1 Aquimonas sp. | reverse complement strand
CCTGAAGGGCCCGCTGGGCTGCCTGACCCAGGCCCGCTATGGCATCACCTGGGGCCCGATCGGCGCGGCGATCGCCTGCTTCACCGAGGCCAACGAGTACGCCAAGCAGCGCATCCTGTTCAACCGTCCGATCGCGGCGACCCAGGCGGTGCAGATCAAGCTCGCGGAGATGGCCCGCCGCATCACTCTGGCGCAGCTGCTCGTGCTGCAGCTGGGACGCCTCAAGGACGCCGGCCAGATGCAGCCGACCCAGGTCAGCCTGGCCAAGTGGAACAACTGCCGGATCGCACTGGACATCGCCCGCGAAGCGCGCGACATCCTCGGTGGCTCCGGCATCACCACCGAGTACTGCCCGATCCGGCATGCGTTGAACCTGGAATCGGTGATCACGTATGAAGGCACCGAGACGGTCCACCAGCTGGTGGTGGGTCGCGAGGTGACGGGTATCAATGCCTTCTGAACGCCGACTCGCCGGCGGGCGCCTGCGGGTGCTGGCCGGAAGCGGTCGGTGGCGGGTACTGCTGCGCGCTGCGATGCGCCTGCACACTCTGGGCATTGCACTTCTGCTGGCGCCCTCGCTGGCATCTGCACAGCCGCTGCGGCCTCCGCAGTGGCCCAACGGTACGCCGCAGTGGGTTGTGGAAGGGCCGGCGGATATCGCCGATGCCGCCGGTCGCCGCGGCAGCGCGCCCGCGCTGAGCGCCCCGCGCGGTCCCAGCCGCGGACAAGCCGGCGGTCTCGAGTCCGGGCCGGTGCTGCGCCTGAGCACCGAGGCGCGGCCCGGCGTCAACCTCGGCTTCTACGACCTCGGTCCGAACTGCGACCGCGAGCCCTTCGGTGTGCTGGTCAATCTGCACCGGCCCGGCGTGCGTGAGCGCGTCACCGCGATCCTGGTGGAGCTGCGGGCGCGCGGCAGCGAGTCGATCGCTGTGGGCATCTACCACTTCCGTGCTCCCGGGCCGTCGGTGGACGGCGTCTGGCCCGGCTCGGCCCTGCTCGACTCGACAGGCGGCGACCTGCACCCGCGGATGCGCCAAAACCTCGCGGACCTGTTGGCCGACATCCGCGCCGCCGGCTTCGCCCAGCTGCTCGTCCGCTACCACCCGCAGGGCGGCAATGACGTCGCCCAGTGGACCCGGTACGACGACAGCATCTTCGAAGAGAACTGGAACCTCATCGCCAACCTGATGCCGATCATCGAAGGCAGCGGACTCGACTACCGCGTCGACCTGATGACGGAAGGCATGCCGCGGGCGCGCTTCGTCAACGTGCTGGGGCAGACGCTGTTCTTCCCGACCGAGCCCGACAACGAGCCCTGGAGCCGCTACGCGAACCGCCTCTGGCAGAACTACGTCAGCCGCTTCGATCCGCAGCGCAGCGTCGGGTTCTCCTCGATCTCGGACCCCGACCCCGATCGGCTGCGCGCGCGTCTCGAACACACCAGCTACGTGTACCGGCTGCCTAGCGGTGAACGCGTCTATCCCGGCGCGCTGGCCTTCTCGATCTATCGCTGGCCGGGCGCTGACGAGGGCGATCTGTACGCCCGCATCGTCGACCGCCTGCGTCGCATTGGTCTGGCCGACATGCCGCTGATCGTCGCCGAGTCCTACTACAACGACCGCGAGGGCATGGCGCGACTCGCAGCGAGCGCGCGTGAACTGCAGGCGCCGCTGCTGTACGTGCTGCACTGGCCGGTGGACCGGGATGACACGTCGTGCTCGCCGGATGTCAACGTGGCCTTTCCGGTGGAGATCGACCAGGCGATGCGGTTCGGGTTCTGAGGGCCTCCGCCAGGCGCCCGGATGGAGTGCGCGAGGGCGCGGGCCCGACCGCCGCTGCGCTACACCGGCGACTTCTGCGCATGTGCCGACGGCGGCTGGCCTGGCGGCAAACCCTTCATGAACTGCCGGTACAGCACCGGCACCACGAACAGGGTCAGCACGCTGGAGAAGGCCAGGCCCCAGACAATCGCCGAGGCCACCGGCCCCCACAGCAGGCTTTCGCCGGCAAAGCCCATCGCCAGCGAGAACAGTCCGGCGATGGTGGTGCCGGTGGTCATGGCGATCGCAATCACGCGGCGGCGCGCAGCGTAGATCGCCGCGTGCAGGGTCCGCATGCCGGCAGCGCGCCGGCTGTTGGCTGCATCGATCAGCACGATCGCGCCGTTCACCGAGATGCCGATCAGCGCGATCGCGCCGTACATCGTGTACAGCGAGACCGGATTGCCCGACACCACCACGCCCAGAGTCACACCGACAAGCGCCAGCGGCACGGTCACCAGGATCAGCAGAGGCTGCCAATAGCTGCGGAACTGCGCGGCCAAGATCAGATAGATCAGGCCGATGCCCAGCAGGCTCAGCGGCCCCATCGCCGCCAGCGATTCGTTGATGTCGTCGAGTTGACCGGAGAAGTCGAGGTCGGCGTTCGGGTAGGCCGCACGCACCTTCTCCCATTCATCGCGCAGGGTCTGCGCGGCCGCTACCGCATTGTTCACGTCGAGATCGAGATCGGCCTCCACCGTGATCGCGCGGCGGAAGTTCCAGTGCTTGATCAGGTCGGCGCTGGTACGGGTTTCGTGCTTGACCAGCGCGCCGAGCACGGTCGTGCCGCCGCCGGGCAGGGCCACGGGCTGGGCCAGGAGCGCTTCCACGCGATCCAGCCGCTGCTGCCGCGCCTGCACGCGCAGTTCGACCTTCTCGCCGCGATCGCGCAGGTCGGCCACGACCTCGCCGTCCACATGCAGGCGCAGCAAGCGCGCGACGGATGCCGGGTCCAACCCGGCTTCACGCGCAGCCGCCACGTCGACTTCCAGCGTCAGCTCGCTGCGGCCGGGGCTGGAGTCGTCGCCGATGTCGCGCGCACCCTCGATTCCGCTGACGATGCGTTTGACCGCCTCCGAGGCTGCGGCGAGCTCCGCGGGATCATCGGCGCGCACCTTGACGCTGATCGCCTTGCCGGTCGGTGGGCCGCCGCTGAGCTTGAAGAAGGACATCTGCGCCGGCACCGGCGCCGCTTCGATGTCTTCGCGCATGCCTTCGATGATGTCGTCGATCCGTCGCGAGTCCTCGGTCGCGGGGTTCAGCGACACCGCGATCTGGCCGTAGCGATCGCCGTACACAGGCTCGACGTCAGTGAATTTGATGCCGGCCATCGACACCACCGAGCGCGCCTCGCCCTCGCGCAGGTGCCGGCGCACGATCTGCTCCACGGTCAGCGTGTGCGCGATGCTCTCTTCGATCGGCGTGGTCGGCGGCAGGTCGACGTTGACGTAGAACAGCCGGATTGGATCGAAGGCGAAGAAGTTGAAGCGCACCGGGCCGCTGTTGAAGGCTGCACCGAGCACGATCAGGCCCATCGTCGCCAGGAACAGCGCGAAGGCGCCACCGAGGTAGCGCGCCGGCCGGCGCATGACGTGGATAAGCGCCCGCGTGTATTTGACCCGCAGCGCATGCGTCCAGCGCTCGCGCCAGGCCTGGCTGCGCGATGCGCTGAGCGCCTTCGGGCCCAATGCGACGACGTGTGCGGGCAGCATCCACACGGCCTCGATCAAGCTCACCGTCAGCCCCACCGTGACCACGAAGGGAATCACGAACATGAACTGGCCAAGGATGCCCGGCAGCAGCATCAGCGGCAGGAAGGCCGCCACGGTGGTGGTCACCGCGGCCAGCACCGGCAGTCCGACCTCGCGCAGGCTTTCGAGCGCGGCCTGAAGTGCGTCGGTTCCGCGCTGCATGCGGTAGTACATGGCTTCGACCACCACCACGGCGTCGTCGACCAGCATGCCCAGCACGATGACGATGCCGAGCAGCACCGAGACGTTGAGCGAGTTGCCGGTGACATCCAGCAGGATGAAGGTGCCAGCGATCGAGAACACCACGCCCAGCGCCACCATCGCCGAGATGCGCGAACCGAGAAACAGCCAGCACACCCCCAGCACCAGGATCAGGCCGACCACGGCGTTGTTCTGCATGATGGCGAGGGCGTCGCGGGTCGGGATCGACTGGTCGTCGCTGAGCACCAGAGACAGGCCAGTGCCGTCGAGGACCGCGTTCTTGCGCTCCACGTAGTCGCGCAGGCGGTCGACCAGCTCCAGCGTGTTGCTGCCGCCGATCTTTGTCACCGACAGCAGCACCGCGGGGCTGCCGTCGGTGCCGACCAGCTGGCGCGGCCGCTGGCTGATGCGGCGAACCTCGGCCAGCGTGTCGAGCCTGACCGCGGCGCCGCCGCCCAGCGGCAGTTCGAAGCCTGCCAGGCGCTCGACATCCGGCACCGCGCCGGCCACACGCACCAGCCATTCGGCGTCCGCCGCATCCTGCTTGCCGGCGAAGACATCGCGAAACCAGCCGCGTAGGGCGTCCGCCAGCTGCACGGCGTTGACACCACGCGCCGCCAATTCCTGGGGCTCGAACTCGACGCGCAGCTCGGGGTCGCGAAAGCCCAGCGCCAGCACGCGGTCAACGCCGCTGATGCGCTCGATGTCCTCGCGCACGCTGCGCGCGGCGAAGCGCAGGTGTTCGTCATCGGCCTGACCGCGCAGGACCACCATCGCGGTGGGGAAGCCGTTCGCCGAAGTGATCTCCAGGATGTCGGGGTCGAGTGCTTCGACCGGCAGCTCGGCGTTGGCCTTGTTCTGGATCTCGCGGCGCACGTCGTTGACGCGCTTGTCGAAGGTGCGCTCGTCGATCTCGCGGAAGCGCACCAGGACGTTGCTGACCCCCTCGCGCGAAGAGCTGATCACCCAGCGCACGTCCTGCACGTTGCGCAGGGCGTCCTCAAGCGGGTTGGTGATCTTGGCTTCCACGTCTTCGGCGGACGCGCCGGGCAGAGCCGTGCTTATGTTCAGCCAGTTGAAGTTGATCTCGGGGTCCTGCTCGCGCGGCATCGTCGCGTAGGCGATTGCGCCCATCACCAGCACCACCGCGAAAGCGATGTTGGCGAGCGGATGGTGGGTGATGAGGCGTTCGAGCAGGTTCATTGCCCAGGCACCGGCAAGACGCTGCCCTCGTTGAGGCCCTGCTGGCCACGGGTCACCACGCGCGCGCCCTCGGGCAGTTCAAGCCGGAAGGGCCGCCCTTCCTGCGCGTCGAGGGCGGGGACGAAGCGCGCCGTGCCGTTCTCGTCGATGAAGGCGCCAAGGTGCCCGTCGCGCTTGACCAGCAGCTCGGCGGGCAGCAGCAGGCGCGGGCCGACCCACTCGACCTGGCCGGTGCTGCCCGCCGGTGTCGTGCCTTCGACGAAAGCAAAGCGCGCCAGTCGGGTGCGGGCACTGCGCTCGAGCACCGGCGACAGCGCCAGCAGGCGCAGGGGGTGGCGCTGCCCGCGCGACTCGAACTGGATCGCTCCTGCCTGTTCGAGGTCGACCGCGGATTCCGGTGCGATCTGCGCCTCGACCTCGGCGGCAGCCGTGGAAACCAGTCGCAGCAGCGGTGTGCCGGGCGCGGCCAGCGCGCCGACCTGGGCTTGCCGCTCCAGCACCACGCCGTCGAAAGGCGCATGGATGCTGCACTTCTCCAGCTGGCGGGCGGCGGCATTGCGCGCGGCGCGTGCCAGTGCAACCTCGGCGTCGGCCGCATCGAGTCCGGTCTCCAGCGCCAGCAGCTCGTCCTCACTGATGTGGCGCTCGGCGCGCAGGCTGCGACCGCGCTCGGCGCGCTGGGTGGCCAGCGTGAGTCGGGCCTGTGCGGCCTTGAGCTGGGCCTCGGCCTGCTGCAGTCCGAGCCGGGCATCGCGCTCGTCCAGGCTGAGCAGCAGCCCGCCGCGCTCGACCTCACGACCGGCTTCGACGTGGATCGCGCTGATCGTCGCTGACACTTCGGCCGCGATCTGCGCATCGTTCGGCGCCAGCACGGTGGCGCTGGCGCTGTGCCGGTCCGGCAGGGCGATCGCCGCGGCGGGCTGAGTTTCGATCTGTGAAGCAGCCGCGGAGGGCGCGGGCTGCGCCGACAGCGGCGCGGCAGGGGCCAGCAACACGCTCAGCACGAGCGCGCGGGCGAACGAGGGCAGGGCAAGGCGATGCATGCGGGGACATCCTGTCGAGGGCATGCGCTGGATGGATGTTGCGGCGCACGAGTGGCCATATTTCAGCACGCCGCGAGAGCGGACGGCAGGTGAGTTCAGTCACCTGTGCTGCGCGGCGCCCTTCGCTGGAGATAACGCGCTGCCGCCGGCACAGGCAGGGCGATGCAAGTCGGTGGAGTCGGCGGCGAGCCTCTGGCTTCGACCGCGGGCAAAGGCCGCGCCGAGCGGCCGAGGCTTCAATCCGCGACCCGCAGCACCGCGTGGCGCGCTGCCAGCAGCGCCAGACCCGCCCACACCGCGAGCATCGCGAACAGCAGCCACGGGCTTGCCGGCGCGCTGTCGCTGTCGGCATACACCGGCACGCCCGCGTCATCCGCCGACGTCCACGGCCGCTCCTCGAACACATAGGGGTAGAGCTGCACGCGCAGCGCGCGGTGCAGCGCGCGCACGCGATCGAGGAAGGCGAGGTGGGCTTCGAGATCGCTGTCCGCCAGGCGGTGCAGCGCGGCCTGCGCGGCGACGCCGGGCAGCAGCCAGCCGAGCTTGCGCGCCGACTGCTCGCGTGCGGCGAGTGTCCGTTGGTAGTCACTGCTTTGCGCGCGCACCGCCAGGTCGCCGGCGTGCTGCAGGGCGTAGTACCACTTCCAGTGGAAACGCACTTCCACCGGAGCGGTGTCGCGCCATTCGGGGTGGTCGGCGAAGAAGCGCTCGAAGGTCTCGGGCTTCGGGCGGTCCCAGCCGGCATGCACCTGCTCGCGCTGCTCCAGCATCAGATCGAGGCCCGAATCCACCGGTAGGGCGCGCTGCAGGGCGGCCTGACCCAGACTGGGCAGCACCAGGCACAGCAGCAGCCACAGGCCGACCAGGCGCGCCGCCTGTGCGCCGGAGCTGGCCTGGGTGCTGCCCATCCACACGCAGAGCCCCGCCCAGAACGCGAGGTAGAGCGCGCAGATCGCCACAAGGCCCGCACACGACAGGGCATCCGCGCCGCTGATCGCGGCGGTTGCGAGCGCAGGCAGCGTCAGCATCAGCAGCACAGCGGCAGTGCGAAGGCTGGCCCGGCGTCGCCACAACGCGCCGCCCGCGCCGGGCAGGGCGCGCAGCAGGCGCAGGCGACCGGCCTCGCGCTCGGCGCTGAACAGATCGTGCAGCAGCGCAATCAGCACCAGCGGCGCGAGATAGACCAGCACGAACGCGAAGTCGAAGCGACCGGTCAGCGCCAGCCCGGGGTTGACGTGCTCGCCTTCGTAGAGCTGTGCTTCCAGACCCAGCGCACGCACCCGCAGCAGCCAGGGCGCGATGTCGCGCTGGCCTATCGCAGCAAAGCCCAGTGCTGCGGGTGCGTCCCAGGCCAGCACGAAGCGGTGGTAGGCGATGTTGCCGGCGTCCTGGCTGGCGCCGTAGCGGGCGGCCACCAGCGCCGCGCTCTCGGCCTGCAGCGCCTGGGCTTCGACGATGCGCGCCTGCTGTTCGCGCATCAGCCGCGCGCCGTTGCCACTGGCGGCCAAGCTCAACAGGCCAAGCAGAAGCAGCGCGATCACCGCCATGCGCGAGCGCAGCAGCAGGCGCAGCTCACGGCGCAGCAGGCCCGGCACGGCGCGACTGCTGTGCACGGCGGGTGGAGTGGACACGGCGTTCAAGCGCGCTGTTCCTCGCGCGCTGCCGCCGCGCGCAGGGCGAGGCCGAGCACGGCCAGCCACAGCAGCAGCACCCCGAACGCGCGGGTGACATCGCCACCCAGACCGGCGGACGGAGGCTCGAAGGCAAAGCGCGGCAGTCGGGCCCACTCGTCGCGCGAGAGCTTCTGCGCGCGGTCGTCGACCTGGCGGATCTTCTCGGCGTGCAGGCTGTTCAGCGCCTGCACGAAGGCGTAGCGATGCTGTTCGGCCTGCTGTAGAAAGGCGCGATGGGTCGCGGCATCGGTGCCGGCCAGCTGCATCGAGGCCGGACGCAGGGCCAGTAGCGGCGCCAACCAGCCGAGCCGGGCCAGCAGATCGCTCTGGGTCGTCTCGATCTCCTGCAGCGTGTCCATCTGCTGCGCGAACAGCTCGCTGGTCAGGCGCTCGCCCTCCAGCATCACCAGGCCGCCGTAGTTGACCGGCAGATCTTCGATGCGCTCGACGCCGTAGCGCTTCAGCACGCCCTCGCGAAAGGCGTTGAAATGCGGGTCGCCGGGGTTGTGACTGTCACCGATCGCAGCCAGCGCTTTCTGCACGCCGACATCGGTGGCGACGCGGGTCGGCAGGGCCTGGGCGTGCTGGATCTGATCGGCGGCCAGCCGCGGCAGGGCGATGCAGATCACGGCCCACAGCGACAGCCCCGCCAGCAGCGCCTCGCGCGGACGCGGCGCCCGCAAGGAGACCAGCAGGGCCAGCAGCACCCAGCCCAGCGCATGCAGCAGATACAGTGCCGACAGCAGCAACGCCGCGCCCAGGCTGGCCTGCGACGCGCCCACAGCGAGCAGCGCCAGCAGCGCGGGCAGGCACAGCCCCAGCGCCAGCGCTGCGTGGGCGAGCAGCTTGCCGGCGACGATCCGCGGCAGTCCCAGGCCCTGCACACGAAGCAATCTCAAGCTGCCTTCGGCCCGTTCGCGGGCGATCGCGGCGTGGGCCAGCAGCACGATCAGCAGCGGCAGCAGCAGCTGCAGGACGAAGGCGGGGCTGAGCTGGCCGAAGCGCAGCAGCAGGGAAGATTGGCGGGCATCGCCGAAATTGGCACCGTTCTGACGGTGACCCTCCAGATAGACCAGATGGCCGGTGTAGGCGTCGACGCCGAAGTCGAAGAAGGCCAGCGGACCCAGCGGCCGCAGCGCGAACTGCCCGTAGTGCACGACCCGGTGCGGATGGCGTTCGGGTTGGTCGAGGAAGGCCTGGTTGCTGGCCGCCTGGGCGCGTTCCCGCGCCGCATCGGCGCGCGCGCGCTGGTCCAGCGCGGCCACGGTGGCGGCGACCAGCAGCACCAGCATCAGCAGCATCGCAACGCGGGTCAGGCCATGGCGCAGCAGCCAGCGCAGCTCTTCGCGGGCGACCCGCAGGGTGACTGCCCGCCGAGGTCGCGGCTGCGGCCCTGCGATCGGCAGCGCTGCACTCACGCCGCAACCTCGGCGAAGCGACGGTGCAGGGCATTCAGATCGAAGCGCGATTCGCCCTGTGCCCGCCATTCCTCGACGATGCGGCCCTCGGCGAGGAAGCCGATGCGGTCGGCGGTATCGACGGCCGACAGCAGATCGTGGGTGACCATCAGCACCGCCACCTGTTCGGCTTTCAGCGCCTGCAACAGGGCATTGAGTTCTGCGGTGGCGCGCGGGTCAAGACCGGAACCGGGTTCGTCGAGAATCAGCACCGGTGCGCGCCGCGCCAGTGCCAGCGCGATCGCGACCTTCTGACGCATGCCCTTGGAGTAGCCCGCAAGGGCGCGGTGCCAGGCTTCGCGCGGCAGCCCGACGCGCGCCAGCGCGGGCTCGATCACCGAGCCGGGATCCGGGGCGACGCCGGCCAGTGCCAGCAGGTAGTCGAGGTTCTCGACCGCCGACAGGTGCTCGTACAGGGCGATGTTCTCGGCGACATAGGCCAGCTGCGAACGCGCCTGCTGGACGTGGCTGCGGACGTTGACGCCGGCGATGCGCAATTCGCCGGCTTCGGGCGTGATCAGGCCGAGCAGGGCCGACACCGTGGTCGACTTGCCGGCGCCGTTGCCGCCCAGCAAGGCATACACCTCGCCGGCCCGCACCTGCAGATCGAGCCCGCGCAGCACCGCCTGGGCGCCGTAGCTGTGGCGCAGACCGCGGATCTCGATGCGCAGGTCCTCGTTGATCCAGCCCATGTCCTAGAACCTCAGCTGCGCGCCAACGGTGATCCGCCGCGCTTCGCCCGGTGTGACCCAGGTGCGGAACACCGAGCCCACGTAGTGCTCGCGGTCGAACAGATTGTCGACGTCGAGCGACAGGCTGAAGCGCTCGCTGGGCTGCCAGTAGGCCACCAGCTTGGCGGTGGTGTACGACGGCAGCCGGAACAGTTCGACGCCGGCACCGGCCTCGGCGCGGGTGCGGGTCTCGCCAGCGCGCTCACCGACGTGGGTCAGCCCGCCGCCGAGTCCGAACAGGCCAGCGCCGAGACGACGCTCATGCACGGCGAGCAGGCTGCCGTTGCGGCGCGGCACGTTGATCAAGGGGCTGCCGACCTCCAGCACGTTGTCGCGAGTGACCTCGGCATCGAGCTGCACCCAGGCCGCGTTCAGGCGCCAATGCTCGCCGATGCGGCCGGAGGCATCGAACTCGAAGCCGCGGCTGCGGACCTCGCCGGCGGCGATCGAAAAGCCGGGGTTGGCCGGATCGCCGGTGAGCACGTTGCGCTTGTCGATCTGGAACGCGGTCATGGTGGCACCGAAGCCGCCGCTGGCGTGTTCCCACTTGGCGCCGGCTTCAAACGCGCGGCCGGACTCGGGATCGAAGCCGGCGCCGCTGACGTCGCTTCCGGCGTTCGGGCGGAACGATTCGCCGGCATTCGCGAACAGGGTGTAGCCGCCGTCGCCGAGCCAGGACAGCCCCAGACGCGGCACCCACTCGACCGGGTCCTGACGGGTGCTGCGGCCGTTGCGCCGGTTGAGGAAGTCCTGTTCGAAGCGTTCGCCGCGCAGCGCTGCGATCAGGCGCCAGCGTTCGCCGAGGCTGATCGCGTCCTGCAGGTAGAGGGCGGTGCTGCGCTGCTCTTCAAACGTGTCGGTGTTCGGCAGGGGCGTCGGCAGCGCTTGTCCGTAGACCGGATTGAACAGGTCGATCGCATACGGTGCGGCCGCGCTCGGGTTGATGCGCAGCATCAGCTGACTGAGTTCGAACGCGTAGTGCTCGATGCCGATCAGCAACTCGTGGTCGACGCGCGCGCCCTCGAAGCGGCCGATCGCTTCGGCCTGTACGGCCGTGTCATCGGAGGTGTAGTCGCGGAAGCGGCGCTGACGACGCAGCGTGCGTCCGTCGGCTTCGACGAACGAGGGTTCGGTCGAGAAGCCGCGCAGGGTGCCGTCCTTGCGCGACAGCGCCGCGCGCAGCGTCCAGCGCTCGCCCATGGCGTGATCGACGCTGAGCTGATGCTGGGCATTCTGCAGGCACACGCGGCCGTCGCCGGGTTCGCCGTTGAAGCGCTCGATCGGCACCACGCCGAGCCGGCCGTTGATGGCCGGCACGCCGCGGTCAAGCACAGCCTCGTGGCGCAGCCACTGGCCGACATAGTTCACTTCGGTATCGAGCCCGATCTTCCAGGTGAAGGCCGGCGCCAGCAGTCGACGCTGCTGGTTGACCACGTCGCGGAAGCTGTCGCGGTCTTCGACGGCGGCGTTGATGCGCCAAGCGACCTGCTCACCGACCGGGGCGGTGCTGTCGAAGGCGGCGCGGCGGAAGCTGTGGCTGCCACCGTAGAGCTCCAGCGACGACGCCGGCTGCCACAGCGGGCGCTTGCTGACGACATTGATCGTGCCGCCCGGTTCGCTGCTGCCGTACAGGGCCGAGGCCGGCCCTTTCAGGAACTCGAAGCGCTCGACGTCAGCCGTGTCGCGCGGCGCATTGAAGCCACGGTTGGCCGAGAACCCGTTCTGCAGCAGGGCGCTGCCGGTGTTCTCGTTGCCCGGCAGGCCGCGCAGCGCGAGGTTGTCCCACAGGCCGCCGAAATTGTTCTGGCGGGAAACGCCACCGACATAGTCGACCGTGTCCGACAGTCGCAGCGCGCCGAGGTCGTCGATCGCCTGACGCGACAGCACGCGCACCGACTGCGGAAGTTCACGCAAGGGCAGGGCCGTCTTCGCGCCCGCGGCCTCATCGGCGTAGTAGGTGCCCGACAGGCTGCGGCCAACCACTTCGATCCGGTCCAGCGTTTCCGCGGTGTCCGCGGGCGCGTCGGCCCGCGCCGGGTTCAGTCCCAGAGCGAGCATCGCGATGGCAAGGGCGGTGGCGAGGGCGGAGGGTGCGGACAGCGGGAGGCATTGGCGCGACATGGGCGGGGTGCACGTGGCAAAGGAAGTGAAACACTATAACGTCCGTATCGCATTGCGCGAAACCTGACTGAAGGCAGGGAGGCTTGAATCCAGACGGCCGGCGTTCCCGACGGCCCCCGGTGGGACGCTGCGTGCGTGCAATCCGGGCACGTTTGTTGCCGATGGAGCGCGCCGGCCAGGGCTGGCATCGGCCGCAGGGTGAGCCCGAGCTCCGGCTCTCAGCCCCAGTCCTTGAGCACCAGCAGGCGGGTTTCGCTCATGTCCTCGATCGCCCAGCGCACGCCCTCGCGGCCCAGACCGCTGGCCTTGATGCCGCCATAGGGCATGTTGTCCATGCGGAAGCTCGGCACGTCGCCGACCACCACACCGCCGACTTCAAGCCGTTCCCAGGCGCGCAGGGCGCGTCCGATGTCGCGTGTGAAAACGCCCGCCTGCAGGCCGTAGCGGGACGCGTTGACGCGATTGATGGCGGCGTCGAAGTCGCTGAAGGGCTCCAGATACGCGACCGGCCCGAAGGCCTCTTCGGTGGCGAGGCGGCAGTCGGCCGGGACGTTCTGCAGCAGGGTCGCGGCGTGCAGGTTGCCGCGGCGCTCGCCGCCAGCCAGCACGCGCGCGCCGCCGGCCTTGGCCTCGTTGATCCAGGTCTCGATGCGTTCGGCGGCCGCCAGATCGATCAAGGGGCCGATGAAGGTGTCCTGCTCGCGCGGGTTGCCCATGGTCAACAGCTGCACCCGGGTGATCAGCTTTTCGCGAAGCGCAGCGTACAGGCTGTCGTGCACCAGGATGCGCTGCACGCTGATGCAGCTCTGGCCGCTCTGGTAGTAGGCGCCGAAGATCAGGCGCTCGACCACGTCTTCCAAGGCGGCACCCGGCTCGGCATCAACGATGCAGGCGGCGTCGCCGCCCAGCTCGAGGGTGACCTTCTTGCGCCCGGCGCGGGCCTTGAAGTCCCAGCCGATCGCGCCGCCGGTGAACGACAGCAGCTGGATGCGTTCATCCTCGATCAGCGCTGCAGCGTCCTCGTTGCTGCAGTTGAGGATCGAGAACGCACCTGTGGGCAGATCGGTCTCGGCCAGCACCTCGCCGAGGATCAGGGCTCCGACCGGTGTGCGTGGGGCGGGCTTGAGCACGAAGGGGCAGCCCGCGGCGATCGCCGGGGCGACCTTGTGGGCCACCAGGTTGAGCGGAAAGTTGAAGGGCGTGATGAAGCTGCACGGCCCGATCGGCGCTGACCGCGTGAAGCCGCGATAGCCGCCGCCGCGCGGCGAGATTTCCAGGTTCAGCACCTCGCCGCCGATCCGCACCGACTCCTCGGCGGCAATGCGGAAGGTGTCGATCAATCGGGTGACCTCGCCGCGCGCGTCCCTGATCGGTTTGCCGGCCTCGATGCACAGCGCGACCGCGAGTTCCTCGCTGCGCTCGCGGAAGCGCCGCACGCAGTGCTCCAGCACGGCCTGCCGCTGCCAGGGCTTGAACGCAGCCATCGCCGGTACCGCAGCCTGCGCCGTGGCGATCGCGCGTTCGACATCCGCCGCAGTGGCGAGCGCGACCCGCGTCGCGATCTCACCGCTGAACTTGTCGAGCACGATCAGATCGGCGTTGGGCGACTCGGCACGGCTGCCGATGTAGTGCGGATAGTTCGGCTGCAGCATCGTAGGACCTCTCTGCGCGTAGGCGCCGAGTGTAGTCCGGTCAGCCGCTGGGCAGCGTGGCGCACTACAGCAGAAGCTCGACCTCGCGCCGCCAGTCGTCCAACGCGTCGAGCAGGGCGCGCTTGGCGGGGTCCAGATCAGGCGCGCCGCGCAGCTCGCGCAGCATCGCGGGGTAGGTTTCGATGTCGTGCTCGGAGAGCCCCGAATCGGGTGCCAGACGTCGGTGCAGATAGTCGCGCCAGCGCAGCTGCTCGTCGATCGACAGCGTCTGCGGCCAGTTGCGGGCGCGGTAGCGGAACAGCAGCTCTTTCAGGCGCGGATCACGCAGGCGCGCTTCGAAGTCCGGCAGCTGCTGCGGTCGGCTGCGGCGCAGGGCCTCGAACTGCGCGCGGTCGCCGTCGGGCAGGAAGCCCGCGTACAGCGCCGCATCGGCGTCCTCGCTGCCGAAGCTGCGTTCGCGCGCGAACACGGCGCGCACCTTCTCGGCCAGCCCGGGCGTGGCCAGCAGCTGGCGCTGACGTTCCAGCGCCAGCCCGCGGTCGAGCTTCAGGCGCATGAGTTCGGCGTCGCTGACATGGTGCAGCTCGACCAGGGCAGGGCAGCGGTTGGCGTGGACTTCCTTCAGCGCGACGCGCTGCTCACCCTCAGGCAGATCGGCCTGGGTCACGTACAGGCGATCGGCGATCTCATCGGGTGCCAGTTCCAGCAGCCCCCGCGGATCGGTGCCGAGATCGAATACCAGGGTCCGGCCCGGCACGATGGGGTGCTCGGCGATCGGCGCCACGATCGCCGCGCAGCCGTGCTCGGCGCTGAACATGCCGGACACGTGCAGAACCGGCGTCATCCGCGCCACATCGAGCAGCCCCAGCGCGCGCGGTTTCTTGCGGAAGCCGTAGTAGTAGTCCCACATGCGCGGCTGGGCGCGACGGAAGACCCGGGCGAGGTCGATCAGCGCTTCGACGTCCGACAGCGCGTCGTGGGCGCGACTGTGGCCGCAGCCGTTGGCGCGAGCGAGGTGCTCCAGCTTGAAGCTGGGCAGGCCGTCCTCGCGCTGCGGCCACTCGATGCCTGCGGGGCGCAGCGCGTACAGCAGGCGGGCGAGGTCGAGCAGGTCCCAGCGCGAGTTGCCGCGCGCGTACTCGCGCTGATACGGGTCGAAGAAGTTGCGATACAGCGCGTAGCGCAGGTGCTCGTCGTCGAAGCGCAGGCTGTTGTAGCCCACGGCACAGGTGCCCGGCTGCGCCAGTGCCTCATGCACGCGCGCCAGAAACTCGGGTTCGATCAGGCCCGCGCTGCGCGCGTGCTGTGGGGTGATGCCGGTGATCAGCGTGGCCTCGGGCGAGGGCAGCAGATCCAGCGCCGGCTGGCAGTACAGCATCAGCGGCTCGTCGATCACGTTCAGATCGGCATCGGTGCGAATGCCGGCGAACTGCGCGACCCGGCTCGTGCGCGGGCTGCGGCCGAAGGTTTCGAGGTCGAACCAGAGGAAGGTGTCTTTCATCAAGCGATGGGATTCGGGATTGGGGATTGGGGGTGAGGCGGCGCGCTCGCGCGGCATGCCGCGCGCGCCGACGAACGCCCGAGCGCAGAGCGCGAGGGCCGGGAGATGACTCAAGTCACATTGCGGGTGAAGTGCCTCGACTCTCGCGAGCATGCCGGCAATTCGGTTGGCTATGGAAGCCTGGGGCCAAGCCCTGATGGTGCTGTCACTACGCAGCCTGAGCCGAAGCTCAGAAGATCCAGGCAAACGCGAACAGCCCGATCATCATGAAGGCGATCGCGACCTTGAGCACGGCGCCGACCACGAAGCCGATCCAGGCGCCGACGCCGACGTGGGTGGCGCGCTGCAGGCTGCTGCCAGCGATCAGCTCGCCGAGCAGGGCGCCGAGAAACGGCCCCAGCAGCAGGCCGAAGATGCCGAAGAACAGGCCGACCACGGTGCCGACAGCGGCGCCAACCAGTGCCCAGACGCTGGCGCCAACCCGTTTGGCGCCGAGCAGCCCGGCGACGAAGTCCGCCAGCATGGCCAGTGCGGTCAGCACCGCGAGCGCGGTCAGCCAGCCCCAGCCGACCTGCTCGAAGTCGCCGACCCAGGCCGAGAGCACCATGCCGCCTAGCATCAGCGGAATGCCGGGCAGGGCGGGCAGGATCGTTCCGGCCAGCCCGACCAAAATCAGCGCCACTGCCAGAGCGTGCAGCAGGATCGGCAGCCAGCTCGAAAGCTCCATGGGCGGTATTCCAGTCCGTGATCGAGTGCTTGAGGATGGGGTCGCGTGGCGGGCGTGACAACGTCCGTCGCCGATCAATGGTCTTCACCCCCCTGTTACACTCGTCGGCGGCCGGGGGGACCGGCTTCACACAGGAGCACACGCATGGATCCGAACCAGAACCCGCCTTCCAATCCCTATGCCGCGCCGCAGGCTGCGGTGTCCGACGTCGCCGTCGCAAGCGTGGGTGAGCTGGCGTCACCGTGGCTGCGTCTGGGCGGCGCGATCATCGATGGCCTGATTCTTCTCGTACTGATCGTTCCGGTCTATCTCATTCTTTTCTGGGGAATGGTCTCGACTAGCCAGGAGCCTGGGTTCCTGGCAAACGTGGGCTTCACTGTGTTCGGCTTCATCGTGTTCGTCGCGGTGCAGGGCTACTTCCTGAACCAGAGCGGCCAGACCATCGCCAAGAAGCTGCTGAAGATGAAAATCATCGACGAGAACGGCAACAAGCCGGAGTTCGTCAAGCTGATCGGCATGCGCTACGCGATCCTGCAGTTCGCCCAGCTGGTGCCCTTCCTGGGCGCGGTCTATGGCCTGGTCGACGCGCTCTTCATCTTCCGCGACGACCGCCGCCGCATCTCCGACCTGCTGGCCGGCACCCGCGTGGTGATGACCGAGTAAGCGTTCAAGCGCAGCGAACCGAGGGTCCGCGAGGGCGGCGCTGCAAGGCGCCGCCCTCGCTGTTTCCGTGCCATGCGAAGGCCCGGCGCCGCGGCAGCGCCGGCACGCTGCGGCCGAAGGTGCTCTTGATCTTCGCGCGCAGCTATGTCCTATTGCAGCGCAGCACGCGTGCTGCGACTCGGGGGAGCCGCCGCGCGGGCAGCGTTCGCCGCTTGGGTCGGCGCGCGCTCAACCAAGGGGGCTTGGACACGTGGCAGCACCTTCTTTCTTCGACGAAATGCGCGCGGGCGCAGTGGAGAGCGCTTCGGAGCCCGGCGAGGTCCGTTCGCATTACCGCCCCTTTCACGACTGGCTGCAGGGCACGCCTGAGCCGCGCATCGCGCAGAAGCGTCGCGAAGCCGAGCTGGCCTTCCATCGGGTCGGCATCACCTTCACCGTCTACGGCGAGAAGTCCGGCACCGAGCGGCTGATTCCCTTCGACATCATCCCGCGCATCATCCCGGCGCACGAGTGGGCCACGCTCGATGCCGGCCTGCGTCAGCGAGTGCGTGCGCTCAACGCCTTTCTGGTCGACGTCTACGGCGAACAGCGGATTGTCGAGACCGGCGTGATCCCGCGTGAACTGGTGCTGTTCAACAGCCAGTACCGACCCGAGATGCGCGGGCTGGCGCTGCCTGGCGGCATCTACGCGCACATCGCAGGCATCGACGTCGTGCGTGCCGGCGACGGCGAGTACTACGTGCTGGAAGACAATCTGCGCGTGCCTTCTGGCGTCTCCTACATGCTCGAAAACCGCAAGATGATGATGCGGCTGTTTCCGGAGCTGTTCGCGCGTCAGAGCGTGGCGCCGGTGGACGACTATCCCGACGCGTTGCTCGACATCCTGCGCTCGGTGGCGCCGGCCGGAAGCGAGGAGCCCACCGTGGCGGTGCTGACGCCCGGCGCCTACAACTCGGCCTATTACGAGCATGCCTTCCTGGCCCAGCAGATGGGCGTCGAACTGGTTGAAGGCCAGGACCTGATCGTCCGCGATGACACGGTCTACATGCGCACCACCCGCGGCCCGCAGCGCGTGCACGTGATCTACCGCCGCATCGACGACGACTTCCTCGACCCCGAAGTGTTCCGCTCGGATTCGATGCTCGGCGTGCCCGGCCTGATGCGCGCCTACCGCGCCGGCCGCGTGAATCTGGCCAATGCGATCGGCACCGGTGTCGCCGACGACAAGTCGATCTATCCGTATGTGCCGGACATGATCCGCTTCTACCTGGACGAGCAGCCGATCCTCAACAACGTTCCGACCTGGAAGCTGCGCGAGCCCGACGAGCTCAAGTACGCGCTCGCGCATCTCGACGAGCTGGTGGTCAAGGAGACCCAGGGCGCGGGGGGCTACGGCATGCTGATCGGCCCCGCCTCGACGCGCGCCGAGATCGAGGACTTCCGCCAGCGCATCCTCGCCAACCCGGCCGGCTACATCGCTCAGCCGACGCTGGCGCTGTCGACCTGCCCGACCTTCGTGGCCGCCGGGATCGCGCCGCGGCATGTCGACCTGCGTCCCTACGTGTTGTCGGGGGAAGAGGTCCGGATCGTGCCGGGCGGGCTCACTCGCGTGGCCCTGCGCGAGGGCTCGCTGGTGGTCAACAGCTCGCAGGGCGGCGGTACCAAGGACACCTGGGTGCTGGAGGAGGACGCCTGATGCTGTGCCGGACCGCAAGTGATCTGCTGTGGATGGCGCGCCACATCGAGCGCGTGGACAACTGCGCGCGCCTGATCGACTACGCGCACCGCGTGGCCCTGCTGCCCGACCGTCTGGAGAAGGGCAGGGCGCTGACCGAGTCCTGGGGCTCGGCGCTGAGCGCGCTCGGGCTGGAGGAAGCGTACGCGCGCCGGCACGGACGCCTGGACGAACACGCGGTGCTGCAGTTCCTGATCTTTGACGCCGAGAATCCTTCGTCGATCTATGCCTGCCTGCACGCTGCGCGCGAATCGGGCCGCGCCCAGCGCGGCGCGATCAGCGCCGAAATGTATGAGGACTTGAAC
This sequence comes from Aquimonas sp., assembly GCA_044344935.1. Taxonomy (GTDB): domain Bacteria; phylum Pseudomonadota; class Gammaproteobacteria; order Xanthomonadales; family Xanthomonadaceae; genus Aquimonas. The sequence goes on along the minus strand of JBIJCA010000029.1, from coordinate 6,444 downwards.
TCCAGCTGGATGCGCGTGCGCGACCTCGACTGGGACCAGCTCAATGCCGAGGGGCTGCCCCAGTTTCTCGACTGGGTGAAGCGCCGTTCGGCGGCATTCCGCGGGATCACGCTCGGCACCCTGGTGCGCGACGAGGCCTACACCTTCCTGCAGCTCGGCACCTTTCTTGAGCGTGCCGACAACACGCTGCGCCTGCTCGACATGTACTTCGGCGAAACCCGCCAGCGCCCGGAGCAGGAGGCGCGCAGCGCGGTCGAGTACTACCGCCTTTCGGCCATGCTGCAGGCGATTTCGGCCTTCGAGACCTACCGCAAGATCTATCGCGACACCGTCACGCCGGCGCGCGTGGCCGAGCTGCTGGTGCTGCGGGCCGACATGCCGCGCTCGCTGGCGGCGTGCACGGCGGCGATCCACCGCAACGTCGAAAGCCTGGCCGGCGGACGTCGCCTGGAGGTGCTGCGCCACTGCGGTGCGCTTGCCTCCGAGCTGCGCTATGCGCGTATGGAAACCCTGCTGGCACCGGGCACCAGCGCCTTCCTGAAATCGGTGATGGCGCGGCTGTATGCCATCTCCGACGGTGTCTTCCGCGAGTTCATGCTGTCCACCGACGTGGTTTCGGCATGACCCCCGCGGCCTCTGCAGCTATCCTCGTGCGCCCGGCTTCGCGCTTCCCGACATGACCTACTGCCTCGGCATGAACCTTGACGCTGGCCTGGTGCTGGTGTCCGACTCGCGTACCAATGCCGGCGTCGACAACGTGGGCCGGTTCGAGAAGATGCGGGTGTTCGCCCGCGAGGGCGAGCGCGTGGTGGTGACGCTGTCGGCAGGAAACCTGTCGGTGACCCAGAACGTGCTGAGCCTGATGGAGCAGCGCGCGCGCAGCGGCGGTGAGCACAGCCTGTGGATGGCGGAGTCGATGTACGACATCGCCTGCCTGCTCGGCGAAGCCATGCGCGAAGTCCAGCGCCGCGACGGCGACTACCTGCGCAAGCACAACATCGAAGCGTCGGCGAGCTTCATCCTGGCCGGCCAGATCCGCGGCGAGACACCGCGGATGTTCCTGGTCTACACCGAAGGCAATTTCATCGAGACCTCGCACGACACGGCCTTCTTCCAGATCGGCGAGATCAAGTACGGCAAGCCGATCCTCGACCGCGTGATCGAACCCTCGACCGCGCTCGAAGACGCGGTCAAGTGCGCGCTGATCTCCTTCGACAGCACCATGCGCAGCAACATCTCGGTGGGTCCGCCGCTGGACGTGCTGGTCTACGAGCGCGACAGCCTCAGGCTCGGCCTGCAGAAGCGTCTCGACGAGGGCGACCCCTATCTGCAGCGCATCCGCCAGCAGTGGGGTGAAGGCCTGCGACGCGTGTTCGTCGAACTGGAAGGGCCCGAATGGGGATCGCGCCGGTAAGCGTGTGAGGAGCCAGTCCGCGGTTGTCGGCGCGTGCCGCACCGGTGCGGTGGGTCAAGACCCACCCTATGGAAGGTCCTCCGGAGCACACCGTGCCGGGCCTCGACCCACCGGATCCACCCTCACGCCCTTAGGGTGGGTCTTGACCCACCGCGCCGAGCGCTCGACTTCGCGACCGCGCTTGCGTTGAACGATGCCGCGCAGGGCCGGTGGCGGATTCAAAACAGCCCTGCGTACCCGGCGTCTGCCTGCGCTACCGTTTGCCGCCGCTGAGGCGCTCGCCGAAGCCACCGCGAAGAACTTCCCGAACGACGCCATGCTGATCCTGCCCCTGCATCACCCGCTGGATGTGCGTCATCTGCCCTGGGCCACGCTCGGCCTGGTCCTGCTCAACCTGTTCGTGTTCATCGTGCTGCAGGCTGGCGATCCGGCCCGCGAGGCGCATGCGCGCGAGCGCTACGTGGATTCGGGCCTCGCCGCGCTGGAGGTGGACGCCTGGCTGGCCTATCCGGACGCTCAGCGGCCCGCCCGCGCACAGGCCCAGATCGATGCGCTGCGGCAGGCACCCGAGCCGCTGCGTTCGATGCAGCTGTCGGAACTGATCGATCTTGATCGCGGCTTTCAGCGATCGCTGGCTGACGGAGCCACCCTGGCCGATCCCGCCGCCTGGCGCGCCCTGCGCGATGCGCATGAAGCCGAGCTCGCACACAGCTTCACCTGGCGCTACCAGGTGCAGTCGCAGAGCTTCGACCCCGCGCGCCTGATCGGCTCGGCCTTTCTGCACGGCGGCATCGGCCATCTGTTCGGCAACCTGCTGTTCCTGCTGCTGCTCGGCATGCTGGTGGAAGGAGCTGTCGGCGCGCGTCTGCTGGTGCTGTTGTACGTGTTGGGCGCCATCGGCTCGAGTCTGGCCTCGCTGGCCTGGCACTGGGGCGCAGCCCATGCCGGCCTGGGCGCATCGGGCGCAGTGGCGGCATTGATGGGCGCCTACAGCTGGATCTGGGGACTGCGGCCGGTGCGCTTCTTCTACTGGTTCTTCGTGGTGTTCGACTACGTGCGCGCCCCGGCCCTGCTGCTGTTTCCCGCCTGGCTGGGCTGGGAAGTCTGGAACCTGCTGATGAACCCGGACGCCGGCATCGGCTTCGACGCACACGCCGGCGGCCTGCTCACCGGCGCCGTTTTCGCGCTGGCCGTGGCGCGGTTCGGCGGCGTGCGCGAAGACTTCATCGAGCTCAGCGACGGACACAGTGACGAACGCGCCCGCGCGCTGCTCGCCGAGGCCGAGCAGCAGATCGGTCGGCTTGATCTGGGCCGTGCCGAAGCCAGCCTCGATGCCTTGGCCGAAGAAGACGAGGACCTCGCTCGATCAGCGCGCGCCCGCATCGCGCGCTACCGCGTCGCCCGCTACGGCAGCCGCCTGCCGCAGGCCGGCGCGCTGCTGTCCGAGCTGCTGGCCTCGCCGGATGTCGAGCTTGCAATCCACACAGGCCTGCTCAAGGAAGCCGCCAGCGGCAGCCCGCGGGTGAGTGCCGAAGCCCTGACCGCGGGATTCGAGCGCCAGCTTCAAGCGGCGCGCTTCGAACTCGTCCATGCCCTGCTGCGCGACCTGCCGCTCGACCTGCACCCCGAGCTGCAGCCGCGGCTGTGGTTCAAGCTGGCCCTGGCCGAGCGCCAGGGCGCCCGCAGCGGCGACCCGCGCACCACACTGCGCGAGCTGATGAAGCGGTTCCCGCAGTCGGCCGAGGCGGCGAAGGCGCGGGTGTTGCTGGGGTAGTCGCGGAGCAGAGGGTGCCTTACGCACTCGGGTCCGCCGGCCCACCGGCTCGCCACTGCAGACCAGATGCCAGAGGGTGGGCGCTGACTTGCGGCGGCCCGAACTTCGGCCCGGTCGGGCACTGAACGTGCGCGGGTGGCTGGCACGCGATGGTCGGGCACTGCCGGATGTCCGGAACCCTGACGGTGCCGGTGGTCTCACCCCATCGCCGCCGCCAGCTGCGCGCGCCGCTCCTCGTTCTTGGTCTGGCTCTGTACAAACGTCAGCAGCTGGCGAGCGAGATCGTCGCGGTCGTAGCGTTCGCGCAGGGTGCGCGCGGCGCGCAGGGCGGCTTCGGTGCCGACGGCGTCGCGGGCGTGGCTGCGCGCGGTGCCGATGAGGATGTCGGCAGCCAGCTTGTGCTGGCTGAGCTGTTCGGCGCGCTCGGCCAGACGCAGGCCGTCATCGCCCTCGAGCGGGGCGAAGGCGGAGTCGGCGTCGAGACACTCGCGGGCCAGCGCCAGAGCCTTGCGGTCCTGCTTCTCGACCATCAGCAGGTGCAGGTACTGGCGACCGTGGCGCTGCAGTTCGTCCTTGTCACCGGCGCTGCTGCGCAGCAGGCGGCGAAACAGCTCGTGGGCCTCGAGGCTGAGCGCGCGTTCGCCCATTTCCTCGCGCAACAGGGTCAGCGCGCCGGCGCTGTCGCCCTCGCGAACGCGCGCGCTGGCGGCGGCCACCAGTTCGGATTCGCGGTGGCGCCTCACGTCGGCGGCTTGGGTGTGTCGGTTCGGTTCGAAGCCGAGGCGCTCGTGGTACTGGTAGATCAGGTAGCCCATCAGGTGGAAGGTGCCGAACAGGCCCCACAGGAAGATCGCCTGCGCCAGCACCATGGCCATCCAGCCTGGCAGCCATGCGCCGAGCCAGCCGGCAGCGTTGGCAGCGCTGATCTGGAACACCAGCATCAACAGCCAGAGCAGGCCGTAGGGCAGGCCGATGCGGCCGATCAGGGTGAACCAGGTGCTCGGGTTCAGCGCGTTCGACAGGCTTTCGTCCATCGCCAGCGCCATGGTCGCCGCCGGTTGCGCGAAGGCGATCAGCAGCATCCCTACCAGGGCCCCCGGCTCACCGAAGGCGTAGGCCACGGGCAGCAGCATCAGCAGCATCAGGATGTTCAAGGCGATGAACTTGAACACCACCGAGTCGGGCGACTCCAGCACGCCGACCTGCGACTCCATATGGCCGTGGGCGGTGTCGCGCAGCACGCTGAAGGCGTACTTGTAGGCCCACAGCAGCAGGAACAGGTTTATGAACAAACCCAGCACCGGGATGGCGGTCAGCAGTTCGGCCGCGCTGAGCAGCAGCAGGGTGAACAGGGCATCGCCGCGGAAGGGGTAGGTGCTGATGCTGCGCAGGTTCTGCCAGAAAGGTGGGATCGAAGCCGAGCGGGGCGAGGTAGGGGACATGCAGGGTTCCAAACAAGGCCGGCCAAGTCGGCCCGCATGCGGCGCATTTTCGCTGCATCCCTGCGCGTGCGGAAGTGGTCGGGCGCGGCATTCGGAGACGCCCGGGATCTGCTTGGGTGCGCGCCTGGCGCAAGGCACAAGGGCGCGTGCCTGAGGGTTTGCGTCATCGCTGTGCAGCCATGGCCGGGCGCGTGGGCGAGCAATGATCGGACGATGGTTTCGTCGGATCGTTGCGCTGGGCCCGCATGTCCCGTCACGGCCGCTCGCGCAATAAAAAATTCATGCAATCAGGTGTCGGGTAAATCGACATGTCGGCGTCTTCCCTGCCGATGGCCCGCAAGGGTAGACCTGAAGAGAACACTGATGCCTCGTGCCACCCGCCTGTCCTGTTTCATCTCGACCCTGCTGATCAGTGGTGCCATGGGTGCTGCATGTCCTGCCCACGCACAGGCCGGCGGAAGCAGCTATGACTCCGCTCCATTCGCGATCGCGCGTCAGCCGCTGGATGCGGCGTTGACCGCGTTCTCCCGCGAGACCGGTCTGCAGGTGATCGCCAACAGTGCGCTGCTGGCTGGCCGCGAGGCGCAGCCGGTCAACGGCCGCATGTCGGCACAGGCTGCTCTCAATGCGCTGCTGAGGGGGAGCGGCTTGAGCGGCGAGATCGTTGATGGATCCGTCTACCTCAAGCCGACTGCGGCGCCCACGACGGAGGCGGGCACGCCTGCGCCCGAGCGAGGGTTGGAGGCCCCGGGCCCGGCCGCAGAATTGGACACCATCGTAGTGGTCGGGGGTTACCGGCAGGCGCTGGAAAACGCTCGCGACAGCAAGCGCAATGCCAGCGACATCCGCGACAGCATCTTCGCAGACGATATCGCGGACTTCGCCGATCTCAATCTGGCGGAGGCGATCCAGCGCGTGCCGGGTGTGTACATCACCCGTGATGGCGGCGAAGGTCGGCAGGTCGCCTTGCGTGGTCTCGGTCCGGACTACTCCCGGGTGCAGCTCAACGGCCTGGAAGCGCTGACCACCACTGCGTCCACCGACCAGCGCGGCGCGGTCAATCGCGGTCGCGCCTTCGATTTCAATGTCTTCGCGTCGGAGCTGTTCAATCGCGTCGACGTGCGCAAATCGACCGAAGCTTCGCTGGATGAGGGTGGTATCGCAGGCACCGTCGAACTGCGCACCGCCAAGCCCTTCGACTACCGCGGCTTCAAACTGGCGACTGCCGCTCAGGCCTTCTATTCCGAGCGCGCGGATGAAGTCGCCCCGCGCGCGGCTGCTTTGATCTCCAATACCTGGGGCGATTCCTTCGGTGCCCTGTTGTCAGTGGCCTACACCGATCGGCTGGTAGTGGAGGATGGCGTGCAGACCATCCGCTGGCAGTCCGGTGGCTGGACGCTGGCCAATGTGGACCCGAGCGTTGACCCTGCCATCGTGGCGCGATTGAACAGCACCGGTTCGGATCGCCTGTTCTATCCGCGCACGCCGCGCTACTTCAACTTCATCCACGAGCAGCAGCGACTGGGCGTCACCGCTGCCCTGCAATGGCGGCCTTCCGAAGTGCTTGAGTTCGACTACGACCTGCTCTACGCGGGCTATCAGGCGCGCCGCTACGAGAATTTCCTCGACGCGCAATCATTCACCCGCACCAATTCGACCGGCTTGCCGGAAACGGTGATCCGCAGCCTTGAGGTCAATGGCAACGATATCGTTCGCGCCCAGCTGGGCAAGGTCGACACGCGACTGGATGCTCGCCGTGACGACAGCGACACGCGCTTCATCCAGCACTCCCTGGTTGGCCGCTGGGCCGCCAC
>JBIJCA010000228.1:0-7643 GCA_044344935.1 Aquimonas sp. | reverse complement strand
TGCTCTCCCGCTGGAGGGAGGGCTCGCAGCCCAAAGTCACCGATCTGAGCCCCTCACCCCCACCCCTCTCCCGCCGGGAGAGGGGCTTGCAGTCAAGCTCCGGGTCCGGCGTGGGCTCCAGCACCCAAACCTACTCATCAAGCGCCACCGTAGTTCGAAGCGTCAGCCCCCAACCCGCCAAATCGGCAGTCGCTCAGCCGCGAATCCCGAATCCCGAATCCCCAATCCCAAATCCCCAATCCCAAATCCCCAATCCCGGGCTCTCAAGTCCGCAGCGCGGACTTCAGCGCCTTGCGAATGATCGCCTCCGCCGTATCGCCTTCCTCGCGGGCCTTCTCAGCCATGCGCTGGGCTTCCACACCCTTGTAGCCGAGCTGCTGCAGGGCCACGATCGCCTCGCTCAAGGGGTCGGTCGGCACCGCCGCACCTGGCGAAGGCACGAAGCTCAGGCCGCTGCCGCCCATGTTCGAGGCCTTGTCCCGCAGCTCGACCAGCATGCGCTCGGCGGTCTTCTTGCCGATGCCCGGGATGCGCGTGAGTGCGGTGACATCGCCGGCCTGCAGCAGACGCGCGAACTCGTCCACCGACACGCCCGAGAGCACGGCCAGCGCGATCTTGGCGCCGATGCCGGTGACCTTCTGCAGCTCGCGGAACAGCCGGCGCTCGCCGTCCTTCAGGAACCCGTAAAGCGAAACCGAGTCTTCCTTCTGCGCGTAGTGGGTGAACAGGCTGACCTCGCGGCCCAGCTCGGGCAGGTCATAGAAGGTGCTCATCGGCGCCTCCAGCTCGTAGCCGACGCCGTGCACGTCGACCACGATCTGCGGAGGGGCCTTGTGGATCAGGGTGCCGCGCAAGCGACCGATCATCGTCTGCTGCCTCGACGTCGAATGAGTTGGGAAGCCGCCACGCCGGTGCGGGCAGCCAGGGTACGGGTGTGTGCGTGGGTGATCGCTACCGCCAGCGCGTCGGCGGCGTCGGCCTGCAGTTTGCCGTCGATGCCGAGCAGCACGCCGACCATGTGCTGCACCTGGCTCTTGTCGGCGGCACCGCGGCCGACCACGGCAGCCTTGATCTGCATCGGCGAGTACTCGTGCACGCCGATATCGCGCGCCACCACCGCGCAGATCGCCGCCCCGCGCGCCTGGCCCAGTTTCAGCGCCGAGTCCGGATTGCGCGACAGGAACACGCGCTCGATCGCGACCTCATGGGGCGCGAAGCGATCGATCAGCGACCACAGGCCATCGAGGATGCCGCGCAGGCGTTTCGGGAACTCGTCTTCAAGACCCACATGCAGGGCCTCGTGATGCACATGCACGCAGCGGCCGGTGCCGTCGGCGTCGACGATGCCGACGCCGGTGCGGACCGAGCCGGGGTCGATGCCGAGGATGCGGATCACTGGAGGCACTCCGCGCGCTCCCATTCGTCCGAGCCTGCGTTTCGGACCCACGGCCCGCTCCCGCATCCCGTGAGAGTGGTGCCTTCAACGCCCTCCCAGATGCTGAGCTCGTAGTCGAAGCAATCGGCGCTGGCCGCCAACTTCAGCGATGGCAGAGCATCGAGCGGGATCGGCACGAAGTCCGCAGGCTCGATCACATCCGCTACGAAGTGCACCCTGAGCGAGCCTTCGTCTTCTGCGTAGCGCAGCTCGACTTCCCATCCGGGAGGCACGCGAGGCGTGGCGATCAACTGTGCGCATTCCCAGTGCAACTCGATTTCCCCGATGTGGGCCGGGGCGGCGATGGGCGGGGTAGGGAGTTTCGCGAGATCGAAATCGCGCTCATCAAAGGCTTGGACTTGCTGGCCGGCCGCGCTGATGATTAGGGCAGCGATTCCAACAGCGTTGAACCGTCGTGCCCGCGAAGGCGGGCACCCAGCCGGCGCGACCGCTGGGCCCCCGCCTTCGCGGGGGCGACGTACTGATTGGGAAGCCGCCGATCGAAGGCTGAGGGCTGTCACTGAAGAGCTCGCATGCTTTATGGCGGCCGAGTATATCGATGCCCGTTCGCCTTTCCGGTGGGCCCAGCCTTCCGCACTGGTGACATGCGCGCCTGCCGCGCATCGTGCCTTCATCGCTTTCACGGAGTCCGCCATGTCGACGCACCCGCTTCCCCGCCGCCGCCTCGCCGAAGGTCTCGAAGTCTCCGCGCTCGGCTTCGGTGCCATGGGCATGTCCGATTTCTATGGGCCATCCGACCACGCCAGCAATCTCGCGGTGCTGCATCGGGTGCTGGACCTGGGCGTCAACTTCATCGACAGCGCCGACATGTACGGCTGCGGCGCCAACGAGCGCCTGCTGGCAGAAGTGTTGAAGACGCGACGCGATGCCGTGGTGCTGGCGACCAAGTTCGGCAACGTGCGCGCGCCGGATGGCCGCGTGGTCGGCATCTGTGGTCGGCCTGAGTATGTGTACGTGGCCTGCGAGGCCAGCCTGGCGCGGCTCGGCGTGGACTGCATCGATCTCTACCACCAGCACCGCGTCGACCCCGAAGTGCCGATCGAGGAAACGGTCGGTGCGATGCAGCGCCTGGTCGAAGCCGGCAAGGTGCGGCATCTGGGCCTGTCCGAGGCCAGCGCCGACACCTTGCGGCGCGCCTCGAAGGTGGCGAAGATCACGGCGCTGCAGACCGAGTACTCGCTGTGGTCGCGCGACGTCGAATCGGAAGTGCTGCCGGCCTGCCGCGAGCTGGGCATCGGCTTCGTGCCCTACAGCCCGCTGGGCCGCGGGTTTCTCACCGGCGCGATCGCCAGCGCCGAGCAGCTCGATGCCACGGACCGTCGCCGCGCGCACCCGCGCTTCCGCGCCGACAACGCCGCGCGCAATCAGGCCCTGGTCGAGCAGGTGCGCGCATGGGCGACCGAGCTTGGCTGCACGCCGGCCCAGCTCGCGCTGGCCTGGCTGCTGGCGCAGGGCGAGGACATCGTGCCGATTCCGGGTACGCGCTCGGTGGCGCGGCTGGAGGAGAACCTCGGCGCGCTGCAGATCGCGCTGTCGCCTGCGTGGGTGGAGCGCATCCGCGCCGAGCTTGCGGCCATCGAGATCAGCGGCGGACGCTACCCGCCGGAGGGGATGGCGTTGGTGAATCGCTGAGCCGTTGCGTGCGGCATGGGCGCGTGTTTGCCGAACAGGCACGACCGAGGGCTGCGAACTACGCGCGTCGTAATCGGCATGCGCATAGCGTCTTTCGCGGCGCTTGGTGCGCGACACGCGCACCCTACGAATTTGATCGACGCCGCCGCTTGAACGAAGCGAAAGGTGCTGTGCGCTGGTGCGCGACACGCGCAACTTGCCAATTCGAGTGACGCCGCTTGAGCGAAGCGAAAGATTCTGCTCGTTGGTGCGCGACACGCGCACCCTACGAGTATGGGCGACGCCGACGCTTGAACGAAGTGAAACGTGTTGTGCGCTGGTGCGCGACGCGCGCAACTTGCCAATTCGAGTGACGCCGCTTGAACGAAGCGACACCTGCTGCACGTAGGGTGCGCGTGCCGCGCACCAAAGGGCGCATCCACCGCCTCACCCCGAATGCTCGCTGCGAGTTCCCCACCCAAGACTCACAGCGCCGGCGCGCGCTCCAGCCAGTGCACCAGCTCGTCCAGGCTGCGCACTTCGAGGTCCGGTTTCTCGGCGTGTTCCCAGGTCTCGTCGCGGCGGTTGATCCACACCGCGTGCAGGCCGGCGCGGCGCGCGCCGATCACGTCCATGTGCGGGTCGTCGCCGACGTGCAGCACCTGATGCGGCGCCACGCCCAGGCGCGCGCAGGCGGCGTGGAAGATGCTGGGCTCCGGCTTGGCCGCGCCGTGTTCGCGTGCGCCGAGCGAGAACTGGAAGTGCGCCGACAGGCCGATGCGGTGGATGCAGGCATTGCCGTTGGTCAGCGCCGCCAGTGGCATGCGCGCCGCAAGGCGTTGGAGCGCGGGCAGGCTGTCGGCGTACAGCTCGACGCGGTTGCGGGCGGCGTAGAACACCTCGAAGGCTTCCTCGGCGCGGGCGGGATCGTCGCCGCCTTCGCTCAAGGCGGTGCGCAGCGAGATCATCCGCTGCTCGCAGAAGTCGTGGGCGAGATGCGGATGGTCTTCATAGACCTGCGCCCGCAAGGCGCGCATGCGCTCGATCGGATAGGCCTGCGCGGTGCCAGGGGCGTGCTGCTGCAGCCACGCCTGCAGCTCACGCTCGGCCGTTTCGATGGCGGGCCAGACCGGCCAGAGGGTGTCGTCCAGGTCGAGCGTGATAGCGCGGATGTCGTTCAAGCAGTGGGTTCGCGAAGTGCCAAGCCCCGCATGGTAGTCCTCACGCCGTGCAGGCGGACGTGAGGGCCAGGCGTGCCGCATAGGGTGGGCCCCGGCCCACCGTGGGCTTGACCCTCGCCCCGGTGCAGGCCCGGCGCCGCCTTCAGGCCGGGCGGAGCGAGTCGCGAGTGTGGATCTCATGGTGGGCCAGGGCCCACCCTATGCTCTTCCCGATTCCCGATTCCCGATTCCCGATTCCCGATTCCCGATTCCCGATCTCCGCCCTTACTCCATCACCACCACGCCGCTGCGGCGGCCGCGCACCACGCTGAGCACCAGCTGCTGCGGACGCGCGTCCATGACCTCGCCGAAGGTGTCGAGGCTGTCGATGCGGATGCGGTTGATGCCGGTGACGAGGTCGCCCGCGGCCAGACCATTGCGTTCGGCGCGGCTGCCCTCCAGCACTCGTTCGACACGCACGCCGGCCACGCCCTGCTGGCGCGCTCGCTGCGGCAACGCGGCGAACTCGGCGCCGTCGAGGCGGGAGTCCAGTGCGCTGCCGAGCAGCTGGCTGAGCTGGGCCTTCAGCTGCAGTTCGATGCGCTGGGTTCGGCCGTCACGCAGGAATTCCAGCGTCACCGGTTCGCCCACCGGCAGCAGGCCTTCGCGGTTGTAGAGGGCCTGCGGGCTATCGACGGGCTGCTGCGCGATCGCGGTGATGACATCGCCGGGCTGCAGGCCCGCCGCCGCGGCTGGCGAGCCCGGACGCACGCGCGTGATCACAGCGCCGCGCGCGTCTTCGACGTCCAGCATCGCGGCCAGCTGCGGGGTGATCGATTGGGTCTCGATGCCGAGGCTGCCGCGCTGCACCCGGCCGCCATCGAGCAGCTGACGCATGATCTCGCTGGCCAGCTCGGCCGGAATCGCGAAGCCGATGCCGACGTTGCCGCCCGAGGGCGTGAAGATCGCGGTGTTGATGCCGATCAGCTCGCCGCGCAGGTTGACCAGGGCGCCGCCGGAGTTGCCGGGGTTGATGCTGGCGTCGGTCTGGATGAAGTTCTGATACGCCAGCCCCTGCAGGCCGGAGCGGCCCAGCGCCGAAACGATGCCCGAGGTCACCGTCTGGCCGAGGCCGAAGGGGTTGCCCACCGCCACCACGAAGTCGCCCACGCGCAGCGCCTCACCGCGCGCCAGCGGCAGCTCGGCGAGGTCGTCGGCGGGGATGCGCAGCACGCCGACGTCGGTGTCGGGGTCGGAGCCGACGAACTCGGCGGTCACCGTGCGGCCATCGGCCAGGGTCACGCTGATGTCGTCGGCGCCCTCGATCACGTGGTTGTTGGTCAGCACCAGGCCTTCGCGGGCATTGACGATCACGCCCGAGCCCAGCGACTGCTGCACGCGCTCCTGCGGCACCATCGGCAAGCCGAAGAAGTGGCGGAAGAAGGGGTCCTCGGCCATCGGGTTGCGCACCCGCACCACGGTCTTGCTGTGGATGTTCACCACCGCCGGAGTGACCTGTTCGAGCATCGGCGCCAGCGAAGGCAGCGGCTGCCCATCGACCACCGGCGGCAGCGCCGCCTGCGCCGGCCGCAGACCCTGCGTGGCAACGGTATACAGGCCGATGGCGGCCAGCGTCAGCAGGGCGCCGAGCGCGGCGCTGCGCAGGCGGCCGAAAGCGCGGGCGCGGCTGGCGTCTCGAAGCGGAGCGGTGGGGTGCGACATGCGTGTGTCCTCTTGGCGGGGCTCGATGCAGGTGGGCCACGCAGACCCGCGCGAGGCGCGCGGGTTCCGCACGGGGCCGCAGTCGGCCGGCGAGTGTTCAGGGCGCGGCTTCCGCGCCGACGACAACCGCGCCGAACATGCCCATAGGGTGGGTCTTGACCCACCATGGCCTCGACTTTCGCGCCGGTCATTGATCTCGCATAGGGTGGGTCTTGACCCACCATGGCCTCAACTCTGGCGCCGGTCGTGACCGAGGCGCGCGTCGAGCTCCGGTGGGTCGAGACCCACCCTATGGAACGGCTTCGGCTTTCGCGCCGGTCATCGAACGCCCATAGGGTGGGTCTTGACCCAGCATGGCCTCGACTCTGGCGCCGGTTATGACTGAGGCGAGCGTCGAGCTCCGGTGGGTCGAGACCCACCCTATGGAACGGCTTCGGCTTCCGCCCCGGTCATCGAACGCGCATAGGGTGGGTCTTGACCCACCATGGCCTGAACTCTGGCGCCGGTCGTGACCGCGGCGAGGGTCGAGCTCCGGTGGGTCAAGACCCACCCTATGGGATGGCCTCGACTCTGGCGCCGGTCAGGACCGCGGCGAGGGTCGAGCTGCGGTGGGTCGAGACCCACCCTATGGAACGGCGCACCGACAGGGCGATCAGAGGGTCGGGGCCTGCCCCGGCCGGATCGCGGTTCGCGTGCCTGCATCGCCGAATCCGGGCGGCTCTGCATGCGGCTTTCACGTTTCCCCGGTGACCCGCCGGGGCAGTGCGCCGGGCGAAGCGGCGCCAGTGCAAGGGCTTCAGAAACGGCACGCGCGATCAAGCGGTTTTCCACAGTTTTTTGCGTTGACACCCGTTTTTCCCGGGCGTAGCGTACGAGACCGTTGTCCACTAGATCTTGTGGTCTCGCTCGATGCGAAGCCCTACAGATTGGGGTCGCATCCCAGCTCCACCACAAGGCGCCGGCACGGCGCCACCGATCTCGCAGGCAACGCGCGGGCAGGGCAGGTCAGGGCGGAGAAAGCGCGGCACCAGCGGCACAACGGGAGTACGGCGTGCGGCACACCGGCCGGGGGGCGGCGGGCTGCACACCAAGCGACACGGGTCCGGAGCGGCCCGGCGCACAAACAAGAACCCATCAGTCGAGGCGCAAGGGCAGCCTGAAATCGCCCGGACCCCAGCACGTATCGCGACCGGAGCGCCTCGCGCCCCCTTCCCGAACGTGCTGGTCAGTGCGCGCGTTGCGCGTGCACCGGTCCGGAATGAACACGGCCCCACGCATCACGGCCACAAGAAGAGGCGAAATGGATGAGCAGCGTCAGGCTTGAAACGGTGCGAAACGTGGCAACCCCCATCGAACTGCAGCCCGCGTCCTGGGACATCTGGGACAAGAAGTACCGGCTCAAGACCAAGAAAGGCGAGCCCGTCGACGCCAGCATCGACGACACCTACAAGCGCGTGGCGCGGGCCCTGGCCGATGCCGAGCCCACCGTCGAAAAGCAGAAGTACTGGTATGAGCGTTTCCTGTGGGCCCTGCGCCGCGGTGCAATCCCCGCTGGCCGCATCACCTCGAACGCCGGCGCGCTGGAGCACAAGCCCGCCACCAGCACGATCAACTGCACCGTCTCGGGCACCATCCCCGATTCGATGGACGGCATCCTCGAGAAAGTCCACGAAGCCGGGCTGACGCTCAAGGCC
>JBIJCA010000227.1:0-7647 GCA_044344935.1 Aquimonas sp. | reverse complement strand
GGTCAGGCGCGGCAGATGCTGCGGGGCGATACCCGGGCCGGAATCGATCACGCACAGACTGGCCCCGCCTTCGGCGGTGGGGTGGAACTCGACCCTCACCCGCCCGCCTTCCGGCGTGTAGCGCACCGCGTTGATCACCAGGTTGGAGAAGGCACTGTGCAGCTCTTTGGCAGAGCCCAGCAGGTCGCAGCCGGCGAGATCCTCGATCTCGATACGGTGCCGGCCAGCACTCATGGCTTCGGCTTCACCGCGCAGCGAGGCCAGCATGGAGGCCATCTCGACCGGCTCCTGCGGCAGCGAATCGCGCGACTCCAGACGCGACAGGGTCAACAGATCCTCGACGATCTGGGTCATGCGACCGGACTGGCGGCGCATTTCGCCCAGCATGCCAGCCCACTCCGGTACGTCCTCGGGCTCCAGCATGTCGAGATACCCATGCAGAACGGTCAGCGGCGTGCGCAGCTCATGCGAGACATTGGCCACAAAATCCCGCCGCACCTGCTCCAGATGCAGCAGCTTGCTGATGTCGCGAGCGATCAGCAGCTGTTCCTCCGGGGTGTAGTCGAGCAGACGCATCGAGAGGCGCAGGCCCTCGGCGCCGGTGCCCTGCACGTCGATCAAGGGCTCGGCCGCACCGGACTCCAGCCAGGCAGTGACGCGCGGGCTGCGCACCAGATTGCTGAAACGGTTGCCGATGTCCTTCGGATAGGACAGACCCAGCAGATGCTCGGTCGACTCGTTGAACCACTCGATGCGCTGCTCGCGCCGGTTCAGCACGACCACTGCGTCCGGCAGCGCGGCAGCAGCCTGACGGAAGGCGCGCAGGGTGCCGAGCAGGCGGCGCTTGCGCTCGCGGTTCTCGCGCTGGCGCAGGTACAGCACGCGGGCGAGCTCGGAAAACACACCAGCCCCTTCGGGCGCTTCGAGCCGCTCGCGCCGGTTGAGGCGGCCGAGCAGGCGATGCAGCTGCGCGTAGTGCCAGACCAGCACCCCCAGCAGGCCCGCACACAGCAGGGGCCAGGGCTGGCCGACCAACAGGCCCAGCAGGAGGCTCGCCAGCACAACCAGCGCGAGCCGCCAGGCCGTGTGCTGCCAGGCACGCTTCAGCGTCGTCGGGGTCGGGAAACGCGGTCGGCGCACGGGCGGCATCGGGTTCGTTGGCGTCCCAAGCTTACGCCGGGCGCGCAGGCCTCATCACAGATCGGTCGAGAAGCGGTAGCCGGCGCCGCGCACGGTCTGCACCAGGCCGTCGAGCGCGTGCGGCTCCAGCGTCTTGCGCAGACGGCGAATGTGCACGTCGACGGTGCGCTCCTCGACGTAGACGTTGCCGCCCCAGACGTGATCCAGCAGTTGGGTGCGGCTGTAGACGCGCTCGGGGTGGGTCATGAAGAAGTGCAGCAGGCGGTACTCGGTCGGGCCGATATGAATCGGCGTATCGCCCGCATAGACGCGATGCGCCGCGCCGTCGATGCGCAGGCCGCCCAGCGCGACGCTGCCGTCTTCCTCATCGCCGCGCGTGCGACGCATGACGGCCTTGATGCGGGCCAGCAGCTCGCGCGCCGAGAAGGGCTTGACCACGTAATCATCGACGCCGGCCTCGAGCCCGCTGACGCGGTCGTTCTCTTCCCCGCGGGCGGTCAGCATGATGATCGGCACTTCGCGGGTCAGGCCCTCCTTGCGGAGGCGCCGGGCGAACTCGACGCCGCTCATGCCGGGGAGCATCCAGTCGAGCAGGATCAGGTCGGGCACGCGGCTGACGATCGCCGCCTGCGCCTCGCGGGTGTCACCGGCATGCACGGGCTCGTACTCGGCCTTGCGCAGGGCGAAGGCCACCATGTCGCGGATGGCGGGCTCGTCGTCAACGATCAGGATCTGCTTCTGCACGGGGCGTCCTTGGAAGGGGTTTCAGCCACCGTCAAAGTAGATAACAGTTTTATGTCCCTGGCGTGACATCCGGCGCGGCACCGAAACCCAGGCTGCCGCTCTGGCCCGGCACCCGGCCCGCACGGTAGCCACGTTCACGCAGCTCCAGGACTACCGGGGTCAGTTCGGCGATGCGCGCGTCGATGCGCGCGCGCTGGTAGTAGTCGAGATCATCGCGCAGCTTCAGCGCCTGAAGCTGGTTCAGCGCGTCCTCGGCGCGACCGGCCAGGAAACTCGCCTCGGCGTGAGCCTCGGAGGCGCGCACGGGATCGCCCGCAAGCTCGCTGGCGCGCCCGAAACTGCGCTGCAGGGCGATGTCTCCCGAGGCCGTCAGCAGCAGCGGCCGCAGCACGGATTGTGCGCGTCGCCCCTGCTCTGCACCGCCGCTGCGGATCAGCGCTTCGGCATAGCTCAGGCTGACCGGACGACTCTTGGGATGCGCTTCGTACAGCGCCTGGTAGAGGGCCTCGGCCTCGGCCTGGCGCCCGCCCAGATGCAGCGCCTCGGCGCGCGCCAGCTCGACCCAGTAACCCGCGGGCGGCTGCTGTATCGCAGCCAGCTGCCGAAGGGCGCCGACGGTCTCGCTGGTCCGCGCGAGGGCCAGTGCGTAGCCGTAGCGCTCGGCATCCGTCAGGCCGTGCTCCTGCGCGCGCGCGCGCTTGGCGAACTCGTCCAAGGCCTGCGCCGGACTGTCCGCGCTCAACACCCGCAGACGCGCCTGCACCCAGGGGAACAGTTCACGGCTGGGTCCCGCATGCAGCCCCGCCGCGGCGAAATGGCGTTCCGGCAGCAGCGGGTTGAGCGGGCTCGAGCTCAGCCGAGTTGGCGGCTGGAAGCCGAGCGGGATGCGGCTGCCCTCGGCGCGTCCCTTGGCCTCGCTGATGCGGCTGCTGGTGACCGGGTGCGTGCGCAGAAACTCGGGCGCCTGCTCCTCGCCGATCGTGGAGCGCAGGGTGCGATGCATGCGCGCGAAGAAATCGGCCATCGCCATCGGCTCGTAGCCGGCGCGCGCGAGCGTCAGGATGCCGATGCGGTCGGCCTCATACTCGTTGCTGCGGGTGTGGTTGATCTGGCGCTGCTGGAGCAGGGCCATGCCGCTGGCCATCGCCGCCTGGGTAGCGTTGCCTGCGCTGCTGCCGCCAGCGCTTTGCGCCACAGCGATCGCGCCAAGCGTCGCCAGCAGGATCGGGATGGTGTCCTTCTGCTGGCGCTCCACCGCACGCACGATGTGGCGCTGGGTGACATGCGCGATTTCGTGCGCGAGCACGGCGGCGACCTCATCCTCGCTGACCGCCGTGAGCACCAGACCGGCGTTCATGCCGATGTAGCCGCCTAGGGTAGCGAACGCGTTGATCTCCCTCGCGCGCATCCAGAAGAAGTGAAAGTCGAGCGGCGGACGTTCACTGACACTGGCCAGACGCAGGCCGAGGCCGGAGAGGTACTCGTCCAGCAGCGGATCTTCAAGCAGCAGCCCGTAAGCGCGCAGCTCGCGGCGGGTGTATTCGCCGTACATGGCTTCCTCTGCCGGCGTGATCAGGCGACCCGCCGAAGAGCCCATGTCGGGCAGGGCCAGGGGATCGCTTGACTGCGAGGATGCACCGCCGGCCACCACCAGGGCAGCAGGCAGGAGCAGCAGGCGCAGGCTTCGGGCGAGTCGGGACGACAGAGCCATGGTCCGGGTTCCAGGGAAACGGCGATCGGGCATCTTGTACGCCTGCGCGTGAGTCGGGGTTAACCCGCTGTAAAAGCGTCGGCCCGAGATCAGGCCACGTTGCGGAAGACGATGAAGTACATCAGCACCACGTTCGCCGCCAGCAGCAGCAGCGCCGTCGGAATCTGCACGCGAATGACCGCGTACGGGTCACGCAGTTCCAGCAGCGCGGCGGGAACGAGATTGAAGTTGGCCGCCATCGGCGTCATCAGGGTGCCGCAGTAGCCCGACAGCATGCCGATCGCCGCCAGCGAAGCGGCGTCGGCGCCGTGCCCCTGCACGAGCAGGGGCAGGCCGATGCCGGCGGTCATCACCGGGAAGGCAGCAAACGCGTTGCCCATGACCATGGTGAAACCGGCCATGCCGAGCGCATAGGCCAGCACCACCACGAAACGGTTGTCGACCGGAATCAGCGCGCGCACCACTTCGGCCACCGCTTCGCCGACACCGGCAGCCGCGAACACGCTGCCGAGGGTAGCCAGCAGCAGCGGCAGCAGCGCCGCCCAGCCGATTGCATCGACCAGACCGCGTGAGTGATCAACTGCCCGCAGCGGCGACGTCCGGGTCAAGCCACAGGCGGCCAGCAGGGCCAGCACGCAGGCGCTGCCGAGACCGACCTGGGTGATCATCTCGCTGCCGAACAGGCGCCACTCGCCCCAGCCGATGTAGGCACCGAACAGCACGACCGCCACGGTCACCAGAGGAATGACCAGGGCCGGTGCGAACAGGCGGTGCCCAAGCCGCAGCGCGGAGGCTGCCATCCGGTCCGTCGCGGCGTGCTCCACCCGACCTGCGCGCACGCCGCCGAACCCCGCAAGCAGGGCGAGCGCCACCACCACGCCGCCCATCCACACGGCCGGCACGCGATCGCCGATCAGAAATGACAGCGCCAGCAGCCCCCAGAAACCCGCCGTCATCCAACGCCGCGGATTGGCGGCATCGCTCGCCGAAAGCCAGGCGATGCGAGCCACGTAAAGGCCCGCGAGCAGGTAGATCAGCGTCAGCGAGATCATGGCCGCGCTTCCGCCGCTGCGCGCGCTGCCTCACGCGCCAGCCGCGCATCCAGCCGCAGCAGGCGGGCGCCGTGGATGGCGAAGGCGCAGAGCGCTGTCGGAATCCCCCACAGCGCGATGTCGATGGGCTGCAGCTCGATGCCGTTGTCGGCGAAGAAGCTCTGCATCAAGAGCACCGCACCGAAAGCGATGAACACGTCCTCGCCGAAGAACATGCCGATGTTGTCGGTGCCCGCACAGAGCGCCCGCAGGCGCTCGCGCTCGGCCGCCGGCAGCAGACCATGGTGGGCTTCGGCGGCGGCCTCGGCCATGGGCGCCAGCAGCGGCCGCACCGTCTGCGGATGGCCGCCCAGGCTGTGCAGGCCGATCATCGACAGGACCTGCCGCAGCGCGAGGTAGAACAGCAGCAGGCGGCCGGCGGTGGCGGCACGCAGACGCACGATCACCGCCTGCACGTGCTGCTTCAGGCCGTGCCGTTCCAGCACCGCGATCACCGGCAGCGTGAGCAGCAGCAGGGCGAGGAAGCGGTTCTTGACGAAGGCGGCGCCCAGCAGTTCGAGCGTCGCGACCACCTCGATGCCGGCGAGCAGTGCGGTCGCGAAACCTGCCCCGACGACCACCAGCGCCGGATTCAGGCGCGCCGCGAAGCCGATCACCACCAGCAGCACGCCGGTCAGGGGCAGCAGATTGACCGAGTCGCTCACGGTGCGGCGATCGCCACGCCGGCTGCCGCAAGACTGGCGCGCAGCCGCCGTGCGAAGTCAGGCGCATCCGGCCGATCGCCGTGCAGGCAGAGGGTTTCCGCATCGATACAAACCACCTCGCCGCCGCGCGCCAGCACCTCGCCGCGTGCGATCAAGCCCAGCACCTGCGCCTCGGCCGCCGCGAAATCGGGAAGCACGGCACCCGGCAGCGAACGCGGGGCAAGGCTGCCATCGGCTTCGTAGGCGCGCTCTGCAAAGGCCTCACCCACCGCGACCAGGCCCCGCGCACGCGCGGCTTCGATCAGCGCGCTGCCGGCCAGGCCGTATAGCTTCAGCGCGGGATCGAAATCGAACACCGCTTGAGCGACCGCACCGGCGAGCGCCGCATCGCGCGCCGCCTGGTTGTAGAGCGCACCGTGCGGCTTGACGTGGTGCAGTCGCCCGCCCGCAGCGCGCACAAAAGCCGCCAGCGCACCGATCTGGTAGAGCACGTAGCCGTAGGCCTCGCTGGCACTGGCCGCCAGCGCGCGACGGCCGTAGCCCTGCAGGTCCGGCCAGCCGGGATGGGCACCGATCGCGACGCCGTGCTCCATGCACAACGCCACCGCGGTCCGCATGTGGCCGGGATCACCGGCATGGAAACCGCAGGCGATGTTGGCGGAGGTGGCCAGTGGAATCAGCGCGGCGTCATCGCCCATGCGCCAGTCCCCGAAGCTCTCGCCGACATCGCAGTTGAAATCGATGCGCCTGCGCATGCCCTGCCCTTCGCTGGGAACCTGCTGGGTGCCCGCGGGCGCACAAGCCACGCGCATCAGGGGCCGGGAGTGGCGGAGGGAGTGGGATTCGAACCCACGGTGACATCGCTGCCACGCCGGTTTTCAAGACCGGTGCCTTAAACCGCTCGGCCATCCCTCCGCAGGGCGGCAAGTGTAGCCATTCACGCGTCGCTAGGCACGTCCGCGATGCTCACTCGAAGCCGTTGCGGAACAGGCAGTCGTCAGTGCAGGGCACGGCCGGCAAAGCCACGCTGGCGATGTTGCTGTACGGACTGAGGTTGCCGGCACCATCGACCGCGCGCACCCGATAGCGATGGGTCGTGCCCTGCACCAGTCCGCTGTCGTTGAAGCTTTCCTCGGTCGACGTGCCCACCTGGGCGAAGTTCGTGCAGCCGATGCCCTGGCAGCGCTCCACGCGATAGCCGGCAAGGCCCGAGCCGCCCTCGTCGGTCGAGGCCGTCCAGCTCAGCGCGATGGACCTCTCACCACTCTCGTCACCGGTCAGGTTGCTGGGCGTGGTGGGCGGGGTCGTATCGACTGGATTCGTCTGGGGGTAGGCCACCGCTGCGCCGGCGCGGTCGTCGGCGCCCAGCACTGCGCCGCGACCGTCACCGTGGGCGAACGCGCGCATCGTGGCCTGATTCAACACTGCACTGGTATCGCAGGCGGGACTTTCCGCGTCTCCGCAGGAGTGCCCGAAAGCCAGGGTGTGGCCGATCTCATGGGTCAGCAATTCGGCACCGTTGGCGCCGGAGGCGCTGGCCAGGAAGCACCCTGCGCCGTCCTGGATCACCACGCGAGCAAGGGCCCGGGGATACCAGGTCTGGCCGTTGAAGGACTGGCCATTGCTGAAGGCGAGCGAACCGCCGATGCCAAGCACACCGCCGGAGACACAGCTGAAGCTGCCGTCGATTTCGCTGTTGGGATCATTCCACAGGACATGACCTGTAAAGCAGCCCGGATTGTTCGAACTGCTGCATTCCGGCGAGCTGGCCTGGGTGCCGGAATAGCTGAGCTGGATCCGGCTGGCCGGATCGTTGGTCCAGGCTGCCAGGGCCTGCTGCAGCTGCTGCACGCTGTTGCCACCGCTGGTCTGGCCGCCCGGGCGATCGGTCCACGGCAGCGTCTGGCCGCTGTCGAACTGGAACCAGCGGCCGGGGCCGGGGTTCGAGAAGCCAAAAACGGAGAAGGTGAACTTGGCGAGCGACCCCGTGCGCACCGCGCTTCGCAGATAGTCGGGCGCGTCTTTGCGCCCCGCGGCGCGCGCGCGGATCCAGTCCTCGAAGGCCGCCGGCGCGCGCGGCGCGTGGAACTGGCGAGTCCAGGCATTTCCGCCGTATTCCATGCTGCCCTCCAGCGGACGCACGTAGTACGACTGCCCGTTGTCAGCATCGATTCGACCGAACAGACCGAGGCTGAGATGCCGAGGTTGCAGTGCACCGTCGTCGCGCTGGCTGTGGAACAGCAGGATCACCCCACCGGGCTGAAGACGCGGCACTCCGGGCACGATGTAGTTCAGG
>JBIJCA010000225.1:0-7681 GCA_044344935.1 Aquimonas sp. | reverse complement strand
AGGCTGTTCAAGCCTACTTCCAGGACCCCAAGGTCAAGTACGCGGCCTGATGGATTTAGGCCGCCGGTTCAATAGGCATTCATGAGTTTGAGCAAGTCGCGACGCCATGCCGACAACACTCGCGGGGTTTCCTTTCTCCCAGCTCAAGCTGCCGCTCGGAGAGACCATTCGTTGGAACGCCTCGAACCCAACCTTCCATCGGTCCTGGGACTACGGCCTGGCGCTCACCGGCGAGGCCTTCTACCTGTTCCACCCGTTCTGGCTCTGGTTCGCCCGCTGGCAGCGTCTGCCCCTGGCGTCCATCAAGTCGGCAGAGTTCAGGGATTCTCGATGGTCGCCCAGCCTGATCATTCGCTACGGCGAACGCACGATCCGCTTCCGGACGCCGTTCGACCACAAGGACGAGATGGTTTTCGACCGGACGAACCTGCAGGAAGCCGCAAGGGCCATCAACGAATCGATTCACGGACACACGCGCGCCTGAGCTGACGCTTGGCTCAGGAGAATCCGGGGGCAGCGCTACGGCCGCTCGACCGACCTCGACTTGCGCTCTTGCTTCGCACGTCGAGTCCCAGCCCGGCGCTATTGCGCCCGTTGCGTGCCGAGCGCCTGAGCGCCCAAGTCAGTCCCCGTCGCCTTCGCTCCTGAACGCCGGGCGCCGGGCTCAGAGTGGGAGCGCGGCCAAACGCCGGGCCGCCCCGAAGCTCGGCCCGGCGCAGGCATACATCGCATCCTTTCGAATGCTCAGTCGCCCTCGAAGCCGTTGACGAACAGCGGCGGAACCGAGGTGCTGATGAAGGCGCCCAGGGGCTGCGAGGGCGACAGGTTCAGCGCGCTGGCGAACACCCGCTCGCCCTGCACGCTCAGGCGCACATCCACTTCGGGCTGCAGTTCCGGCGCAGGCCAGCCCGGGTCGAGGCTGGCGCTGGCGAGCTGGAGTCGGGCCAGGGTGGGAATGTACGGCGGGAAGCCGTCCTCAGGCAGTCGACCCGCGGCCACGTACAGATGGCCTCTCGCTTCGTCCAGCGCGATCGCGCCGCGCGGTTGCAGGGCGCCTTGGTCGGCGGAAAAGCCGGCATCGAGTGTCCCGTCGGCCGCAAGGCGACGCAGGCCGGAGGTGCCGCTGCCGTTCAACTCCATCAGCAGCAGCCGGCCATCGCTCATCAAGGCCACGTCCGAGACGACCGCGCCCGAGTCGAAGGTCGGCCCGAAAGGCAGGGCCTGCACGCCAGCGCTGTCGCGCACGAAGCGCGCCAATCGTGGCGCCGGGGGAATGGGCGGCGGCGGGTTGAAGATCACCCCAGAACCGGCAGGCACAGGCAGCATCAGCACACTGCCGTCAGCAAGGGCGATCAACGCTCGCGCGATGCCGTTCACTTCTGCCTGGCTGGCCCACTCCGGGTCGAGCATGGCCTGCTCACCCAGGCTGACCCGAAGCAGGCGCGATCGGTTGCCCATGGAGCCGTCCACGTAGCCGATCCAAAGGTGGCCGGCATTGATCATCAGCGCCGTCGGGTTGCTCGAACCCAAGGAAAACTGCCAGCCGCTGTCGAGTGCCGCATCGGCGATCGCCAGGCGACGCAGGCTGTACTGCCAGGTCAAGGGGCCGGCGCCGGTGCGCAGGACGACGTAGACGAAGCCATCGGGGCCACCGAGCAGACCGGACACCACGCCGGGCAGCACGGGCGCCCAGCCGGGGACCGGCGCGCCTGCGGCATCCACCTTGAGGACTCCGGGCAGGAGGATCTCATCGGCGTTGTGGCTGAAGGCGCCCGCAAACACGGCGCCACCGTCCGCTGTGGCGGTTGCAAAGAGCGCGGAGGCACGAACCGCATTGCCAAGCCGTATCGCGGCCTGCGTCGTCGGGCTGCCATCGACGGGCGAGAGTGAGATCAGGGCTGCCGCTCGTGCCTCCCTGGAGTTCAGTACGCCGACCGCCACCAGCCGATCGTTGAGCAGCGCCATGTCGCGAACACTGCCCGTGATGTCAGGGCCTACCCAAAGGGGATCCGCCGCACCCGAGGCGGACAGCCGGGCGAGCCGCGCGCGCTCGGCGTCTGCAATGAGGCTGAAGCTGCCGCCAGCGAATACGCCGCCCGTACCGTCGGCCTGCAGGGTATTGATGCTGCCGTTGGCCTGCACGGCAGGGGTGCCACTGCTGCTGCCGTTTGAATTCAGGCGCTGCAGCTGTGTGCCGCTGGCTACCCAGAGACCGCCGCCGTCCACCGCGGCCGCTGTGACTTCGCCGCTGCCCGAATAGCTGAAGCTGCCATCCAGTGCGAGCGTTTGCGCCTGCAGGCGCACCAGCGGCGGCACCGCGGTGTCGCCCAGCTGCAGCAGGGTGCCGCCGAGAAGCACGCCGCCGTCCGGCAGGGCCTGCAGCACGCGGATGCCGCCGATGATCTCGTGTACGCAGCGGAAGACCGCTTCGCCACCTGGCGCACGACACACGCGTGCCGGTTCGAAGGCGGGTTGATCGATGAACACGAGATCGCCGTTGGCGAGGGCGACGATCCGCTCCACCCGGGTCAGGGGTGTCTCGCCCGCGTCCGGGGCGATCGACCAAGGCAGCAGGGTGCCGTCTGCTGAAAAGCGTGCGATCCGTGCGCGCGCTTGCGTACCGCCCGCCGCATTGACGGTCTCGAACGTCCCGCCCACGAGCACCGTGGCATCCATGGGATCACGCGCCATTGCCAGTACCGAGGACAGGGACTGGCTCCACACGGGCTGCACGCTGCCGTCAACGGCAAGGCCGAGTACGCCTGAAACGTTTCCAGTGGGCGCACCGTTGACGAAGCCAGCATCGGAAAGCACCAGCACCCCACCGTCGGGTTGCGCCAGAACCTGCAACGCGTTGGCGGTTTCGAACAGCTCCTGCTGAATCAGCTGTGCGCTGACCTGCGGGCTGGCCACCCAGAGTGCAGACAACAACAGGCTCGATCTCAGGAGTGGCGTCATCAAGGTGATCATTCAGGCAGTTCTCGCAGATTCGGTCATGGAGCCGAGACCTCACGTCGTACACATGCACGCAGCGAGGGGCGCTGGCGCGTGGAAGACGCGCCCGAGGGCGCGCGGATTACACACGTGCGGCGTGACCATGACAAGACAACGGATTTGCTTTCGTTGAGGCGGGAAAATGCATGGCGATCGTGCGGGCATTCACCGGCGTGCGGCGCGTGGGCGCGAGGCGAATCCTGAAAAGCAGGGAGAGACGGGGTCGGCTGCGTAGCTGCATCCTGACGCGGTGACCTTGCGGCGCAGCCTACCCGCCAAACCCGGGAGTGAGCGCTCCAATCGAACAACGCGTTGTCTTCATTGCGCGCGGCTTCACGGGTGCCGCCGGGTAAGCAGTGAGTGCCGTCGGTGCGCGGAACGTCGTGGCGCGCGCCTCCGCGCTCAAACCTTGTTTCGCCCCCACGCACGGGCGTAGTGTCCGCCCAGTCTTCGTTCTCCAACCCGTTAAGCGTCAAGGCGCTTGGCGGGAGCTCGGCTCGGCACTGCGGGTGGCTGCCTCAAGGCGAGGCCCGCGCCCGGTAGCTGTCCTGCCCCAACCCTGCAAGGAATTCCCATGCGCGACGGTCGACCTGTTCGTGGAATCGTGCAAATGCTGATGCTGTTTGCGAGTCTGCTTTCAGGCCTGCCGTTGGCGGCGGCAACCAGTGAGCGCACGCCCGCCGCTGGCGCGGTGCTGGTCAAGCCCGATGCGACGGTCACCAAGGGCGGCGGCGCGCCGGATCTGGTCGCGCTGGCGCGGTTCCAGCGCGGCTTTGCGGCGCCGGGCTCCCAGGTCGCGTTGAGTGGCGCGGTGATCAACCAGGGCTCGACCGCCGCTGAGAACGTGTCCATGCGCCTGACCCTGCCGCCGGGGCTGAGCTTCGTATCGGTGACCGGCAGCGGACCGGGAGGCGTGACAGCGGCCTGCTCGGGAACCCAGCTGGTGGTCTGCGTGTGGCCGGGAAGCACCGCTCCCGGTGTCGGCCTGCGCCTGCAGGCAGCACTGACGGTGAATGCAACGGCCCTGCCGGATACGGCGTTCGCGGTGGATGTCAGCGTCGAATCAAATACGCCTGATCCTGCTCCGGCCAACAACAGCGTCACCGCGAGTGTCCGCACCTTCGGCCTGCAGTCCGATATCAATCTGCAGGCGTCCTTGCCGGATGGCGTGGTTGCCGGCGCGCCGTTTCCAGTGCGACTGGTCGTGGCCAACAGCGGCCCGGACGCGTCGTCCGCGGCCGGTACTCTGCAGCTGCCACCGGGCGTTTCCTTCGTCTCGGGCGAGTGCGGCGCCACGCTGCAGGGCGACACGGTGCGCTGGCAGACCGGCTCGCTGGCAGCGGGCGGCATCAGACCTTGCACGCTCAGGCTGACGCTGGCGTCCGCGGCATGCAGCGTCGCAGACATCGCGGTGTCCGTGGTCGGTGTCAACCACGATCCCGCCCCCGGCAACAACGTCGCGCTGCTCACCAACGCGACCGTCAACCTGGTCGGCGATCCGGGCTTTGAACTTCAGGACAACATGACGTGGGGGGAGGAAAGCGTTGTGTTTCCGAACGACATCATCTGCAGTGCCGCCTGCGGAGATGGCGGGGGTACCGCGGGGCCCCGAACAGGCACATCGTTCGTCTGGTTCGGCGGGGCGTCCAACGCCGAAACAGCTGCGGTGACGCAGAGCCTGACCATCCCGACCAGCGCGCGCACGCTGACGTTCTGGAACATGCTGGGCACCTGCAGCCCGGCTCGCGAGCTGGACCAGCTGCGCTTGCTGATCGACGGCGTGGAACGCTGGCGCGATGACGCCACGGCAGCGCGCTGCGACGACCCTCCCTATCACGCACCGGTGGTGATTCCGCTCGGCAGCTTCGCCAACGGCGCCGCTCACGGATTGCGCTTCGCCTTCAGCAAGGCGGCGCTCGGCATCACGAATTTCTCATTGGATGACGTGGCCATCGGCACCGCTCCCGCCTGCAGCCTGCCGCCACTGATATTCGCGCACGGCTTCGAAGACTGAGATTCGCCGGACCACGGCGCTTCGACTTCGGCCGCAGGCAGGATCCCTGTGGGCCGGCCTCGCGGCCCGCCCGCAGTCACTGCTTCGGTGGATGGGCTGGAGGCGTACGGAGGGCAGCCGCGCTCCCGAAACCGCGAGTCGCCTGCACGAGGCCGCGGCTGTGCCGCTGCGCTTGCGCAGCCGGAACCCCGCATGATCCTCCCGACCTCGGTCGCCGTCGTTCGGCACCCCACAGAACGGTGAACGGCCTATCGCTGTTGACTTCCGCCTCGCCCACCTGCCTCAGTGCTGTCCACCGGCGCGCCCAACGACTTCTGCATGCAACCTATTCCCAGCTTCGACATCGTGATGAACGCCGGCTCCGGTCGCACCGAGGCGCAGGCGCGGCGGGCCTGCGTGGAGCGCGTGCTGCGCGAGGACGGGCGGCAGGTGCAGGTGCGCCTGGTGCGGCATCCGCGCGAGTTGCCGCAGCACATCGAAGCGGCCATCGCCTCTGCGCGGGCCTCGGGCGGGGCGGTGGTGGCGGCGGGCGGTGACGGCACCATCAATGCCGTGGTGCAGCGCGTGCTGGGCAGCGGCCTGCCCTTCGGTGCACTGCCGCAGGGCACCTTCAATTACTTCGGGCGCAGCCAAGGCCTGTCCGAGAACATCGAAACCGCGGCCCGCGATCTGCTCGATGCCGAGCTGCGCTACGTGCCGGTGGGGCTGGTGAATGAGCGGGTGTTCCTGATCAACGCCAGCATCGGCCTGTACCGGCGTCTTCTGCAGGACCGCGAGGCGTTCAAGCGCCGGTTGGGGCGCTCGCGTCTGGTGGCCCTGTGGGCGGGGCTGAACACCCTGCTGCGCCCGCATCCGCGCTTCGAGCTGTGCCTGCGCGGCGCCGGGGGCGAGCGCCGCGAGCAGGTACTGAGCTTCGGCGCCGGCATTAGCCGCCTGCAGCTGGAGCAGCTCGGCCTGCCGCAGGCCGAAGCCGTTGAGCGCGGCATGCTGCTCGGCTTCACCCTGCACCCGCAGGATCGGCTGGCGCTGTTGGGTGTGGCGCTACGCGGGCTGATGGGCCGATGGCAGAACGATGCGCGCTCGCACGCTTTCGTGTTCGAACACCTGATCGTGCAGCCCACGCGCGGGCGCCGCAGCGTGCGCGTGGCCTGCGACGGCGAAGTGGCGCGCATGCGCCCGCCGCTGTGCTTTCGGGTGAGCGAGACGCGCCTGCCGCTGCTGGTGCCAGCGCGTCGCGCGGAGAACGGCGGATGACCCGCATCCTGCATCTGTCGGACACCCATTTCGGCACCGAGCGCCCGCAGGTGGTGGAGGCGCTGATTGCGCTGGCGCACACGCTGGCGCCGCAGCTGATCGTGCTCTCGGGTGACATCACCCAGCGGGCCACGCGCGCGCAGTTCGCAGCGGCGCGACGCTTTGTGGAGGCACTGCCGCCCTGCCCTCGGCTGCTGCTGCCGGGCAATCACGACATCCCGCTGTTCGCGCTGTGGCAGCGCGCGTTCTCGCCCTATGCGCGCTACCGCGCGGGCTTGGGCGTGGACGCACTGGCGCCAACGATCAGCCTGCCCGGCGTGCATGCGATCGCGGTCAGAACCACACGGCGGCGGCGACACGTCGATGGCGAAGTTTCGCCGGCGCAGATCGAGGCGGTGACCGCGACGCTGTGCGCGCTGCCGGCGGCCGATCTGAAGCTGGTGGTGACGCATCAGCCGCTGTGGGTGGAGCGCGCAGAGGATCAGCACAACCGCTGCCGTGGCGCTGATGCCGCGATGGCCGCGTGGGTCGCCGCCGGCGCCGATCTCTGCCTGGCCGGGCACATCCACTGGCCGTTCGCCGCGCGCCTGCCGCAGGCGCGTGCGGCCTGGGCGATCAATGCCGGCACGGCGGTGTCGAAACGCGTGCGGCCGGGTGCGCCGAACTCGGTCAACCTGATCGAGTGGAGCCCGGCGAACGGCGAGCGCTGGTGCCGCTGGACGCGCTATGACTGCGCCGCCGAGGGCGAGCCTTTCCTGCCGCTCACGCCGAGGGTGCTGACGCTCGCATGAGCGCGCCGCCGCGCACGCAGCTGCCGCCAGCGGCCTTGGCCCGATACATGGCGCGGTCCGCCTCGCGCACGAGATTGTCGGCGTCGACGGCTTCGTCGGGGTAGAGGGCCAGCCCGATGCTGGGGCCCGGGATGATGGTGCGGCCGTCGACATCGATCGGTGCGCACAGGCGCACGCACAGGGCTTCGGCCGCCGCGTGCGCCGCCACCGGCGATTCCACGTCGGGCAGCAGCACCAGGAACTCGTCGCCGCCCAGTCGCGCTGCCCGCCAGTCGGGCGCAAGCAGTTCGCGCAGGCGCGCACCGAAGGCCTGCAGCATGCGATCACCGAACGGATGGCCGTAGCGGTCGTTGATGTCCTTGAAGCGATCGAGGTCGAGGTACAGCAGGGCGAGACGCGCGCCGCGCGCCGCGGCGCGGTCGAGCGATTGCGCCAGCCACTCCTGGATCTGCAGGCGGTTGGCGAGGCCGGTCAACGGGTCGGTGCGGGCCATTTCGACGAGACGCGCTTCGGCGCGCTTGAGCTCGGTGACATCACGGGCAACCGCGATACGCAGCTGCTCGTCCTCGAACCAGCGCGCTGACCACAGCAGATCGACGACGCTACCGTCGGCGCGCAGATAGCGGTT
>JBIJCA010000224.1:0-7690 GCA_044344935.1 Aquimonas sp. | reverse complement strand
GCGGGTCTTGGCCCACCAGAGCCGAGCCACGCCGCGGTCGCGCCAACCGCATAGGGTGGGTCTTGACCCACCGCCGCCGAAACCCGCCGCAGTCATTCCATCGAGCCCCGCATCGGTATCGCCTCAACCCCGAGGCTTGCGTCGAGCTCCGGTGGGTCAAGACCCACCCTATGGACGCTGCGTTGGGCCCGCCTGTAGGACGTTTCCCCACACCTCACCAAGAATGGCCCGCAGCACGGCCTTTGGGGGGCAGGCATCGACGTTTGGCTGGATAGGAGCCTTGGCGGGCCGCCTGTACCATCGCCGACGATGGAAACGCGTCCTGCCTCGCCCCGTGCCTCCCGCATCGCATCGACCGATGTCGGCGGAGGGGATCCGCGCGGATGGCGGAGCAGGATGTTGCGCTTGGGGCACAAGCCGACCGTGGCCGCGATCACCGCTGCCTCCATCCTGATGTCGATGGTCCTGACCGCGCTGGTCAATGTGGCGGTCGACAACACCGCCAATCTTCCGCTTGATCTCGTGATCGCCTTCCTCGTGCCGCTGGTGATCGCGCCGCTGGCCAGCTACTGGGCGGTGGGCTTGCTGTTCGAAGTCGAACAGGCGCGCGCGCAGCTGCAGATCGCAGTTGTCCGCGACAGCCTGACCGGGCTCTACAACCGCGGCCATTTCCTGGCCCGTCTGCGCGAAGAGATCGAACGCAGCCGACGCGAGGCGCAGTCGCTCGCACTGATCCTGATCGATGTCGACCGCTTCAAGGCGATCAACGACTCCTTCGGTCACGCCGCAGGCGACGCTGTGCTGGAGCGCCTGGGCCAGGTGCTGGTCGATGCGCTGCGTCCCTACGACCTCATCGCGCGCTACGGTGGCGAGGAGTTCGTCGCGCTCCTGCCCGGCGCGGAGCGGGTGCAGGCCGAAGCCGCGGCCGAGCGCATCCGCGCCACGCTGGAATCGACATCTTTCGAGTGGGGCGGCACTGCCGAAGGGCGAGGCCGTGTGACCGCCAGCCTCGGGGTGACCTGTCTTGGCGATGCCGAGGACACCGCCGACGCGCTACTGGCGCGCGCCGATCGGGCGATGTACGCCGCCAAGAACGCCGGCCGGAACCGCTGCGTCACGCTACCGCCGAGCGAAGGCGCCTGAATCCCGCGACGGCGCCGAGCCGCAGCCCGGACCCGCGTTGCCAGCGTCGACCTTGCGGTGGGCCAGGGCCCACCCTATGGCGCTTCGTAGCGTGCGCGTGCCGCGCACCGCTGCCGAACCCCCCCGTGGTCGCGCTCATCGCATAGGGTGGGTCTTGACCCACCGTAGCCGAGCCTCGCCGCGATCGCGCTGATCGCATCGGGTGGGTCTTGACCCACCGTAGCCGAACCCCGCCGCGGTCGCACTTATCGCATAGGGTGGGTCTTGACCCGCCGTAGCCGAACCCTGCCGCGATCTCGCTGATCGCATAGGGTGGGTCTTGACCCACCATGGCCGAACCCCGCCGCGGTCGGGCTGATCGCGCAGGGTGGGTCTTGACCCACCTAGCCGAACCCCGCCGCGGTGGCGGCGAACACATAGGGTGGGTCTTGACCCACCGTCGCCGAACCCCGCCGCGGTCGCCCTGATCGCATGGGGCCGCAGACAAGCCTCTCGACGTGTATGGATGCCCTCAGGTCTCGGAGCCGGGCCGGACAACCGAGGCCGGCGTCGAGCTCCGGTGAGTCAAGACCCACCCTATGTGTCGTTTCGTAGGGTGCGCGTGTCGCGCACCACGCCATCGGTTGGGGTCAAGGCATCTGTCGGCGTCACGCGCGTGCTGTCGGCGCTAAGCCCCGCCGCGACGTCCGCGCGCGGGCTTCGTCTTCGCGGCCGCGCGACGCACTTCCACCCGCATGTGCCCCGCGGGCTCCACCGGCGTGCGCTTGATCTCGAAGGCCGCGAGCGACTCGAACAGCTGGCCGAGTTTCTGATGGCCGTGGCTGCGCGGGTCGAACTCGGGCTGCAGGCGGCCGATCTGGTTGCCGACCTCGCCCAGCTGGGCCCAGCCGTCGTCTTCGGCGGCGGCATCCACGGCCGAGCCCAGCAGCGCGAGCAGGGCCGCATTGCCATCGGGCGGCGCGGGTGGTGCGGCATGGGTGGCCTCTTCGCCGCCGAGCAGGTCGGTGTAGACAAACCGGTCGCAGGCCGCCACGAAGGGCCGCGGCGTCTTGCGCTCGCCGATCCCGATCACGTTCAGCCCGCCCTCGCGCATGCGCTGCGCCAGGCGGGTGAAGTCGCTGTCGCTGCTGACAATCGCCGCGCCCTGCAGCTGCTGGCCGTGCAGCAGGTCCATGGCGTCGATGATCATCGCGCTGTCGGTGGCGTTCTTGCCGCTGGTGTAGCGGAACTGCTGGATCGGCTGGATGGAATGTTCCAGCAGGGTCTCTTTCCAGCGCCCGAGGTTGGGCGTGGTCCAGTCGCCGTAGGCGCGCTTGATGCCGGCGATTCCGTACTTGGCGACCTCGGCCAGCATCCCGGCGACCAGGGAAGCCTGGGCATTGTCGGCGTCGATCAGCACGGCGTAGCGGGGGGCGTCGGAGCGTGGGGTCATGGGGCACCGGGGACTTCAGAGGTTGGCGACAGCGTGCAACGATTCCCGCCTGCGTGCACGGGTCTCTGGCCGGGAAGCGAAAGAGGCGGACGCAGGTTGGGATAAGCCGAAGGCGCATCCCAAGGTCGCTGAGTTCGGGTTCTACGCCTGCATGCGATCGCCCGCACCGCGGCCATCTCGGCGCTTGCAGCGAGCTTCGAGTGTGCGACGTTGGGCCGCGCTTCGCTTGGCCCAACCTACGTGCTACTACACGCGCACGACCGCACGAGAGCCGCAATGAAGCACGCAGACGGAACCGACATCCAGCCAGGGGACGAAGTGTTGATCGACGGTCGCTGCCGTGGACGCGTGCTCGCGTGCATGGACTCCGGCACGTGCCTGCCGGGCTTCGATGACTGGCAGTATCTCGGCGAGGGCATCCTGGTCGACACCGAGTTCGCCGGGCTGGTGCACTACACCGCGACGACGAGCGAAGACATCGCGCGGCGGTCGACACACGCGCCGCGCGCGTCCGATACCCCATAGGGTGGGTCTTGACCCACCGCTGCGCGGCGAACCGTCACAGCGCGTCCGGTGCGGTGCCTCGAGCGATTCACGGGAGCATTCCGATTCGCCTCGTGGATTGGCAACCGCCAACCGAGGTTCGCAACATCGCAACCGAGGCAAGTGTCGAGCTCTGGTGGGTCAGGACCCACCCTATGGGCTAGCCTTGGCGTGCCTTGTGGCGCGGCGGTGCACGACGCTCAGCGCTCGCTTCGCGCCAAGCATCAGGTCATGCTTGAGGCGCCGACTTCGAGGCACCAGACACAGCTCAAGCGAGATGCGCGTGGATGGCTCTGGCGACTTGAATCGGTGTTTCCCTTGGCCTCGCGGGAGCAACGCGATGAGATGGTCTCTGCTGATAACGCTTTGCCTTGCCACTGCGGCGCTCGCGACAACGCCAACACCGGCCGAGCTGACAGGCGTGTATCTGAAGCAGTCCACGGGCGCGATGTGGGATCCGGGCGTGCAACTCGTGCTAACCAGCAGCGGCCGAGGCATGCACGTGATCCTGAGGTGTGGCAAAGGGGACCTGTTGGGGGTTCCTGAAGTGCTGGCTGCGAGAGTGACGCGCGGAGAGGTCTCCTTTTCGCTGCCTGAGGGTGGAGACTCGCGTTGTCCCGAAGGCGACTATGAAGGCCGTCTTCGTGTGGTCGATGGGGTTGCTACGTCGCTGACTCTCCGTCTTCCTTCGGGCGAGATATCGCTGGATCTGCAGCGAGAGTCGGGGTTCGCCCCCGCCGGCTCCTTCTACCCGTACGAGTAGACGCTGGCTCGAACCGACGACGGGCCTGCCACGAGCCCGAATGCCTGCGCTCCGGATTCGCTAGCCCGCGTCAGAATGCAACAAAGCCACCCGCAGGTGGCTTTGTGCGCGCATCTCGTGGCGAGCCGAGCTACTTCTTCGGCAGGTACAGATCGGTAATCGTCCCCTCATACACCTCCGCCGCCATGCCCACCGATTCACTCAGCGTGGGATGCGGGTGGATGGTGAGGCCGATGTCGCTGGCTTCAGCGCCCATTTCGATGGCGAGGCCGACTTCGGCGATCAGGTCGCCGGCGTTGGGGCCGACGATGCCGGCGCCGATCACCTTGTGGGTGGCTTCGTCGAACAGCAGCTTGGTGAAGCCTTCGGTGCGGCCCTGGCCGATGGCGCGGCCCGACGCCGCATACGGGAACTTGCCGACGCCAACCTTGAGGCCCTTGGCCTTGGCTTCGGTCTCGCTGACGCCGACCCAGGCGATTTCCGGGTCGGTGTAGGCCACGCTCGGAATCACCCGGGCGACGAATTCGGTTTTGTGGCCGGCGGCGACTTCTGCCGCGACCTTGCCCTCATGCGTGGCCTTGTGCGCCAGCATCGGCTGGCCGACCAGATCACCGATGGCGAAGATGTGCGGCACGTTCGTGCGCATCTGCCGGTCGACGGCGATGAAGCCGCGCTCGGACACCGCGACGCCGGCGGCTTCGGCATTGATCTTGCCGCCGTTGGGCGTGCGGCCCACCGAGACCAGTACGCGGTCGAACAACGCTGCCTCGGGCGCCTTGTCGCCCTCAAACGTCACCTTGAGGCCCTGCTTTTCGGCGCTCACGCCGCTGACCTTGGTCTTCAGATGGATGCCCTTGAAGCGCTTGGCCAGGCGCTGCTGCAGCGGGCGCACGAGGTCCGGATCGGCGCCGGGCATCAGCTGGTCAGCCAGTTCGACCACGGTGACTTCAGCGCCGAGCGCGGCGTACACGCTGCCCATCTCCAGACCGATGATGCCGCCGCCGATCACCAGCAGGGACTTCGGGACTTCCTGCAGCTCCAGCGCGTCGGTGGAGTCCATCACCCGCGGGTCGCCCCACGGAATGCCCGGCAGCTTGACCGGCTGCGAGCCGGCGGCGATGACGGCGTGCTCGAAGCGCACGATCTTGGCGCCGTCGGCGGTCTGCACTTCGATCTCGTGCGGGCTGATGAAGCGGCCGGTGCCGGTGACGGTGCGCACCTTGCGCTGCTTGGCCATGCCGGCCAGGCCACCGTTCAGCTGCTTCACCACTTTCGACTTGTAGGCGCGCAGCTTGTCGAGGTCGATCTTGGGCGCGCCAAACGTCACGCCGAAATCCTCGCCATGCGCCGCTTCGTCGATGACGCGGGCGGCGTGCAGCAGGGCCTTGGAGGGAATGCAGCCGACGTTCAAGCAGACGCCGCCGATGTCGGGGTAGCGCTCGATCAGGATCACGTCGAGGCCGAGGTCAGCGCCGCGGAAGGCCGCGGTATAGCCGCCGGGGCCGGAACCCAGCACTGCAAGCTGACAGGTGTAGTCGGCTTCGCGACCGCTGGCGGTGGCGGCCTTCGGTGCAGGTGCGACGGCAGGCGCGGGTGTTGCCGCCGCTGCCGGTGCGGGCGTTGCCGTCGGCGCAGGCGCCGCTGCGGGCGCAGGCGCCGCCGCTGCAGGCTTCGCAGCACCGGCCTCTTCCACGCGCAGCTTCGCGATCACGCTGCCCTCGCTGACCGCATCGCCGACCTTGACGCTCAGCGACACCAGCAGGCCGGCGTGCGAGCTCGGCACTTCCATCGTGGCCTTGTCGGACTCAAGCGTGATCAGGCCCTGGTCCTTGGCGACCGTGTCGCCGGGTTTGGCCAGCAGTTCGATCACCGGCACGTCGCTGTGGCCGCCGATGTCGGGCACCTTGATCTCGATTTCCGTGCTCACGCCTGCTCCTGGATACGAATGTCGCGGCGATTGTAGCGGCAGCGCGCGACCCCGCCGCCAGCGTACGGGGTGGTCTGGCAATGGTCGGCCGATACGCGAGGCGCGCGGCGCATCCATGCCCTTCGGCGGTGTCGGCTGCGGGCGCGCAGCGTCTAGGCTGCCGCCTCCTCCACTGCCCGCACGGAGCGCCTCGATGCGCCGACTGCCCCTGCGCCTCAACGCCACGTTCGCCCTCTACTGCGCCGCGCTGATGCTGCCGCTCCCGGCCAGCGCGCAGCCGCTCGATCTCGAGAAGATCATGGACGACCCCGCCTGGATCGGGCCCTCGGTCGAGAACCCGCACTGGTCGCTGGATGGCCAGGCCGCGCTGTTCCAGCTGAAGCGCGCCGACAGCCCGCTGCGCGATCTGTATCGCGTCGGTTTCGACGGCGCGGCGGCGAGCAGGCTCGCGGATGCGGAGCTCGCCGGCGTCGATGCGCCGAACCCGCTGTTCGATGCGGCGGGCCAGCGCGCGCTGTTTCTGCGCGATGGCGATGTGTTCCTGCGCGAGATCGGCAGCGGGGCCTTGCGCCAGCTGACCCGCAGCGAGGTCGCCGAAGCCGCACCCGCCTTCATGGCCGACGGTCGGGTGATGTACCGCGCTGGCGCCGACTGGATCGTCCACGATCTCGGCGCCGGCCTGGCCGGGCCAATCGCGGTGCTGAAGGCCGAGAAGGACCCGGCCGAAGCACCGAAGGCCGATGATCTGCGCGACATGCAGCTGCGCCTGATCGCGACGCTGGCGCGCGAGAAGGTCTGGCGCGAGGCGCAGGCCGCGCGCGAGTCCGAGCTGCGCCGCGGGCTGTCCACGCGGATCGCGCCGCCGGTCTACCTGGGCGACACGGTCACGATCGCCGACAGCGCGCTCAGCCCCGACGGCCGCTGGATGCTGGTGGTCACCGAGCCCAAGGGCAGCGAGCCGGGCCGCATCGGCAAGATGCCGAAGTACGTCACCGAAACCGGCTACGAAGAAAGCGAGGACGTGCGCGTGCGCGTCGGCCGCAATGCGCCGGCGGGCCAGGCGCTGGTGCTGGTCGATCTCGCCGATGGCAAGACCTACCCGCTGGACCTGAAGGCCTTGCCGGGCATCGACACCGACCCGCTGGCCGAGCTGCGTGCGGCGGCCGGCAGGGAGGCGCTGAAAGGTCCGCGCGCGGTGCGCGTCAACGCCGTCGAGTTCAGCCGCGACGGCGCGCGCGCGGCGGTGATGCTGCGTTCGGTCGACAACAAGGACCGCTGGATTGCCGAAGTGCAGCGCGAGGGCCGCGCGCTGGACGTGCGCCATCGTCTGACGGACCCGGGTTGGATCAACTGGAACTTCAACGAGTTCGGCTGGCTGCCGGACAACCTCACCCTCTGGTATCTGTCGGAAGAAGACGGCTACAGCCACTTCTACACCCGTCGCGGCGACGCGCGGCCGAAGCAGCACACGCGCGGTGCGTGGGAGTTCTCCGAGCCGGTGATCAGCCGCGATGGCCGGCAGGTGTATGCGCTGGCGAATCAGGAGTGGCCGGGCAAGTACGAGGTCGTGCGCCTCGATCTTGGCAGCGACCGCATCGACACGCTGACCGCGCTCGGCGGCGTCAATGCCTTCGTGCTCTCGCCCGACGAGCAGCGCCTGCTGGTGCTGTATTCCGAGCCCTATCTGCCGCCGCAGCTCGGCGTGACGGCGGTCAGCGGCGGCGCGCTGCGCGCGCTGACCGATACCCGCAGCGAAGCCTACAAGGCGCAGACCTGGCTTGCGCCCGAGTTCGTGCAGGTGCCCAGCCGCCACGGCGCCGGCACGGTGTGGGGCAAGTACTACGGCCCGGCCCAGCTTGAGCCGGGCAAGCGCTACCCGATC
>JBIJCA010000222.1:0-7757 GCA_044344935.1 Aquimonas sp. | reverse complement strand
TCGTGAGTAAGGCCACTGGTCTGGCGCCCGGGGTTCACTTCGTTCCACAGGATCGCAGGGGCTTCGGATGGCTAGGCACTCCGACCACGACACTCGCCATAGAGGTCTGGTCGCGGGCCGCGTTTTTGCACAATGCTGTCGGGCGTGCACGAAGCGATTCGATATTGGCCCGCTGGTGCCAGGCCTCCGCGTAAAGCCACACGATTGCGCTACGGCGGCAACACGCCCCTGAACTCCCGATCCAGCAGTTCGATCGACCACAGCTCACGGCCTTCGGCGAGGTCGTGCATCACCAGCCGCAGTCCATGCTGCTCCCAGGCACCGCTGGCTTTGGTGTAGCCCATTGGTGGGGCCTGCAACAGGAGTCGGCCTTCTTCCAGCATCAGGAAGGGCGCGAGAGCGAAGGGCTGGTCAAGCGTTGTTTCGAGCAGGCCTTCACTGCGGCTGGCCAGGTGCCAGCGCCAGACCGTGCCGAAGGTGTCGTCGGAACGCGCTTCGACTGCCATGACGTGGCTGTCGTCCGCCGATCTGAACTGGCGATCGCCCAAGCCATCGAT
Source organism: Aquimonas sp. (assembly GCA_044344935.1). Lineage (GTDB taxonomy): Bacteria > Pseudomonadota > Gammaproteobacteria > Xanthomonadales > Xanthomonadaceae > Aquimonas. The sequence continues at coordinate 7,200 of JBIJCA010000222.1, read as the reverse complement.
CCGCTGCGACGGTGCGAGATCGGGCGAAGCCCGCAAAGGCAGCGCGGTGATGTCGAGCCGGGGCAGGGCCAAGGTCCGCGAGCCGTCGATCCGGACGTCGACCACGCCCTCCAGCTGGATGCCTTCGCTGGCGATCGCGCTGCCGTCCTCGATCAGGAGCGCGCCACGCAGAGGGCGTGCCGCATAGCTCCAATGCAGACGGACATCGCTGCCCAGATTCTCCGCGCGAACATCGAAGCGACGCAGGGGCTCGGCACCGACTGCAGCGCTGACGGATTCGGGCAGATCGAAGGCGATGCGGTCCTGCACCTTGCCCGTATCGGCATTGATCACCAGCAGCATGCCCCAGCCGTAGCGTCCGGCATGTCCCAAGGCGAGCCATCCGTTCTCGACCCGAGCCAGCAACAGGGCCGGCTCGTCGCCGGCCCACAGCAGCCGGCCGTCTTCGAGCGCGCGCGCCTCCGGAAAGCCGGAGGGATTGGACAGGTAGACGCGCTTGTCGGCGCTGTCAGCGAACACGCCTGGCGCGATCTCGACTTCGCCGGCCGAAGCGGGTGCGATGACGACGAGTGCCAGGGTCAGACCCAGCAGGCTACGGGTGATCCGAGTGTTCATTCGAAGCCGTCCTTGAAGATTTCGTCGAGCTGCGGAAGATCCAACACCCAGGCGCCACGTCCAAGGGTGCCGGCGACCAGCACGCGATCGGCGTGGTCGAATTCCAGCTCGTAGATGATCACGTTGGGCAGGCCGGTTCCGAGCTGCGTCCAAGCCGTGAATCCGCTGCTGGCAAAGGCGATGTAGACACCGCGGTTGGCGCCCACGACCAGTGCGGGGTCGGCGCCCGGGACGAACTCCATCGTGCGCAGCCGGCCGGGCGCAAGCCCGCTGACCAGATTGCCGGTGATCAGCCCGAAGCTGGTGCCACCATTGCTTGAGTAGTGCACGGTGGTCTGGGTGATGGCGAACAGCTCAGTGGCGGCGCTGGTGTTGACGCTGACATCCACCACCGTCGCAGGGAGCGTGGCGACCTGGGTAAGCGCGCCACCGTCCGCCGGCCGGAGGTTCAGGCCGGTGCCCGCGCCGAAGAACAGGAAGCCCGCATTGCCGGTCACGCCGTAGACCACGGGGTCGCCGTTGAAAGCGTTGATCCGCGCCTCGGAGATCCGCTCGATGCTGTCGGCGCGGTCGAGCGACTCATAGACACCGTTGCTGGCGCCGATGATCAGCCGATTGCCGTTGGCGAAGTTGACGGCTAGCGGCGTATAGAACTGGGCGGTCAGGGCAGGACTTCCGTTCAACAGTGTGCGCGCGGGCGCGACATTGCCGGTCTGGACATTGCTCGCGTTGAAGCTTCGCCTGCGCAGCGCCTGGAGGCCCTGGAAACTGGTGTAGCGGGTGGAAGTGACCGTCGACAAGCGGTCTTCGACCGCGACGTCTCCGCCATCACCCGTAGACAGGCTGTCGAAGATCGGCGAACCCGGTGTTCGCAGCTGGGTGGTGCCGGTGTCCTGCGCGCCACCGATGACACGATCCGACACCGCGTCCCAGGCGATACCGTGGTACTCGGTGGTCTGCAGATCGCCGTTCAGAGACAGCCAGGTGCCGGCGGTGGTGGCCGGCTGGGTGCGCTTGTAGATTCCGCCGTCATCCACCTGCACGAGGTTGCCAGCGGCATCGAAGGCCATGTCGCGGGAATCCGCGTGCGGAGAGGAGTTGTTCGGCGTGCCGCTGTGGGTCAGCGGCGTCCAGCGTGATCCCGCGGCCTGGCTGGCGTCGCCGCGGAAAAGACGGCCGCTGTAGTCGCGCGCGCCGATCGAGTTCGGGAAGAAGGTCGTGCTCCCCGACACCCCCTCGCCGAAGTAGGGCTGGCGATCACCGCCGATGTAGACAAGCTGGGCATTGGTGGGGTCGGCTGAGATCGAGAGGTGGATGCTGCCCTGCCCGCCCGGGTGCGCACCAAACAGGACGCCGTTCTGCTCGGCGGTCACTGGCACCCCCAGGTCGACCCAGGGCGCGAGTCCGTCGGCCGATCGGAACACCGCGGACAGGCGACCGGTGTCGTCCACCACAGCGATGAACACCTGGCCTGCGGCACCCACCGCCAACTCAGTGCGCCGCGTGCCGTTGGCGCCGACATTCATGCGAGCCTCGACACCGGCATCGGACACGCGGGTCCAGGTCTCGCCGGTGTCTGCACTGCGGAAGATTCCGCGGGCGCTGCCGCCAGTGACGGCGGCATACAACACCGCCGGCGTACTGCGGTGCCCGGCCAGATCAAGCGTTGCCCCCGCTGGCAGACCAGTCCCCGCCGCGCCGGACAGCAGGGTGAAGGCACCGCCCGTGTTGGTGGAGCGGTGGATGCCGTTGTCGGTGGCTGCGACCAGTACGGTGCCACGGGGGGCCACGCCGTAGATTTCGCGGTTGGCCAACGCGCTCAACACCGACCAGGTGGTGCCCTCGTTGGTCGTTCGCAGCAGGCCGATCAGCCCACCGCCATCCCGCCCGAGGCTCGACGTTCGGGCCACGCCCGCCAGCAGGGTGCGCGACTGCGCGTCGGTGGGATCGAGTTCGATGGCTCCGATCGACAGCGAACCCTGCGTGTCGGTCTGGCGCGTCCAGTTGGGCGCCGCCGCCGTGGCATTCGCGGTCCGCCAGATGCCACCGTTGACGGATCCGACGTACACAATGCCGGCATCGGTCGGATGCGTGGCAACCGCGTTGACCGCGCCCACCACTTCAAGGTTGGTGATGTTCTCGACCTGGCCGTTGTGGGACGGGCCAGGGCCCAGGGGGCGCCATTGCGGCGCTTGCCCGGCTTGCGCAGGCACCGCGCACACGAGGAAAAAGGACAAGGCGAACCGGAAGTCGAACTTGGTCACGTGCATCACCCGCCCGATGAGCGCGATTGAGAAGGCCGCACCTTGTCGCGCACGCGGCCGTCTGTCAACGCGTTCGCCACGACTTTGACACCAGCAGGAAGACTGGCGAGGGCGGAGAGACCCCCGCCCGGCGCGGATGCCGGGCGGGGGCGCAATCCCTACCGCCTGATCGAGTCGATCAGGACTGCCGGCTCAGAACCGCAGACTCCAGCTGTTCAAGCGCCCGGTGTCACCACTGGCGTTGTCATTCACCCGCAGCCTCCAGGTGCCATTCGCAGCGACGGCCGAAGCGTTGACCGTGAAGGTCTGGACGATGTTGTCGGCGCTGCCGCCGCTGCGGTTGTGCAGCACGTAGACGGTGCCGTTCGGCGCGATCAGGTCCACCTTGAGGTCGCCCTTGTAGGTGTGGGTGATGTTGACCGCTACCTGCAGTGCGGCCGAGGCGTTGCCGCTGCGCCCGCTGACCGCGATCGTGCTCTCGATGGTGCTGTTGTCGGCGATGTTGAGGGCCGAGGTGTTCTGGAAGAAGCTCGGCTGGGTGCCACCGCCGCCGGTGCTGAAGCTGCCGGTGAGGCTGACGCCCGAGAACGCCGAGAAGCCGCGCACCATCACGTGATAGGTGCCAGCCTGCGGCGTCGCGAAGCTGCAGGTTTCGGCGTTGCCGCCGAGGTAGGGCCGGCAGTCGTAGGTGGTGGTGGTCGGCGCGCTGCCGAAGCGCACGTGCAGATCCGCATCGCCGGTGCCGCCGCTCATCGCGAAGCTCAGGTTGCTGGCACCTGCGGGCACGCTGATCGTGTAGCGCAGCTCGGCACTGGCCGCACCGGCGAGACCGGTCACCGGCACACCGTTGCTCAGGGTGTTCGCGGGCGGCGGGGGCGGCGGGGGCGGCGGCGTGCTGCCGCTGCGGTAGCCGGCGATCGAGGTCTGGCCACTGCTGTTCGGGTCCAGCCAGTCGCGCAGCCGCGTCGCCGCGCTGCCGCCGCCGGTCCAGGACACCGAAAGCCGGCCGTAGTAGTCGGACAGGTTGTTGCCGCAGGCCGCGGAACCGCCGTGCAGCTGGCCGACCAGACGCTTGTTCGGATCCCACAGGCCCGAGCCCGAGCTGCCGCCTTCGGTGGTGCCCTGGTCCCAGTCGATCACGCGCCAGTGGCTGCTGCCGCTGCCGCCACCATAGCCACTGATCGCCAGCGCCTGATCCTCGACCGCGATCCGCATTTCATGGCCGGCGGGATGGTGGATGCCGACCGCCGAGCCGGGCGTGGCGCCGCTGGCGTCCCAGCCGGTCCAGTAGGGGTTGGATGCCGCCGGCACGTCGGCGTTCAGACGCAACAGGGCGAAGTCGCTGGCCGCATTGGTGGAGATCAGGCTGGCGCCCGACTGCGTATGGGAGGCGATCGACTTCGCCAGCGGCGTGCCTGACGCGGACGAGCCCGGAGTGCGGCAGGTCGCGCTCTGGTAGTTCCAGTACACAACCACCGTGGACGCCACCGCCGCGGTGCTCAGGCAATGATTTGCGGTGAGGAAATAGGGCACGGTGGTGCCGGCCGTATTCGCCATCAGGCTGCCGGTGCAGACGTAGGAGCCGCCGCCCTGGCTGAAGGTGTAGTGGCCGACGGAGTCGATCTGGTCGGTCCAGCCCGTGCCCGCCGGACAGGCGACATCGACGTTGCAGCTTCCCGACTTCTGCATTGTCTCCGCCGATTCGAACAGGCCGCGGTAGCCGTGCGTGACCGAGGCCAGCTCGACCCGCGCCTGCGCGCGCAGCGCGGTCGGCACGTGCAGTTCGATGGATACCTTCTCGCCGGCGATGTAGGGCGCCCAGAATCCGGCACCGCTGCTGAGATCTTCAGCGGTGATCTTGCGCAGGTTGTCCTCGCCTTCACCCCGCAGGATCAGGGTCGCGCCCTCGGGCAGCGCCAGCCGGCTGAAGTGGAAGTCGAGGGTCCGAGCGCCGGGTGCCGCGATGTTCCAGACAAAGCGCGAGACGCCGTCCTTGCCCTGTGACCAGCTGGATTTGGATAGGTTGCGGCCGTCGAAGGCAAAACCCTTGACCGGAATCTGGATGCCGTAGCGGTAGGCACCGCCGGCCTTGGCGTCTTCCGTCTGCAGCTTTGCCATGTCTGGCGCAGGCAGCATGAAGACGTCGTCGGCCTGGGCGTAGGCCATCGGCAGGACACAGCACAGCGCGGCGCAGAGGCGCCGGATCGAAGTACGCATTTGAACTCCCCGTTCGAGTGAGATGGCGCGTCCGGCGCCGCTTGGTATGGAACAGGACGCATCCCGCGACCTGCGCTGCGCGACTGCGGGTCCCCCGACCGACAGCTGCGTGTTCTTGAAGTCGGGCGACGCTAACAGCGCCGGCGTCGACCAGTGTTTGTGCGCGGTCACAGTCTCGGGAGCGTTTGTCCCGCAGAGCGGACTGACACCGTGCGCTTTCGGAACAGGGGCGTCCCTCGGGCCGGCGTCGCAGCGCCACGCAGGCGGCTGCGAAGCCACGGCACTGTGGCGATCGCGCTGCCGCTTTCGATCGATACCAGCGGCCTGGTTTCGCCCCCGACAGTGCCGCCTACCGCGCTGGGTCGAGCGGGTGCCGAGGGCGTCACCGCGGCCTTCAGATGCGCTGAGGAGGCAAGGGTTTAACGCGCGCTTGACAGTTATCAAGAACCGCCGGAAGAAGCCGCCGCAGACTTTGCGCCACAGCCTCGCCACCCCCGAAAGGATGACACCATGAAGAAGATCGTCGCCCCCCTGCTGACTGCAGCCGCGCTGACCGTTGCTGCCCTGCCCGCCCAAGCGGAAGACTGGTTCGTCCGCGTCGGCCCGGTGATGGTGTCGCCGAAGTCAGACAACGGCACGCTCGCTGGCGGCGCACTCAAAACCGACATCGACAGCAACACCCAGCTGGGCCTGATCCTTGGCCGTCACCTGACGCCGAATCTCGCGATCGAGCTGCTGGCAGCCACGCCGTTTTCGCACACCGCCAGCCTGAACGGCGCCAAGGCCGTGGACTTCAAGCACCTGCCGCCCACCGTCAGCCTGCAGTGGTACTTCAACCCGGAGGGCCGCGTGAATCCCTTCGTCGGCGCCGGCCTGAACTACACCTTCGTGTACGACGAGCGTGCGGTCGGCGGCGGCCCGGTGGCCGGCACCAAGGTCGGACTGGACAACTCCTTCGGTCTGGCCGTGCAGGCCGGTCTGCAGTTCAAGCTGAGCGACAAGTGGGACCTCGTGCTGGACGCCCGCTGGATCGACATCGAGTCCGACGTCAAGGTCAACGGCGCCGAAGTCGGCACCGCGATCGTCGACCCGCGCGTGTACGGTCTGACCTTCGGCTACCGATTCTGAGCACTGCCCGCGTCAAGCCCTGCTGAGCCACCGGTACAGGTGGCACCTGGCCTGAAGGCCGACCTGCGCGCTCCCTCCCTGGCGCGGGTCGGCTTTCTTTTTGGGTGGATCGCGGGTTGGCGTGGGTGAGTGCCGCGCCTCCGCGCATTGGAGGCGCTTCTCGTGCTTTGGTGCGCCGCAGGCGCACCCTACTTCGCAGCGCTTTGGTGCGCTGCAGGCGCACCCAATTCTGCCAGCGCTTTGGTGCGCCGCAGGCGCACCCTACGCGATCGGGATTTGCCGCTTCGGTTGGGCAACCGCGTCACTCGCGATCGTAGGGTGCGCGTGTCGCGCACCGAAACTGGCGAAACACCCGTTGCCAGGCCCCGCGCCCCGCCCGCTCGACGCGACACCACCCGTACGAATCTGCGATGAGCCCTGCTTTCGGGATTCGGGATTCGGGATTCGGGATTCGGGATTCGGAAGAACCACACCGAGAGCTGCAGGACTCAACCGCCCTGGCGCACCCGCTTGGCGCGCGGATGAGCGGCGTCGTAGACGCGCGCCAGGTGCTGGAAATCGAGGTGGGTGTAGATCTGGGTGGTGGCGATGTCGGCGTGGCCCAGCAGCTCCTGCACGCCGCGCAGATCGGCCGAGGATTCCAGCAGGTGACTGGCACACGAGTGCCGCAGCATGTGCGGATGCACGCGCTTCCACAGGCCCTGCCGCTGCGCCGCCAGTTTGATCCGCTGCTGCACGGTGCGCGGCGCGATCGCAGCGCCGGCGCGACCGACGAAGACCGGCGCTTCCGGTGCGGTGCCGGCACCGCGCAGCGCGCGCAGCGCTTCGACCGCGTGGCGGCCGACCGGCACCAGTCGGGTCTTGCGGCCTTTGCCGAGCACGCGCGCGCTGCCGTCCTGCAGGTCGATGTCGATCCAGCGCAGGCCGCACAGCTCGGACAGGCGCAGCCCAGAGGAATAGAACAGCTCGAGCATGG
>JBIJCA010000221.1:0-7766 GCA_044344935.1 Aquimonas sp. | reverse complement strand
GGATCTCGAAACCGAGATCGGCGTGCTTGAGCGCGAGTACTCGGATCTGGACGAAATCTGGAAGGCCGAGAAGGCCGCAGTCGCCGGTACTGCCAAGATCAAGGAGCAGATCGAGCAGGCCAAGTCCGAACTCGAAGCCGCCCATCGTCATCAGGATCTGGCGCGTGCCTCCGAGATCCAGTACGGCCGCATCCCCGAGCTGGAGCGCCAGCTGTACGCGGCCGCCGAGACCGAGCAGAAGGGCTTCAAGCTGCTGCAGCAGAAAGTGACCGCCGAGGAAATCGCCCAGGTTGTCAGCCGATGGACCGGCATCCCGGTGTCCAAGATGCTGGAGGGCGAGCGCGAGAAGCTGCTGCGCATGGAGGACGTGCTGACCCACAAGGTCGTCGGTCAGGTCGAAGCCGTGCGTGCTGTGTCTGACGCAATCCGCCGCTCACGCGCCGGTCTGTCAGACCCGAATCGACCGAACGGGAGTTTCCTTTTCCTGGGCCCCACGGGAGTCGGCAAGACCGAGCTGTGCAAGGCGCTGGCGGAGTTCCTGTTCGACAGCACTGACGCCATGGTGCGCATCGACATGAGTGAGTTCATGGAGAAGCACAGCGTGGCGCGGCTGATCGGCGCGCCGCCGGGCTATGTCGGCTACGAAGAGGGCGGCTACCTCACCGAGGCCGTGCGTCGACGTCCCTATAGCGTGATCCTGCTCGATGAGGTCGAGAAGGCGCATCCGGACGTGTTCAATGTGCTGCTGCAGGTGCTGGACGACGGTCGCCTGACCGATGGCCAGGGCCGCACGGTCGACTTCCGGAACACAGTCATCGTGATGACGTCAAACCTGGGCTCGCAGATGATCCAGGAGATGGCTGGTGACGCGGTGATTGAGGCGAACGACAGTGGCTCCGCGGCAGAGGCCTACGTCAAGATGAAGGCTGCGGTGATGGGCGTGGTGCAGGCGCATTTCCGGCCGGAGTTCATCAACCGGCTCGATGAACTTGTGGTGTTCCACCCGTTGGGCCGCGCACAGATCCGCGAGATCGCCAGGATCCAGACGGCTTACCTCGCCAAGCGGCTGGCCGAACGACAGCTCAGGATCGAGCTCTCGGATGCGGCGCTCGATCTGCTCGGCAGCGCGGGCTTCGATCCGGTCTACGGTGCGCGGCCGCTCAAGCGGGCCATCCAGCAGCAGTTGGAGAACCCGCTGGCTACCCGCATTCTCAAGGGCGAGTTCCAGGCGGGCGAACTGATACACGTCGACGCCAAGGGCGGTGCGCTGGTCTTCCAGCGTGACTGAATCGCCAGATGAACGATTGCACGCGCCGGGCCTGTCCCGGCGCGTTGCTCTGGGCGCGGCAGCGTCGGCCATTGCGCTCGCCGCCTGCGGAGTGCCGACCCGCACCCCCATCGAGCGCGTGCTGTTCGTTGGCAACAGCCTGATCTACTACAACGACATGCCGAGTCAGTTCGCACAATTGGCGAGCCTGGCGCTCGGGTGCCCGGTCGAGGCCGAGATGCTGGCGCGCGGCGGCGCCCACATCAGCCACCATGCTGCGGCAGGCGTGGTGAAGCAAGAGCTTGCGAACGGACGCTACACCGCGCTTGTGTTGCAGGAGTTCGGTGGAGGTCTGCGCTGTGGCGCTGAGCTTGAGAAGTTCGGATTCAGCTGCGAGGCATCGCACGCGGCGCATGCCGATCTGGCCGCGCTGGCGCAGCGACACGGTGCGCGCAGCGTTCTGCTGGGCTGCTACCAGCGGCAACGCGTTATTGCGCTTGACCTCAGCTTGAAGGAAGCCGAACTCGCCGCGCGGATCGGCGCCGTGCATGCAGGCCTCGGGGACTTTCCAGAGCTGATCGATGCCCATCCCGAATGGCCCTGGCTGGATCCCGCCGATGGCCACCATCCCGGCCTTGATCTTTCGCTGCTGATGGCGCTACGGACGCTCAAGGCGCTGTATGGGCAGTTGCCTCCCGTGCAGGCCGTGCAGCTGCATTTCCGGGATTACCGCGGTTCGTATTCACCGCACATGGAAGCCCTTGCCTCCGCACAGCTGAGCCAGGCGTCCTTGCGGCAGCGACGTCTGGGTGCTGCAGAGCTTGCGCGGCGGATCGAGGCGGCCGGTTGGAACCTGCCGCCGCGGGTGGGCTGAAGCGTCAGGCCCCTGGGTGTCCGGGCGGAACGCCCCTGCCGTCTTCCGACGGACGATTGCGGCAAGGCTTGATGATGATGTGCGCGCACTTTTCCCGCTTATGGGGCTGGAGACCCGGATGCCCCGGGTGAGACCAGCCCCGAAGGAAGGGGCGCGCCATGAAGAAGTTCCTGTTGACCCTGCTGTTTTCCTCAACGGCCTGCACCATTGCAGCCGCGACTTCTACGGGCACCCCGTGGCGCCCACCGCTTCAGCCCGAGGGGCTGCCGCGTTTCGTCACCCAGGGTACCCAGCCAATTGCCTGCACCACTTCGCCGTTCGGGCGTTACGCCACCATGGGCGAGGATGCCGAGTACGTCAGCTTCGTCGCCAATACCAGCACGCAGGGGCGGGTCGAGGTGTACGCGCCGGGACCTTCCGACGGTGCGGTGTTGCTTGGCGAATTCAGCGGCGACCTGCTGCGAAGCGGAGGCCTTGCCGGATCGACCTTCGTCACCGCGATCGACGCCGATCTCAACGGCGACGGACGCGATGAGCTGATCACCGCGCATCGGGTGGGCGCCGAGGGTCCACTGCGGCTTGGCGTGTTCCGCAGGAGCGGCGCGGGCGCGGTGAGCCTGGTCCAGACCTGGGAGCTGACCCGGAACTTCAGCTAGGTCGAAATTCTCGCCGCGGACCTCGATGGCTCCACCGACGGCAAGCAGGAGCTGGCCCTTCTGCTGAAGACTTCAAGCTCAATCGAGGTGTACGCGCTGACAGGCACTGCGCAAGGCCTGATCGCGCAGGGCAACAGTGAATGGGCTGGACGCTGGTTGCTCGCGGGGGCATTCGAGCAGACGACACTCGCCGTCGGTGACCTGATCCTGTCGGGACGCGAGCAGATGGTCGTAGTCAACGAGTCCGGTACCGGTGGCACGCGGGCGCTCAACTACCATCTGCTGGAATTCCAGCCCAGCACGACGGCGCTGCCGGTCGGTTCAGGGAACACCGCGATCGGCAGCCGTAGCTTTGTCACCTCCCTGGGCAACAGTTTCGAAGTCGACGGTGGTGGTGGCCCTTCAATCAACCAGCTGCGCCGCCTGAAGGCACTGGCCGGAGACATCACGGACAGCGCTGCGGCCGAGCTCATGGTGCTGGTGCTCGTCGAAGGATCGAGCCAATTCAACCAGCTGTTCGCCCGCATGCACCACTTCACTACGGTCCGTGACACCGACAACAACATCACCGGAATCGGCTTCTTCCAACGTGATGCCCAGCGCCCCTGGGATTCCAGCTTTGCTGTGTCGGGCCAGACCCAGGGAGCACTGATCAAGTTCGACGCCGCCTTCGCCAACGTCGACCTGATCTCGCCCAGCGAGTTTGTCCTTGCGTTCGCCGAAGGTGGTGACAACCGCCTGCGCGTACAGGCGCACAAGGCGAACGTCGAGCTCACCGCCGGCTTCCAGTGGCAGCGCAACGGACGTACGGTCAGCTTCACCGATCGTTCGACCGGACGCGTGTCCTCGCGGCTCTGGGACTTCGGTGACGGTAGCGGACCACTGACAGATCTCAACCCCACGTACACCTTTCCCGTCCCGTCCGGCGCGTCCGCGACCTACAACGTGCGTCTGACCGTGACCGGCTTCAACGGACAGACGGCGACCCGCACGTATCCGGTGACCATCACCAACGCGGGTGCCGGCAACGGTGGCGCCGGTCCGGAGACCCGCTATGCGATGAACACCACGCCCGCCTACTCGGCCTCGCTGGCTGTCGATTCGACGCAGTCGCTGAACGAGCTGCACCTGGCGGTGGGCGATATGGACAAGCTGGGCATCGCCGAGGTCATGACGATCGTGAATGATCGCAGTCAGCAGCTGATCCGTTCGGTCTGGCGTTTGCAGAACACCGCCAACCCGGCGAGCTTCAGTGGCCGCCATCTGATGACCCCGACAGCGGGCCTCGACAGCAATACGCGGCTTGACCTGCTGGCGGCCGACACCGACGGCGATTCGGTGCTCGCCAGCCTCGGCGCCGACTGCCGGCAGGTCGAAGAGCCACAGGTGCGGCAGGTCGTCTGGCATCCCCCGTACTTCGAGCGCCTGCAGCTGAATGCGGAGAAGTCAGCGGCCTTCGGACAGACCACTTCAGGCCAGACCAGCGTCGAGAAGCGCGCAGGCAGCTTCACCTCGCACGACGTCTCGGCGTATGTGGGCGCGTCGGCGGGCTTCGACATCGCTGGCGTCGGCGTGGAGACCTCCGTCAAGGTCACCGCCGGCTACAACTACCAGGCCAATACGGGATCGATCCACGGCAGCGAGAACGGCTTCGCTCTCAATCAGGGGTTCTCGTCTTCGCTGGGCGAAGCGCTGATGGTGGTCGAAGAGAACAGTTTCCGCTGCTACAGCTACAACGTGCGCAGTGAAGCGGGCGGCGTTGTGCCGAACAGCGGTCTGCGGATGTGCGAAGTGGTGGAAGACACCCGTGGTGTCTCGGCGACCACCGCCGAATTCTGGGACACCACGGTCGCGGCGTCGGGCGGTGGGCTGCCTCCCGCGCAATGGGCGCCGCTGCACCGTGACTGGGCCAGCCTCAGCCTGTTCCAGACCGCGACGACCAACGTGGTGGCCGCGAGTGGCACCTCGGTGAGCAACGTAACCGATGGCCGCTTCAGCACCTGGTTGGCCAGCAACGGCAACGTGACGCGGCCCTATGTGCAGATCGATCTCGGAGAGCTGCGCGACATCTCGAACATCCGGGTGTTTCCGCGGGCGGGGCGCGCGATCGATCTGAAGGGCTTCCGGCTCTATGTCTCCGAAAGCCCGATGACCGGTGATGCCGTTCCGGCTGGCAGTGGCGTCCGCAGCTTCGCCCCGGAAAACGGCGATGACATGGCCTTCGACCGCTGGAGCGTCTGGACGCGTGATCCGGCAGCGCCTTCGCAGCTGCTGCGCGCACGCTATGTCCGACTGCAGCATCCGGGCACGGCGACGCTGAATGTCGCGCAGATCCAGGTCTTCGGTGACGTCCACGTCGAGCCCTATCGCTACCCGCAGGATGTCTGCGACCCAGATCGCGCCGATAACACCTTCCTGGTGCGCATGTGGAACCCGCGTACGTCCGGTTGGGCCAACATTGAGTCGCGCGGGGAAATTCTGTGGAACGGCAGCGGTGATATGCCGGGCTGCAGCAATTTTTCGGGCATGCAGCGCTGGAACATCTGGGACAGCGTGTTTGTTGGCAGTCCGGGCAGTGCGACCTGGAACCTGAGTCAGGAAGGCGGCGTCTTCAGCGGCGACTTCAGCGGCTTCGAAAGCTCCAATCGTGTCGGCGCCGAGTTCGACATCGAGGCCGGGTTCATCGTCAATGTCCAGGCGGGTGCAGCGTATGAGTACAGCTTCGGAGTGACCGAGGAAGTACAGACCACGCAGTACTGGGGCAGCGGTCTGGAGATGGGCGGCAGCATCGGTGGCTTCGCGCCGGAGTTCTCCGGCCTCGTGCAGACCTGCCGCTACACGCCGCGGCCTTATGCCTACCGTCTGATGGACTACTCGAACACCGGCTACGAACACACCATGTTCGTGGTCGACTACGTCGTGCGTCAGGGCGCCAGCCAGTGGCAGCGCGACAACGTGCCGCAGGCGTGCAGGAATGTGCAGCTGCCGCCGGAGATTTTCGACAACGGCTTCGAGTGACGCCGCCGGCGTGGTGGCGGGCGACCGGGCTCCGACGCCAGTGCGTCGGGCCTGGTCGTCCCGACCGCCCGTCCTTCTGCAGGGCGAAGATCCATCCATCAGGCGCCCCCGATTGCATTGCGAAGCCGCGGCCTTCACGGGCCTGCGGCTTTCATGTTCGTGAAAATCACGGACTGCGAGAACATCGGATGCAACGCCTGAACCTCCTCCGACTCATGTGCATCTTGTGCCTGCCGCTGCTGCTGGCAGGTTGCCTGAACATGGGCGATCGACGCGCGCCGATTCCTTTCGAGCGCGTCGCCGGCAATGGAACTCCGGACCGCAAGACTCTGGTGATCGTGCTGCCCGGCCGCGCCGACAATGTCGAAGTCATGCGCGAGTTCGGGGTGGCCGCGGCCATACAGGCCGGTTGGCCTGAAGTCGACGTGCAGCTGACCTCCGCGACGCTGGCCTACTACACCGACGGCGGCCTGCCCGAGCGCGTGCGGGCGCAGTTCATCGAGCCGGCGCGTGCCGAAGGTTACGAGCGGTTGATCCTGATGGGCGCGTCGATGGGTGGCATGGGGGCGCTGGTGCTGGATGAGGCCCATCCCGGCGTGTTCGACCGCGTCGTGCTGATGGCGCCCTATCTCGGCAGGCGGCGCGTGATGCGGGAAATCGAGGAGGGCGGCGGCATTCTGCAGTGGCAGCCGGGCGCCAAACCCGCAGTGGTCGATCGCAGCAACTTCGATCGCGAGCTGCTGTGGCGGCAGATCGCCAGCTACGCTCGCGATCCGGCGCTGCGCCAGCGCGTCTGGCTGGCCTATGGCGAAGAGGATCGTCTTGCCGCCACCGTGCCGCTGATTGCGCCAGCCCTTGATTCCACGCAGATTCTGCCGCGTCCAGGCGGACACAAGTGGGTGGTGTGGAACGCGGCGGCGACCGAGATCTTCGCTCGCCTGCGGCGCGAAGCGGCGCCGTCCGCACCCTGAGTTGCAGTGTGCGTGCGTGCGGGCGGGCGAGCTCATGTTGCTGTCAGCATGCGCCCGCAGCCAGCGCGCCCGCGGCGGGCTACGAGGTTCGCGGCAGACGATGAGCTGCGCGACTTCGGAGAGAGCCGCGTAGAAGTCGGCGGGTTGCGAGCCCGCCGAATGGCGAGCAACAAAAAAGGCCGGCGAACGCAGTGCGTTCGCCGGCCTGTTCAAGCCAGGACTGAGGCGCGACTCAGCGGCGGCGGCTGAACGCCCAACCCGCGATGGCAAGCGTCAACAGCGCCAGCAGGAACTGGCTGGTTGCACCGCTCGCCGGGACCACGGCAGGTCGAGGAGCTGCGCCGCTGATGCCGATGCCCTGCAGCGTGAAGCTGGGGTTGCCGCCGTTGCTGGTCATCGCCAAGGTCTGCGAGAAGCTGCCAATCGCACTCGGGCTGAAGCGATAGATGAGCGTGCAGCTCGCGCCCGCTGCCAGCGTGATCGGAACGGCGCCGCAGGTGCCGCCGGTGGCTGAGAAGGGCGCCGTCGGCGCGGTGATCGCTGAGATCGTCAGCGAAGAACCGCCCGTATTGCTGAGCGTGACCGTGGCGTTGCCGAAGGCGGAAACTGCGACGTTGCCATAGTTGAGCGCGCTCGCGCTCAGTGCGGCGACGGGAGCACCCACGCCCGAGCCCTGCAGCGTAAAGCTGGGGTTGCCGCCGTTGCTGGTCACTGCGATCGACTGGGTCGAGGGGCTGGCGGAGGTCGGGCTGAAGCTGTAGGTCAGCGTGCAGCTGGCGGCGGGGGCCAGGGTGATCGGGGTAGCCCCACAGGTTCCGCCGGTCAGCGCAAACGGCGCCGTGGGCGCAGAGAGGGCCGTGACGCTCACGTTTGCCGTGCCGGTGTTGCTCAGCGTGATGGAGCCCGTGCCGGTCTGGCCCGAAACGACGTTGCCGAAGCTGATCGAGGTGGCGCTCAGGCTGAGTGTCGGCGTGCCGACC
>JBIJCA010000301.1:0-5398 GCA_044344935.1 Aquimonas sp. | reverse complement strand
AAGGGCGGATTGGCGAGCACGCGGTCGAAGCGGCGCAGCTCGTTGTTATCGTCTTTATGCTGCGGGTCGGCCAAGGTGTCGGCGTTGCGAATATCCGCGTGCGAGATGCCGTGCAGCAGCATGTTCATTTTGCAGATGGACCAGGTGGTGCCCATCTTTTCTTGCCCGGCCAGCACGAGGTTTTCCGAATTGCCGCCGCATTCGCGCAGGTAGTCGCGTGCCTGGATCAACATGCCGCCCGACCCCACCGTCGGGTCGTACACGCTCATGTTTTCTTTGGGGTCGCAGATCTCCACGCAGACGCGCACGACCTCGGCGGGCGTGTAGAACTCGCCGGCCTTCTTGCCCGCCTGATCTGCAAAGTATTTGATCAAGAATTCATAGGACGCACCCAGCAAATCGGGGAACTCGAAGTCATCGTCCCGGAGCGGGATCTTCTCGAAGTTCTGGACGAAGTCGACCAGGGTGTCGTCATCCAGCCTGCTCTGGCCGAAGTTGCGGTTGAAGTTGATGTTGCCCTTGAGCACGTCCTGCAGGGCGTCGGCGTTCTCTTCTTCCAGGGCTTCCAGCGCCTTGTTGAGCGTGGAGCCGACGTTTTCCTTGACGTGCTTGAGCGCAGGCTGCGGCTTGCCTGCATCGTCCACCCAGGGGTCGTTCCAGCGGGCGCGCGGCGGCACGTAGAAATACTTGCCTGAGTATTGATCCGGGTCTTCAAGGTTGAGCGCGATGTCAGCCACCGAAAGGCCAGCAGCCTTGCCTTCCTTCTTGATCTCCTCGCGCCGCTGGTCGAACAGATCGCTGGCCCGTTTCAGGAACAGCATGCCGAAGATGTACTCCTTGTACTCGCTGGCATCCATGTTGCCGCGCAGGTCATCGCATGCCGTCAGCAGCAGGCTTTCCAGGCGGGCGAGTGTGAGTTTGGCGGCGGGCATCCAGTGGTCTTCCTTGGCTTCTTTATGTCGATTTCGGTTGGCTACGTTTGCGCGGGGCGCATCGCGTTCAACGGGTCGGGGCGGTCGGAACGCCCCAAAGCACCTGGCACACGGCGTTCGCAGAGGCCACAGCTGTCGAGGCCGGCCAGCAGGTCCGTACGCCTCGAAGCGCTTCAGGAACTCAGCTCGTGACTTGCGTCAGTCGGCCGGGGCAACCCGCTCACCAAGCGGCAGCAAACTGAGCTTTCAGAGAAATCCCTTAACTGCAGTCGCTCTACGCGCTTCGAGCTGCGCGGCTGCGCCCTTGCGCACTCCACAGCAGGATTCTGCCACTCCCGAGACGCGATGGCTTGAGGCTTGACACGCTTGACGCGCTCCATGCCAAGCGGCAATCACTTGGTACAGGGCCACCATCGGCTGAGCTTGTTGGATGCACCCAGCGGCGCATGCGTCGGCAGACAGGACCTGATCGAGGCCATGGAGCCGCGCGGCGGCCTCGGCGACAGCGAGTGATGGCTGCGCCTCACCGCCAGCCACCGTCTCAGCGACCAGTGGCTGCTGGGCGCGAGCGCCAATGCCTTTGGCGGCCCCGTGCAGCGCTTCTTCGGCCAGCTGGAGGACGACAGCAATGCGGGGCTGTGGGTGCGGCGGCAGTTCTGAGCGACGCCGCCGCGCGTTGTGCCGCACGCACTCTTGAACGAACAGATGTTCGTCGTGGCCGCGAACAACCTGCCCTCGATAAGGCGAAGTCGGGGGCGGGCATTGGGTCTACGGGGCGATCTCGCCGGGGGGGGCTGCGAGACACTTCAGCGGGCCTGCACGCGGGCGATGAACATGGCGGCGCGAGACCTTCCTTCGACTTCCCGGACTTCGTCCGGTGTCCGTCTTCCACGGGACGTGCTGGTGGATGCGCTGCGCTTATCCACCCTACAAGAGCAGAGCTTCTCAGCCCCGCTTGGGGGCGGTTCAGTTGCTCTTGAAGAAGCATGGACTGTTCGTGCATTCGGGCATCCAGGTTGCGTCCTCCAAATCCCCGACGGCGAGGATTTGCACGGTCGCCTCAGCGCCCCAGTCGTCGCGCATCGCGTGTGCGACCGTCGGCCGCGGCGCTCGCTGGGCTGAAGACGCCCTGCGGTCCCGCGGCCTGCGTGCTGCATCGCATCCGCGCATCCGTCACTGCGACCGCGGGGAAATGGCCGTGCTTGCATGCGTGTCACATCGTCGATTGCTGCTTAGCAAAACAGTCCGCGCGCGCGCACAGGAACGCCCTGCGAAACACCGTGCAGTGCGTCATGAATTCTCGTTGACGCCCCTCACAACCCGACGCTAGCGTACGGCCCGGCACTAAGAGCCTGTGAAAGAACATCCGTCTGTTGCGACCGCCTCTCGCCGCCCGCGGCAGCAGCGCGCCACGTGGAGTCCGCGTTCGTCTGGCTCGCCAGACGCCCTCGAATTCCCGCACTGCGCCTTGCCGCCAAAGCCCGGAGGCGCCCTTGTGATGGCGCAGGGTTCTTCACTCGCTCCGAGGGGATCGCCCGCAACGGGCGATGTGCCGACTGTTGGTCGAGTGAACACAAGCGGAGGCATCCGACTTCCGCGGCGCACACCATCATCCGAGGGGAACACCATGAAAATCCGACTCCACCGCACCGTCCGCCGCCTGCTGCCCGGGCTCGCCCTGCTCGCGTTCGGCACCAGCGCCTTCGCCAGCACGCTCAACCAGAACGTCTCCTGGACCGTCGACCGCTCCGGCACCAGCACCAAGTACCGCGTGGTCGCCTACGGCGACTCGATCTACGCCGGCTACAACGGGTCGATCAGCAACGCCGCCCGCTATGCCGCGCCGACGGTGCAGTCGGAGTATCTGGCAGCGCGCTGGAACTCGGATATCGAGAACATCCGCCGCGCGAAGTCCGGTGCGGTCGCGCGCGATGTCTACGAGAACAAGATCGTGGCCGAGCGCAGCTTCATGCAGGCGGCTTCCACTCGCGTGGTGACCTTCGAGATGTGCGGCAACGACGGGCTGCAGGCCCGCTCCGCCTTCAAGTCGCAGAGCGGCACCTGCAACTACAGCGGGCTGGAAGCGGCGGTGAACTCGTGCAAGACCTATGTCGCCGCATCGATGGATTACATCAACGCCAACGCGCATCCGAACACGCGCCTGAAGGTGATCAGCAACCTGTACTACCCCGGCTACAACGCCGACAACGTGCAGAGCAGCTGTCGTGACGCCACCACCGGCGCCACCGTCAACATGCGCGACCGCTTTCTGCCGGCGATCGCGCGCATGAATTACTGGATGTGCGAGTACGCCCGCCAGAAGGGTTTCCAGTGCGCAGACAGCTTCGCCCAGTACATGGGCGCCGACTTCGACAGCAATGGCGACGGCGTGGTCGACTCGCAGGCGCTGCGCTTCGTGGCCGGCGAGTCCGAATCGGCCTACGTCAACCGCATCGCGGTGACCCTGCGCTCGACCCTGCGCGACGCCAACACCCACTTCGTGTCCGCGCAGACCAGCTACGACTACATCCAGTCGGACGACGTGCATCCGACCTTCACCGGCGGCACCGTCAGCGCAGGCCTGTGGGGCGGCAGCACTGGCACGGGAGCGGCGCGTTACACCAGTTTCACCAATGGCCGCAGCCCGATCTGGAACCAGCTGGGCCACGAGCGCATGGGCTGGGCCGTGTCCGAGTTCAACCCCGCGACGCCGAACTGAGCGCCGGAGTGATCAGGCCCGTGCGCCCGACGCCGCACAGCGACACGCACCCGCAGGGCGCCACGCTCTGCGGGCTGCGTGTGGCCGAGAACCACCGCAGCGCAGTGCGCCGTCAGCGCGCCTGGCTGCTGCTCGCGCTCACGGTCTGTGTGGGCGCAGCGCTGTTCCTGCTGGTCCCGGCGCGTCAGCCCGGTAACGACTCTCACGTCTCCGGGCTGGAGGCCCGGGGAGCTCCGGCCGATGCGCAGCGCAGCGACCTTGCAAGCGCAGCGCGCGCGCCGATCGCGACGCCAACCGCGATCCGTCCGCAGGCTCAGCCTGCGGCAGCTGCGATGAGCCCGACCGCCGAACGCGCCGACTTCGAACTGCCCAGCCAGGACCCGCAGGATCTCGCCGCCTACCTCCGACCGGGCGATCCCGAGCCCACCATGGCCGAAGTGATCCAGGGCCTCAGGGAAGCCGGCATCCACGAAGGGCTGGCCGCGTTCAATCCGCCCGGCACGGTGCCGCTGATGCCCGGCATCGCCGTGCCGGAGGATTTCGTTCTGCCGCCGGGCTATGTCCGGCATTACCAGGTCACCGACGACGGCGAAATGCTGGAGGCCGTGCTGATGTTCTCGCCCGACCACACTTGGCTGGATGCCAACGGCCGGCCGATGCCGATGGCGGACGACCGTCTGGTGCCGCCGGAGATGGCGCCCCCCGGCTTGCCGATCGTGCCCATTTTCCTGCCCGAACCCCCTCGGGGTTGAGCTCGTGTGCGCAGGCAGGTTCGGCGCGGGTCGCAGCAGAGTCCCGGCTAGCCTCTTCCTTCCGACCCGTACGCAGCTATGTGAGGGTGCTGAGCCTCCGGCCACCGTCGCCCTCCGCAGCCACACCCGAATCACGATGAGCCGTGCGGCACCCACTGCGATGCACGACGCCTGCGCAGCCCGCCGTTGATGCCGGACACACCGATGCCTGAACGTCTCCTGCCACCTTCGTCCGCGCGCATCGACCTTGTTGCCGTCGCGCTGAGCGCAACCTTGCTGGGTCTCTACGCCCATGGCAGTGCGGCCTGGCCACTGGGCTTCGTTGCCCTGCTGCCCTGGCTGTGGGCGCTGGATCGCGTCCGTGGGCTGCGCGGCGCGCTGCTGCTGGGCGCAGCGATGTCGATCGGCTACGTGCTGGCGGTGCTGCACTGGTTCGGCGACGCGATCTCCAGCTACACCGGCTGGAGCCTGCCCGGCGCGCTTCTGCTGATGGCACTCGCGGCACCGCTGCTGCAGCCGCAGTTCATCGCCTATGCCGGGGTTCGCGCGCTCGCCCGAAGCGGACACGGACGCGCCCTTTCGGCGCTGGCCGCAGCGGCCGCCTGGGTCGGCTGCGAGGCGCTGATCCCCAAGCTGCTCGGCGACACCCTCGGCCACGGCCTGCAGCCTGCCACCCTGCTGCGCCAATCGGCCGATCTGTGGGGTGCTGCCGGCTTGAGCCTGATCCTGCTGCTGGTGAACGCAGCGCTGCTGGCGGCGCTGCAGACCCGTCGCAGCGGCGCATCCCTCCGCGTCTGGCAACGGGCACTGGCCTGCGCGCTGGGCCTGCCCTTGGCGGTGGCCGCGTATGGACTGTGGCGGCTGCATGACCCCGCCCTGCAGCCGCCTGAAGACTCGCCGCGGCTGCGCGTCGCGCTGGTGCAGTCGAACATCACCGGCTACGAGGAGCTGCGCCGCGAGATCGGCGCCTACGCGGTGGTGCGACGCGTGCTGGA
>JBIJCA010000025.1:0-25594 GCA_044344935.1 Aquimonas sp. | reverse complement strand
GCTGTGCGAGCCGCTCGGCGAGGGAGCCTCCCGCCCGGCTGTGTGCGCGTCGGCGATCCGGCGCACAGGCCGCTTGGAACGCGGCCCGTGACGCAAGGGATCAGAGCAGGCGCAGGCGCATCACGCGACCGGGCAGCATGTGCTCACGCTCACGACGCAGTTCGATGGGCTCGTCGAGCTCGATCTCGAACCCGAGCGTCGCGGCCAGCCGACGCAGATCGTTGGCGCGGTGCGCGTAGCGTCCGCTCGGCTGCAGCCGGAAGCCGGGGCCGTCTTCCGCGTCGAAGGGCTCGAACGAGAACAGCAGCCAGCCGCCGCGGCGAAGCGCGCGCGCGGCCAGCGCGAACACGCCATCGAGCGCGCCCACGTAGATGAATACATCGGTCGCGACCAGCAGATCCCATGCCTGGGCGGGCCCGGCGAGCATGGCCTGCAGCGAGGTGGCATGGAGGGCGTCGTACAGACCGCGGGCGGCTGATTTCTCGAGCATCTTCGGCGACAGATCGGCGCCCTCCAGCCGCTTCGCCAGCCGCCGCAGCGACGGCGCCGCGAGACCGGTGCCGCAGCCGAGATCGAGCACATCGAGCGCCCGCGCATCCGGCAGGTAACGACTCAGCTGCTCGGGCAGTCGGTAGTCAAGCGCCTCGACCAACCAGTGATCGAAGCCGTCCGCCATGTCGTCGAACAAGCCGCGGACGAAGTCGTCGGGCGGGCGCGGTGGCTGCATGCCGCGCAGGGTGTCCAGCTTGAAGGCGAGCGGAGCCGAAGACGGGTTCAATGCCGACGCGCGCGCATATGCCGCCGTCGCCGCCGGCAGGTCACCGCACTGCTGCAGGGCTTCACCGAGGTTCTCCCAGGCAGCGCTCTGTTCGGTGTCCAGCGCCAGCGAACGCCGCAGCGCTTCAATGGCCGCCACGTGCTGGCGGCTGCGCAGCAGGCTCCGCCCCAGCGTGCACCAGCCGATCGCGAACGCCGGCTCGACCGCCAGCGCAGAGCGCATCAGGGTCACGGCCTCGGCATGCGCGCCACGGGTGCTCAGCAGGTTGGCGAGGTTGTTTGCGGCTTGAACAAGGCGCGGCTGCGCGCGCAGGGCGAGCCGATAGCTGGACTCCGCGGCGTCGAAATCGCCGAGCCCGGCCTGCACCACAGCGAGGTTGTAGTGGGCTTCGGCCCAGCCGGGCGCCGCTCGCGCGGCAGCCTGGAAGTCCTGCCGCGCCTTGGCGGCGTGGCCGTCCGCCAAGGCGAAGGCGGCCCGCTGGAACAGCGCGCCAGGATGCGCGGGCGCCAGCTGCAGACAATGTGCAAGCGCGGCTTCGGAGCGTTCCCGCTGTGCGCACTGCGCGGCGGCGACGGCATGCAGGTACGCGAGCTCCACGCCGTGCGCGGACAGCGGCAGCCCGGCCAATGCGTCCAGCACCTGCTGCGGGCGCCCGGCGGACAGCAGCGCCTGCGCGCTCGCGAGCCAGGCGGGGTTGTCCGCCGTCATGTTCAGCCGCCCAGCTGCAGCCAGCCTGCCAGGCGTTCGCGCGCCTCTTCCACGCCCAGTCCGCTCTGCGCGGAGAACAGCTGCACGCTGTGCCCTTCGGCCAGTTCGGCGCGGACCTGACGCAGAGTCTGCGCCTGCGCGCCGCGCCCTAGCTTGTCGGCCTTGGTCAGCAGCACGTGGCAGGGAAGGTCGCGGGCGGCACCGAACCCCAGCATCTGCTGGTCGAACTCGCGCAGCGGGTGGCGGATGTCCATCACCACCACCAAGCCGGCCAGCGCGCGCCGGCTCTGGAAATAGCCTTCGATCAATCCACGCCAGTGATCGCGCAGCTCGGGGGGCACCTTGGCGTAGCCATAGCCGGGGAGGTCCACCAGATAGCGCTGCGGGGCGAGCAGGAAGTACACGAGCTGCTGCGTGCGGCCGGGCGTCTTGCTGGTGCGAGCCAGGCCTGTCTGGCTGCAGATCTTGTTGATTGCGCTGGACTTGCCGGCGTTGGATCGGCCCGATATCGCGACTTCGAGACCGTCATCAGCGGGCAACTGGCGTGGGGTGTGAACGCTCAGTAGATAGCTGGCAGCGCGAAACGGATGGTGCTCGGACATCAGGAAATCCAGTGCGGACGGTGGCGAGGCGCGAGTCGGCTTCGTTGACCCGTCATGGGCGGGCTGGAATAATCCCGCGATTCCCGCGCCTGCCGCAGCCTGCGGTGGTGCCAGCGGTCGAAACAGCATTCCAGTTTGGAGCAAGTGTATGAGTTTTCGCCGCTTCCTTGGGCTGGCAGGCCTGCTGGCCGCCTCCTCTGTCCTCGCCCAGAACGCCGCCGAGGTGAGCGCCGCGCCCGAACCGGCCGCAGCGGAAGTCGCCGCGCTGGCCGACGACAGCGCACCGGCGCGGCCGGGTGATGCCACGGCGGGCGCGAGCAAAGCCGCCGTCTGCGCTGCCTGCCACGGTATGGATGGCAACTCCGCAGACCCGCAGTACCCGAAGCTGGCCGGTCAGCATGAGCGCTACACCGCCCGGCATCTGGCGCTCTACAAGAGCGGGGAGCGCAACAACGCGATCATGCTGGGCTTCGCCGCCATGCTGTCGCCGCAGGACATGCGCGACATCGGCGCTTACTTCGCCTCCCAGACGGTGCGCCCCGGCCTCGCCGACGAAAGCGTGATCAGCAGCGGACCCAACCAGGGTCGCAAGTTCTACCAGGTCGGCGAGAAGCTCTACCTCGGCGGCGATCTGGAGCGCGGCATTCCCGCCTGCGCGGCCTGCCATGGCCCGGCGGGTCACGGCAATCCGGGGCCGGCTTATCCGAGCCTGTCCGGCCAGCATGCCACCTACACCGCTGCCCAGCTGAACCTGTTCCGCGATGGCACGGTTCATGGTCGCGGCGACAACGCCAACGCCGTGATGTCGGGCGTCGCGCGCTACCTCACCGATGAGGAAATCCAAGCGCTGGCGACCTACATCGAAGGCCTGCACGAGGCACCCTGAGCCAACGGCAACGGCATCGGTGACGCCGCCGGGCCACCGTTCCAAGAGGCGGGTATTCGGCTGCCCGCCGTGACCCCGCGTTCAGACAGGCCCGCCTAATCTCGGCGGGCCTTCATCCATCTGGAGACCCACCCAATGCTCATGCGCTTGTTCGCCGCTACCGCCCTGATGGTTTCGGCCGTCGCCTGCTCCGCCCAGACGCCGGCCGCCGGCGCGCCCGTCGCCGGCACCGACTACCAGCTGATCGACCCGCCGGTACCGACCAGCGCAGCGGCGGGCAAAGTCGAGGTGATCGAGGTGTTCGGCTACAGCTGCGTCCACTGCGCGACCCTGCAGCCGGTGGTCAACGAATGGAAGAAGACCCTGCCGGAACACGTGCAATTCACCTACATGCCGGCGGTGTTCGGTGGCGCCTGGGAGATCTACGGACGTGCCTACTACGCCGCCGAGACCATGGGCATTCTCGAGAAGTCGCACGACGCCATCTTCAAGGCCCTTCACACCGATCGGAAGCCGATCCAGAGCGTCGAGGACGTGGCCGACCTCTACACGTCCTTCGGCGTCACCCGCGAGGACTTCATGGCCAGCATGCAGAGCTTCGCCGTGAACGCGAAGATCGCGCGGGCCCAGCAGACCGTGCAGCGTTACGGCGTCGACGGCACGCCATCCATCATCATCAACGGCAAGTACCGTGTGATGTCGCCCCAGCAGGGCGGCTTCAAGCGCATGCTGGAGATCGTCGATGCCCTGGTAGCGCAGGAGCACGCGGCGGCAGCCCAGTCGGACTGACCCGCCAACCGCTCAGACCCAGCGCTCGTGCCCAAGCACCCTGACCCGGCCCCGGTCGCCCACGCGACCGGGGCCGCTGCATCTTCGGAGCCCGCGACCACGCGGCTGACGGTGCTCAGCGCCAACATCCAGGCCGGCGCCCGCACGGATCGCTACATCGACTACGTTGCGCGTCCGTGGACGCACGTGCTTCCGCATCGCGACAAGCGCGGCAACCTGGATGCACTGGCGGGGATGGCAAAGGACTTCGATCTGGTTGGGCTGCAGGAAACCGACCCCGGTTCGCTGCGCTCAGGCTTCGTCAACCAGACCCACTACCTCGCCGAACGCGGACGCTTTCCGTTCTGGAGCCACCAGCCCAACCGGCGCATGGGCGGAATCGCCACCAGCGCCAATGCGCTGCTGAGCCGGCTGGAGCCGCAGGAAGTCCTTGACCACCCGCTGCCCGGCCGCATCCCTGGACGCGGCGCCCTGCTCGCCCGCTATGGCCAGGGCAATGACGCACTGGTGGTGGTGGTGGCGCATCTGTCGCTGGGCGTGAAGTCGCGACTTGCGCAGCTCAGCTTCATCGCCGAACTGATCGAAGACGCGCCGCAGGCCCTGCTGATGGGCGACTTCAACTGTGAACCGCTGTCGGCGGAGATGCAGTCCCTGTATCGGCGCACCCGACTGCTGCCGCCCGAGCTGACCCTGCCGAGCTTTCCCAGCTGGCGCCCTCGGCGTGCCATCGACCACATCCTGGTCAGCGCAGGCATCCGCGTACAGCGACGCTGGCTGCTGCAGGGCGCGCCCGCCGATCACCTGCCGGTGGCGGCCGAGATCGAAGTGCCGGGGGCGCTCTAGCGGGGATTTTCGCCCCGGCACCGGAACCCTGCCCGAGAACGAAGGTCGCAGACAGCCCTGGGAGACGTCCTCCCCGTCACCGGAGCTGCCCCATGTCCATGCGTGTTCTTGTCCTGCTGCTTGCCAGCCTCGGCGGCTCGCTCGCCAGCGTTTCCGCTCCCGCCCAGAACGGCCTGCAGGCCGGCCGCGACTACGAGCGCATCGAACCCGCGGCAGCGACTGCAGTGGCGTCCGGCATGATCGAAGTGGTCGAGGTCTTCGGCTACAGCTGCGGCGCCTGCGCGGCCCTGCAACCGCATATCGACGCCTGGAAACCAAGCCTGCCCGCGGACGTCGCCTTCCGCTACCAGCCGGCGGCCTTCGGCGGTGTCTGGGATCTGTATGCACGCGCCTACTTCGCGGCCGAAGCGCTGGGCGTGCTCGATGCCGCGCATGCGCCGGTGCTCACCGCGGTGCACACCGAACGTCGGCCGGTAAACAGCGTCGAGGACATCGCCGGGCTCTTCGCCGAGCACGGCGCCGACGCCCAGGAGTTCCTCGCAGCAATGAACGCGATGTCGACCCAGGCCAAGCTGGCGCGTGCGAAGCAGACCGTGCAGTCCTACGGCAGCACCGGCACGCCGGAGCTGATCATCAACGGACGCTACCGCATCGGCGCGCGCCAGGCCGGCAGCCATGCGCGGATGCTGGAGATCGCGAACCAGCTGATCGAGCATGAGCGCGCTGCCACCGCGACGCCCTGAGTTCGGTCCACGCCGAGCGCCTTAGCTGCTGGATCAACCACGGCGGGTACACATCGCGCGAGCGGAACGGGCCTGCATCTGCAGGCCCGTTCCCAAGTGGACGGACGACCCGCCACCGCGACTGTCCGCCCGATCGGAAGCGCTGAATCAGAACCGAACCTCGGCGCGGCCGTAGACAAAGCGGCTGCCCGGCATGTCATAGGTCGAGGCGTCGTAGCCGTTGAGCGTGCAGGACAGACAGATCGGTGGCTCCTTCGAGAAGACGTTGTTCACGCCCAGCACGAAGCGGGTCGACTCGCCCCAGGGCGCCTTCCAGCCCAGCTGCAGGTCGTGGTAGGTCGTCGAGCCGAGTCGATTGGTACTGGCGGTGGCCGGCGTGCGGCGATCGCTGCAGACCTCGAAGCTGGCGGCGTTGCCGCAGCGTTCGGTGAGATCGCTGACATGACGCAGCGTCCAGGACGTCTCGAAATCACCGTAGCCCCAACCCAGCGCGAGATGGGAGCTCAGCTCGGGGATCGCACTGTTCGACACTTCGATGCCCACGCCCTGCGGCTGGCGAACACCATTGGCGCCCACCGCCTCGTAGTCATCGACGAAGGTGTTGCGCCAGTCGATGCTGAAGCGTCCCAGATCACCACCATCCAGCACCCACGAGACATCAACATCGTAGCCGCGGGTGTCGACTTCACCGATGTTGGTCAGGAAGTTGCTGAAGCCGCTGATCGCGCCGACAGCGTTGCGGGTGATGCCACCGCAGAGCAGCGGGCTCAGCGTGTTCACGCAGGCATTGAGCTGGGTCTGGGCGTCGATCGCCTGGATGCCGCCTTCGACGCGATGGCGATACCAGGACACACCGATGTCCAGCCGCTCGGACACCCCTCCGGTGGCGAAAGCCGGGCTCCAGACGAAGCCTGCGGTGCTGCTGCGGGCGGTCTCGGGAAGCAGCTCGCGGTTGCCGCCGGTCTGCACCGAAATCTGCGGGTTGGGCTGCACGTAGCCGGCCGGCACACCAAGCGCGTCGCAGTTGGCATTGCGGCCGCCGGGCGCGGTGGCCGAACACGGATCGGTCAGCACCGCATCGAAGCCACTGACCGATCCGAACAGTTCACCGATGTTGGGCGCACGGAAGCCCTCGGCGAAGGTGCCGCGCAGCAGGAACTGCTCGTTCACCTGGAAGCGCAGGCCCGCCTTGCCGGTGGTTTCGCCGCCGAAGGTCGAGTAGTCGGAGTAACGCGCCGCCAGAGACAGATCGAGTCGCCGCACGCCGTCAGCGGCGGCCAGCAGGGGCACATTGAACTCGGTGTAGAACTCGTCCACCTCGTAGCTGCCGGTCGTCGGCCGCGACACCACGCCGTTGTACTCGCCTGCCACGGTCAGGCCATCCGGACGATAGGAGCCCTTCAGCTTGCGCTGCTCGAAGCCCGCGGCGTAGCTCAAGGTGCCTGCCGGCAGATCGAACAGATCGCCCGTCAGGTTCGCCGACCACAGACTGAGCGTGTTCCGGCTGGCATCGCGCAGCACCGGCTGGATGAAGGCGAGCATCGCCGGCGTCAGGCTGCCGGGGCCGAACAGGTCGATGGCAACACAGCCCGGCGTCGCCTGGCAGGCCGCCGCAGGGCCGAGCCCAAGCGCGAGGCGACGAGCGTTGTAGCTCCCGAAGTTGGTCTGCTCGGCCTTGTTGACGCCGCGCGCGAAGTTGAGGTCCCACAGGTGGGTGCGGCCACCGAGATCGAATACACCCTCCAGGCCCGTGCCGAACTGGAAGGTATCGACGTCCTGAAGGAAGCGGCGCGGGCCACCCTCCAGCGGGCGATAGCCGCCGAGCGAGAAGTTCTGTCCCGAAACGAGGTCGAAGCCAAACGGGTTGAACGGATTGCTGGCCGAGATCACCGCGGTGTCGGCCCAGAAGTTCGATGGCACCGCCGGCCCGAGGAAGAAGGGCTCCGGCGCGGCCTGGTTGGTCGACTTGCGATTGTTGTACAGGGCACGAACGTACCAGGTGGTCTCTTCGCCGAGTTGCACGCGCGCCTGACTGAACACGCCTGCGCGCTTGCTCGGGGTCTGCAGCAGGTTGAACTCGGCGAAGTTGAAGCGGTCGGCGTTGGTGAAGCAGCGGAAGTCGTCGGTGCGCACGCAGCCGGTCTCGGCCGGGTTGTAGCGCGGAACGCCGTTTACCGCGTTGGGAATGAGATCGAGGTTGGCGCCGGTGTTCGGGTCCCTGAAGATGAAGCGGCCCGCCGGAATGGCGGAGCTGCCGAGCGCAACGCCCGTGCCTGGCACCGGCAGGCTGGACTGCGCACGGTCCCGCGAGAACACCGTTTTCTGCTCGTTGAAGCTCGCACCGATGAAGAAGCTGACGCGCTCGCTGTCGCCACCGAAGGCGAGATCGGCCGTGCTGGTAGCGCCATCGCCTTCGCCGAAGTCGCCGTAGCTGGCGCTCAGGGAGACGCCATCGAAGCTGCGGCGGGTGATGATGTTGACCACGCCGGCGATGGCATCCGAGCCATAGATCGAAGAGGCGCCGTCTTCGAGGACCTCGATGCGCTCGACGATCGCCAGCGGAATCGTGTTGAGATCAGCCACGCCGCCGACGCCTGAAGCCGAGCTTTCGTTGACCCAGCGGATGCCGTCGACCAGCACCAGCACGCGCTTGGCACCGAGATGGCGGAGGTCGACCGTCGCCGCTCCGGCGCCGACACCGCCGCCATCGGGCGGGAAGCCGAAGTTGCCGCTGGAATTGAACTTGGTGTTGAGCGCCGAGCCCGAGCCGGTGGTCTGCTGCAGCAGATCGCCGATCGAGGTCAGCCCGCTGCGTTCGATCTGTTCGCGGCTGATCACCTGGATCGGCGTCTGGCCCTCGATCTCGGCCTTCTTGATGCGCGAGCCGGTGACCTCCACGCGATCGAGTTCTCGCGCGTCCTGCTGGGCAGTCGCCAGCGCGGGCAGCAGCAGCACGGGCAGGGCACAGCGAATCGCCGCCGCAAGGCGGTCACGGATGGTGTTCATGATTCCCCTCATGAATGAAGCGCCCGCAGGCGCGATCGTTGCCGGACGTCTCCCCCGAGTCGCTCGGCCCGCGGAGTGTGGACGCGCAAGCACCCTTCTGACAAGTGCGCATGCAGCGCAGCTGATCCGCCAACGCACAGTTCAGACGCACGCGACTTTACGACTGTCCCAGCAGAAGGCTGGACCCCACCAGATAGAGAAATCCGGCGAACACACGCTTCAGGCTGGGTCCGCTCAGGCGATGCGCCAGTCGCGCTCCGAGCGGTGCGACCAGCACCGAGGCCAGCGCGATTCCGAGCGCCGCCGGCAGATAGACGTAGCCCAGCGAGCCGGGCAGGTTCTGCTGTGGCGGTGTCATCCACGCGTAGCTGACCGCACTCGCCACGCCGATCGCGACCCCGCAGGCGCTGGACGTCGCTACCGCGCGGACCGGGCTGACTCCCAGCCAGACCAGCAGCGGCACGGTCAGGCTGCCGCCGCCGATGCCGACCACGGCAGATAGTCCGCCGATGCCAAATCCGGCCGCGGCGAGGGCAGGCGAGCGCGGCGCGTCGCTGCGGGCCTGCGCCGGTCGCGGCGTGCCGAACGCGAGCTGGGTTCCGGCGATCAGGCAGAAGCCCGCCACGCACCAGCGCAGGCTGTCGCTGGCGAGTGCGCTGGCGAAGGCGGCACCGGCAATCGCGCCCAGCATGAGTCCGGGCACCAGTGTCCAGACGCTGGGCCACAGCACGCTGCCGCGGCGCGCATGCGCGCGCGCCGAGGACAGCCCGGTGAGAACAATACTGGCCAGCGAGGTCGCCAGCGCGACGTGCATGACCTGGTCGGCCGGCACGCCCTGCAGCGGCAGCAGCCAGGCGAGTGCAGCCACGATCACCAGCCCGCCGCCAACGCCCAGCAGACCGGCCAACAGACCGGCACATGCCCCAAGGAGCAGATAGATCAGCAGAATGCTCATGCAGAAGAGACCTTTTCGCCCGTCCAGGGCCTGCGGGCCTGTGAAAGAATCGCGGCACGCTCAAGCAGGCGAGGGAGCGCTTGGAGCTCCGTCCTCTCACGCCGGAAACGGCTGCGCTTCTGGCTTGTTTCCAGGCTCCGTGCCCGTCGACAGGCCGCCTCCCCGCGACGGCTACGGCACCTCGACGCGCTGCGATTGTCACACAGGCTGGGCGCGCGGCCCTCACCCTTCCACTTCGGTCACTGTTCACGGCATGTTGAAACACCTCTTCCTCGCCCTGCCCTGCCTGCTGACGCTGCTGGCGGTGGCCCACGCGCGTCCGCCCGGGCTGCTCACGCCCGATGCGGAGCGCCTGGCGCAGGTGCGCAGCGCACTCAACGCAGCGCCACGGGCCAGCGCGAGCGAGTTCCGCGCGCTGAGCCTTCGTCACGGCCAGGACCCGCTTTGGCCGTGGATTGAAAAGCAGTACCTGCGCGGACGCCTATCGAGCCTTGGGGTTGAGGTGGTGGCGGATTTCCTGGGCCGCCATGGCGACACCCCTGCCGCCGTGATCCTGCGCCGCGCCGCGCTGAGGGAGTTCGCCCGCCGCAGCGACTGGCCGGGGTTCCTGCAGATCGGCCTCGGGCCGGGAGACAGCGAAGACACCGAACTGCGCTGCCATGCCTTGACCGCCCGGCTGGCGCGCGGAAACGACCCCGAGGTCGTCGACTCGGCGCTGGCGGAATGGGACCGGGGCGAACCGCTGCCCGCTGCCTGCGACCCCGCCATCGCCAGTCTGCGGCGCATCGGCAGGCTCGATCAGGCACGCGTCCTGCTTCGTGTGGAAGCCGCGGCCACTCGCGCAGAAAGCGGCCTGATGCGACACCTGGCGCGGGAGCTGGACCCAGGCCTGCGCCTCCGCATCGAGGCTGAGGCGCGGTTCATCGAAGCACCGGCACTCGCGCCTGCCTCCGGCTGGAACTCGACGCCGCGGACGCGCGCGGCGGTGGAGGCAGGGCTGTCCGCGCTTGCGCGGAAGGATCCGGCGGAAGCCGAACGCCTGCTGGACGCGCTGGCGCTTCCGCTCGCACTCGAGCTGGATCGCGCGGGGCGGGTACGCGCTTCGATCGCGCTATGGACGGCGGCCAGCTACCTGCCCGAGGCCGCGGACCGTTTCGCCCGCGTGCCCGCCGCCGCCTTCGATGCGCGACTGCATGAATGGCGGGTGCGCGAAGCGATCGCGCGCCGCCAGCCACGCGAGGCTCTGCAGGCGCTCGCGGCGATGCCGGAAGAGCTGCGCGAACGTGCGCGCTGGCGCCTGATCGAAGCGCGACTGCTGCGGGCCGTGGGCGATTCCGTTGGCGAGCAAGCGCTGCTCGTCCTCGCCTCCAGCGAGCCCAACTTCCACGGGTTTGTCGCCGCCGAGCTCGGCCAGCGCGACTACCCGCTGTGTCCGCTGCCGGCGGCGACGGGCGATGCTGCCGCGGCGGAACTGCAGCGCACGGCCGGTGTCAGCCGCGCGCTCGACCTGCACTCGCTCGGACGCCCGGGATGGGCGCACCAGGAATGGCTCGCAGCCATGCCCGGCCTTGATCTGCCGCTGCAGGCGCTTGCGGTGGAGGCTGCCCTGCGCCGCGACTGGTTCGACCGCGCATCGCAGACCTTGGGCAGCGGAGCCGGCATGCGCTACTACAGCCAGCGGTTTCCGCTACCGCATGCCGGGCTGCTGCGCCGAGAGGCCCGGCGCCAGGGTTTGTCGCCCGCCTGGGTGGCAGGCCTGATCCGCGCCGAGAGCAGCTGGATGAGCCACGCGCGCTCGCCTGCGGATGCGCGGGGCCTGATGCAACTGCTGCCGGCCACGGGACGCGACACCGCGCGACGGCTGGGTCGCAGCTTCGGCGGCCCGGGCGAGCTCTATCAGCCGCAGCACAACATCGCCCTCGGCAGTGCCTACCTGCGGCAGATGCTGGACGAGCACGACGGCCGGCCGGGCCTGGCGACCGCCGCCTACAACGCGGGTCCAGCCGCGGTCGAGCGCTGGCTGAGCGCGCGCCCGCCGGTCGCTCCGCTGCTCGACGACACTCTGCTCTGGCTGGAGACGATTCCTTTCCATGAGACCCGCGAATACGTCGCCCGGGTCATGGCCTTCAGCCTGATCTACGACTGGCATCTGCAGGGCACCGCCAGCTCGCTGCTGGCGCGCCTTGAAGGGCGCATGGACGTGGGCACGCGCCGCTTCACCTGTCCCTCCGCCTGAGCGCGCCGGCGGAACCGACGTCCGAAGCGGGCGAGCAACGTCCAACAGCCGCAGCGAGGTCGCCGCCGGGCCGCCAGGCGAACGCGGCATGGCGAGGCGCACGATTTCGCGGGCGTGTGGCGCGCCGGTGACCGCGCAACATGCGCAGCGCGCCGCCGTCTCGGCGGTCCAGGGGCCGCCGCCGCGGGCGGATGCGCCTCAGGGGCCGGCAGCCAACAGAGCCGTCGCGAGACCGTTTGTGGTCGCCCCAGCGAAAAACCTGGCCCGCGGAGGCTGTTGCGAGGGGCCGCCTTGGCTCCGCTCAGTCGCTAGCCGTCAGGAACTCCGGCGTTCCGCGGATGAAAATGACGAAGCCGGGTTTCTCCAGGAGCCACCGCGGCGCCCTGCAGGGCCGAAACGCTCGGCGCCTTTCACGGCGCTTCCGACGGCTCGACCACCGTGAGGCTGGGCGCGCGCAGCTCCAGCACACCGCCACGAGTCAGTTGCACACCCACGCGCAGCTGAAGCTCCCGGCCCTCCGGGATCTGGAAGCGCAGAAGATGGCGCTCCGCAGTCAGACGGCCCGTCGGCAGGCCAGGCTCAGAGGCCAGTGTGAGCAGGTGCCGGCTGCCCATCATCGGCAGGTCAGCGGGACCGAATCCGGTCACGCTGACCAGCAGTCCAGTCGCCTCGAACGGCGGTCCGTAGCGGTCGTCCAACTCGCCGGAAAGCTCGACCGACCATTCCAGCGTCTTGCCCGCCAGCGCGTCGGCCGGCAGGGTCTGGCTCAACACGCCCCAGGGTTCCGACCCGGTGCGCTCGATGCGCGCGGAACCCTTCGAAACTTCAAGGCGGTAGGACGTGTCCCCGGCGTGCTGGTACAGCCCCCAGTGCCGCAAGGGAACATCCTTGCCGGCGATCTCGAAACCCGGATCGATCAGCAGCCCGGGCTCGACCGCGGGAAGCGCGGCCGCCGGCTCGGCATCCGCCGCGGCGCTGACGGCCTCGGAGCTGAAAGTCTCGTTCGAGCAGGCGGCCAACAGCAGCGCGCAGCAGAAGATCGGGTAACGCAGATTCACGGCAGGCATCCGGAAACGGGGTTCGGGCTGCGGAGTGTACCCAAGGCCCGCGCTCCGGGCCGGCACCCGCCAAACTAGATCGGCGCGTAGCCGACCCGGAAACCGCCCCAGTGGCGGCCCTGGATGCGGATGGGCACGGACAGATCAAACATGATCTGTCCGGTATCCCGGCGATAGACCTGCAGGCGGTAGCGTTCGGTGTGGGCGCCGACGGTTCGACCCACGCGGTCGCTGAAGATCCGCTTGGTGCGGTTGTGGGCGAGGTCGTGCCGGGGATCGCCGGTGAGGGGCTGGCAGAAGCGCGTGTTGTGGGTAGGCACGTAGCCATCGCGATTCGCGCTGATCGCATACACCAACCAAGGCTCCGCTCCGGCCACGGGCTCCTGCAGGGCAGGGAGCACCTCGTCACACAGGGTGTCGAAGGCGGTACGGTGCTTCTGCGGTTCGGTGCCAGGGATGGGCTCGTAGTCACGAGCGAAAAGCGCATCCTCGCGCACGCGACGCGCCGCCATGGCCTGTTCGAGCGCCTGGCCGACCTGAAGCGCCCCCCGATCCGCCAGCTCGAGCGCACGCGCGTGGAAAGGGTCAGCCAGCGGGTCAGCGCTGAGCCGGAACAGCCCCACGCAGTCCTCCAGCGTGCCGATGCCGGCGGCCATCGCTGCACTGGTATCGAGCATGGATTTGACCGAGCCGAGATTGCTGCGGGCGTGCCCGGCCACTTCGCTCAGGACCGCCTGCAAACCTCCCACCGCACCGACCTGTTCGCCGACCCGGCTACCGCCTTCGCGCATCGCGTCACCCGCGCGCTGCATCAGCCCGACCACCCGATCCAGCACCGAGCGGGTGTCACCGGCCTGGCGCAGCCCTTCGCCCATCCGCTGGTGGATGCCATCGAGGGTGCCGCGAACATCGCGAGCGGCGCCGGCGGTGCGTTCCGAGAGCGCACGGATCTCGCGCGCGACCACGGCGAAGCCGCGACCGGCGTCGCCTGCCCGCGCAGCCTCGATTCCTGCGTTGATTGACAGGATGTTGGTTTGCAGGGCGACGCTGTCGATCATTTCGATGATCGAATCGGCGCGGCGCGTGCTTTCTTCGACCGCCCGCATCGTCTGGTTGAAGGACTCCGCAGTCGCCGAGCCGCTACCGGCCAGCTGTGCCGCATCGTCTGCCATGCCGCGTACGGCCGCCAGCGCCTCGCCGGCCTGGCGCAAGCCACCGGCCAGCGACTCGGCCGCCGCCAGCGCATGCTCGATCTCTTCCACCTGCTGACTGGAGGCCTCTCGCACTTGAGTGCTTCCGCGATTGAGGCTCGGCACTGCAGCCGTCACCTCGCGCACCAGCAGCACCGCCTGGCGCAAGGCTTCGGACAGATTGCCGAAGCCGGCCTTCAGCGGGGGCAGGCGCGGGTCGGAGGCCATCTCGGGCGGAATCGGCGGCAGGGTCAGATCGCAGGACTGCAGCTGGGCCGCGGCCAGCGCGAGCAGGTCCACCGGCGCCGCCGGCGCCTGGGTCAGCAACCAGCCACCCTGCCAGGGCCACAGGCGCAAGCGCTGACCGCTGAGCGTCAGGTTGACCTCGGATCGGGAAAACACGTCGTCGGCCAGTCCGAAGCGCGCGCTCTCCACAGGCAGCGTCGCGGACTCCGGAAACCCCAGCAAACGCATCATCGCGGCGTTGCCGACGGCGAGTGCATGTGCCGGATTGAACCAGCCGGCGGGCTGCGGCAGCGCCTGCAGCACCGACAGGTCGACGGCTTCGCTCATGAGGGGCTCCGATCGCGCGCGGGCCTGCCTCCCTGCAAGTCGTGGGCCTGCGGCGGGTGGTGCTGCAGCGACGTCAGGGCACTGCGGCCACGGTGCGGCCGGCCGGTTTCGCGAAGGCGCCCCGGGCGCAGCCGCGGAGGCGGGGATCGAAACGGCGAAAAAGGAACGCCGGCCTCCAGGGCCGGCGTTCCGGTAGGGCGCGAGAGCGCAGCGCCGCGGGTCAGCCGCTGTACTGCCCCAGCGCCGCCAGACCGTTGGCGCGGGCGCGCTCGAACACAGTGTTCTGGGCCGCGGCCAGGTTGCCCGCCAGGTCCTGCGCCCAGATCTTCAGGGCAGCCTGCTGCATCGCACGGCCGTAGCTGAAGGACAAGGGCCAGGGCTTGTGGCCCAGCTGGTTCATGGCGTTCAGATGCAGGGTCGCGGCCTCGTCGCTCTGACCACCGGAGAGGAAGACGATGCCCGGCAGATTGGCCGGCACCGACGCCTTCAGACAGCGCAGAGTGGCCATTGCCACTTCCTCGACCGAAACCTGCTCCGGGCAGTCCTTGCCCGGCAGCACCATGCTGGCCTTCAGGATGGTGCCTTCGATCAGCACGTTTTGCTCGTACAGCGCGCCGAACAGCGAGCGTAGTGTGGCTTCGGTGACTTCGTAGCAGGTCTCGATGTCGTGGTCACCGTCCATCAGGACCTCGGGCTCGACCATCGGCACGATGCCCTGCTCCTGGCAGAGCGCCGCATAGCGCGCCAGCGCGTGGGTGTTGGCCTCGATGCAGGTGCCCGATGGACCGTCCTCCGAAATGGTGATGACCGCACGCCACTTGGCGAACTTCGCGCCGAGCCTGGCGTACTCCTTGAGACGGTCACGCAGGCCATCAAGGCCTTCGGTGACCAGCTCACCGGGGAAACCGGCCAGCGGCGTGGTGCCCTTGTCGACCTTGATGCCCGGCAGGATGCCGCTCTGCGCCATCACTTCAGCGAACGCGACGCCCGCGCGGGTGGCCTGGCGGAGGGTTTCGTCGTACAGGATCGCCCCGGAGATGTGCTGGCCCAGGTTCGGCGCGGTCAGGAGCATCTCGCGGTAGGCGCGACGATGCTCTTCGGTGTTCTCGATGCCCACCGCCTCGAAGCGCTTCTTGATCGTATTGGTGGACTCATCGATCGCGATGATGCCCTTGCCCGGGGCCACCATGGCCTGGGCGATGTCTTCCAGATGTTCGATGCTCATAGCGGCTCCGGTGGCGGCGACCGGCGTCAGGCCGGGCGCATTGAGAATTCGATTCGGCACGCGTGACACGCGCGGATGCGTTGACGGCAAAGCGGGGCGCCGTCGGCGCAAGCACCTCGGCGGAAACTCCCGAAGTATAGCGGCAGCACGCTGCCTGCCGAAGTCCGGAGCACGTTCGCGTGGGATCGAGGCCGGAGCGGCGTTGCTCCGGACCGCTTCGCACCTCTCGCCGCGCGCAGCTCCGCCAAGGCCGCCGGAGAGCCCTCAACCCCGTTTGCCCGCTGCCTGCGTAAAGGGCTTGCGCCTGGCCCTTTCGCTGCCAGGGGGAGCGAACACCATGTCAGTCCATTCCAAACCGCAACAGGGGTTTTCGGTCATGCGCTGCCTGGGCATGACGGCCAGCCTGAGCCTGCATCTGGGCGTCGGTCTGATGCTGTTGATGGGCGCCAAGCCCATCGAGCCTTCGCAGGCGGATGCCAGCGACCCAGCCACCGAAGTCATCCTCATCCCACCGCCTCCACCCCCTGCGCCCCCGCCCCCGCCGCCGCCCGACCCACCACCACCGCCACCGCGCCCGGCTCCCAGACCGCAGCCGATGGCCCTGGCAGCGCCGCCGCCTGTAGAAATCATCCAGCCCACCGAAATGACCGCGTTCGTGCCGCCGGTCGAAGTGCCGCCCACGCCGCCCGGCGACTACGCCGACCCAGGGCCGCGCGAATCCGAAGGCCCTTACGAGATAAGCCAGTTGGCGTACGCCCGACCGCCAGCCGCACCGGTCTATCCGGGTGCGGCGCTGCGGGCCGGGCACGAGGGCACCGTGCTGCTGCGCATCCACGTGGATGCGCGCGGCGCGCCAACCCATGTCGAGGTGGCGCGATCCAGCGGTCATTCCGTCCTCGACCGCGCGGCGGTCAGCTATGCCCTGAAGCGACTGCGGTTCAAGCCGGCCGAACGCGATGGACGCGCGGTCGCGGCGATCGCCCAGGTGCCGGTCAGTTTCGAGCTGCCGCGTCGCGGTTAGGCCTGCTGCGGATTTCTGCCTCCCGACGCTGTCCGGACCTTGCGCGTCCGCAGCCGGCAGACATCCGTCTCGGAGCGGCCCGCGTGCGGTCAGCGGCGCGCGGGCCACGGCGAAGCGGCGTGATTCTGCTCGCCCTGCGCGCTGAAGAAACCACGGATGCCGGCCACTCCCTGAGCACCGGCTGCACGTGCCGCGAGGAGATCAGTCGGCCGGAGCCCGCCAAGCGCGTAAACCGGCAGGGCCGTGTGGGCGCGCAGCGTGCTGAAGCCGGCCCAGCCGAGGGCGGGAGCGTGCGGATGGGTCAGGGTGGTTTGCACCGGCGAGAGCATGGCGAAGTCGCAGCTCAAGCGTTCCGCCTGCTGCAGCGAGCCAGGGTCATGGCAGGACGCGCCGACAACGGCGGAGCTGGGGCGCTGCTGCAGCTGCATCAGCAGGCCGTGGCTCAAGTGGACGCCACAGTCCAGCGCCTCGGCCAGATCGAGATCCGCTGGGCCACGGGCGTTCAGCAGCAGCTCGATGCCGAGCTCGGCGGTTCGTGCGGCCGCATGCCGCGCGAGTCCGACAAAGGCCGCCGTGGCCAGGCCGGGGGCACGCAGCTGGAGGCGCTGCGCGCCGCCGGCACGGGCCGCAGCCAGCAGAGCATCGAGTTCCGATACGCGGGCGATGTTGTCCGGCGTGATCCAGTAGTGCGCTGGCTGCCGTAGGCAGGCGAGGATCGGCCGATCCGCGGCCGGCAGCGACCGCGGATCAATGTCGGCAGGTGCCAGCCAGCGCAACTCCTGGCCTTCGAGTCCGCGCGGCACATCGCGCCAGACATGAACCTCGATCGCTTCCAGCCAGAGCAGGCGCCGGGACTGGCGCTGAGGCACGCGGATCAGCGGCCGGCCAGACGCGATCACTACGCCCAGTTCCTCGACCAGCTCGCGCCGCAGGGCGTCGAACGCCGACTCATCGGCTTCGAGTTTGCCACCGGGAAACTCCCAGAGCCCGGCATCCTCGCGTCCCGCGGGCCGCTGCGCGAGCAGTACGCGCCCCGTCGCGTCGAACAGCAGGCCTGCGGCGACGCGGAGCGCGGGCAAGACGGCGGTCATATCGATCGTGTCCTGGGGCTTTCCGCGCCCTCACGTCAGCGGGGCCGCTTGCGCGGCCCCGCTGTGCTCGGCTCAGGCCAGCTGGCCGTGGCAGTGCTTGTACTTCTTGCCAGAACCGCAGGGACAGGGGTCGTTCCGGCCGACCTTGGGGTCGACCCGCACCGGCTGCTGCCCCGCCAGCGCCTGCTGCACCTGCGCCGCTTCTTCATCGGCACCGTAGCCGCCGGCGCTTTCGTGCTGGAACTGCATGCGCTTGGCTTCGGCCTCGGCGCGACGCCGATCTTCGGCTTCCAGGCGCTCGACTTCGTCTTCGGAACGGATGCGCACGCGCGCCAGCATGGTCGTGACTTCGCGCTTGACCTTGTCCAGCAGCTCGGAGAACAGCTCGAAGGCTTCGCGCTTGTATTCCTGCTTGGGCTGCTTCTGGGCATAGCCGCGCAGGTGGATGCCCTGACGCAGGTAATCCATGCGCGCGAGGTGCTCCTTCCAGCTGCCGTCGAGCACGGTCAGCATCACGTGCTTCTCCAGCGCGCGCATGAGCTCGGGGCCCACCTGGGCTTCCTTTTCCTCGAACAGGCGATCAGCCGCTCGGGTGACGTGGCGGGCGATGTCCTCGGCGGTCAGCTCCTCGCTCTCGGCAATGAGCTTCCCAAGATCGACCTGCAACCCGAAGTCGGCCGCCAGCACCTTCTCGAGACCCTCGACGTCCCACTGCGCGTCGATGGAGTTGGCCGGCACGTGCTGATGGGTGACGTCGGTGAACACATCGGCGCGGATGCTCGCCACCGTGTCCTTGACGTCCTCCACTTCGAGCAACTCGTTGCGCTGCTCGTAGATGACCTTGCGCTGGTCGTTGTTGACGTCATCGAAGTCGAGCAAGTTCTTGCGGATATCGAAGTTGTGCGCTTCGACCTTGCGCTGGGCCTTCTCGATCTGGCGGCTGACCAGCCGATCCTCGATCGCGTCGTCTTCCTTCATGCCGAGGAAAGCCATCGCCTTCTGTACCCAGTCCGCAGCGAAGATACGCATCAGATTGTCTTCGAGCGAAAGGAAGAAGCGCGAGGACCCCGGGTCGCCCTGACGGCCCGAGCGACCGCGCAGCTGGTTGTCGATTCGGCGGCTTTCGTGGCGCTCGGTGCCGATGATGTGCAGACCACCGGCCTGCAGCACCTGGTCGTGACGCGCCTGCCATTCGGCACGCACGCGTGCGCGGTCCGCATCGGTGGCGTCTTCGCCCAAGGCCTGCAGCTCCGCGTCCAAGGAGCCCCCGAGCACGATGTCGGTACCGCGGCCAGCCATGTTGGTCGCGATGGTGACGGCGCCCGGGCGGCCGGCCTGGGCGACGATCTGTGCCTCGCGCTCGTGCTGCTTCGCGTTCAGAACCTCATGCGGGATTTTCTGCTTCTTCAGCAGGGTGGCCAGCAGCTCCGAGGTTTCGATCGAGGTTGTGCCGACCAGCACCGGCTGACCGCGTTCATGACAGGCCTTGATGTCTTCGCTGATCGCCTTGTACTTGGCGTCCTTCTTGAGGAATACGAGGTCCGGCATGTCCTTGCGGATCATCGGCCGATGGGTCGGGATGACGGTCACCTCGAGACCATAGATGCTCTGGAATTCGTAGGCCTCGGTGTCCGCCGTGCCGGTCATGCCGGACAGCTTCTTGTACATGCGGAAGTAGTTCTGGAAGGTGATCGAAGCGAGCGTCTGGTTCTCGCGCTGAATCGGCACGCCTTCCTTCGCTTCGACCGCCTGGTGGAGGCCGTCCGACCAGCGCCGGCCCGGCAGGGTGCGGCCGGTGAATTCGTCGACGATGATGACTTCGCCATCGCGGACGATGTAGTCGACGTCGCGCTGGAACAGCGCATGCGCGCGCACCGCGGCGTTCAGGTGATGAACGACCGCCAGGTTATGGGCGGCATACAGGTCTTCATCGCCCTTCAGGATTCCCGCCCCTCGCAGCAGCTGTTCGGCGTGCTCCATGCCGGCTTCAGACAGATGCACCTGCTTGCCTTTCTCGTCGACCCAGTAGTCGCCATCGCCCTTTTCATCCGATTGGCGGTTCAGACGCGGCACCAGCTTGTTGACGCGGATGTAGAGTTCGGGAGAGTCGTCGGCCGGGCCGGAGATGATCAGCGGAGTGCGCGCCTCATCGATCAGGATCGAGTCGACCTCGTCGACGATCGCGTAGTGCAACCCGCGCTGGAACCGGTCCTCGAAACGCAACGCCATGTTGTCGCGCAGATAGTCGAAGCCGTACTCGTTGTTGGTTCCGTAGGTGATGTCCGCAGCGTAGGCCGCCTTCTTGTCTCCATGCGGCATGCCCGGATAGACCACACCGACCGACAGACCCAGCCAGTTGTAGACGCGCCCCATCCACGCGGCGTCGCGCTTGGCCAGGTAGTCGTTGACGGTCACGACGTGGACGCCCTTGCCTTCCAGCGCGTTCAGATAGACCGGCAGGGTCGCCATCAGGGTTTTGCCTTCGCCGGTACGCATCTCCGCAATGCGGCCGGAGTTCAGCACCATGCCGCCGATCAGCTGTACGTCGTAGTGGCGCATGCCGAGCACACGATGTGCGGCTTCGCGCATGACCGCGAACGCTTCCGGGAGCAGCTGGTCGACGGTTTCACCCTTGCCAAGGCGCTCGCGGAACTCGCCGGTCTTGGCCTGCAGAGCAGCGTCGTCAAGCGCCTGCATCGCCGGCTCGAGAGCATTGATGCGGCCAACGGACTTGGTGAACTGCCGCACCAGGCGCTCGTTGCGGCTGCCGAAGATGCGGGTCAGGAGGGCGTTGAACATGGGCGGTTCCGGGGCGCGGCCGCAAGGGCCGTCGTGATGGGTGGAAGGAAACCTCAGCGTCAGGCCGCGGTTGCCAACGAAAAAGGCCGCTTCGCAGCGGCCTGATCGGGCGCTCGGGCGCGACATCGCCCGGCATTCTAACCTGTGGGTGGATTTCCGCGAATCAAGCGCAGGGCGCGTTGCGCGCGTTTTAGCCTCGCGCCGGCGCCTGCCGCGCCTGTCGCAGGAAGGGGTGGGGATTCACGGTGCGACCGTTGTGGATCACCTCGATGTGGACATGCGAGCCGGTCGATCGACCTGTCGAGCCCATCTTCGCGATCAGCTCGCCTGCGCGAACGCGATCACCTTCATTGACGAGGTTTTCCTGATTGTGGGCGTAACGGGTGACGTAGCCGTTGCCGTGATCGATGTCGACCATGTTGCCGTAGCCGGGGTGGCGGCCCGAGAACACCACCACGCCGTCAGCGACCGACAATATGTCGCTGCCGCGCGGACCGTTGAAATCCACGCCGGCATGGAAGTGACTGCGACCGGTGAAGGGGTCGATGCGGGTGCCATAGGTCGAAGAGGCATAGCCAGCGCGGACTGGGCTGCCGGTCGGCAACATCGCCTGTTCGAGCTCACGATCCAGCAGGAGGCTCTCCAGCACGCCGAGCTGATCACCCTGCTGCGACAACTGCTTGGCGAGTCGGTCGAGTGAATCGACCAGTTCGTGCTTGCTGCGATTGGAGACGGCGCCCATGTCTTCAGGACCGCCGAGCGCGGGCGGCTCGGAGAAATCGAACTCGCCGTCTTCAAGTCGACCCACCTGGGTCAGGCGCTCGCCCAGCGCGTTCAGGCGGTTGGCCTGGGCCTGCAGCTGACCGAGACGCGCAGCCATGGCATTCAATTCTTCTTCTGCTTCATTGCGGGCAAGCGCGATCGAATCGCGCTGCAGGACGAGTTCGGCATTCAGATCCGCCAGCTGGGTCAGCGCGAGCGATTCGCTCGAGCGCAGGGCCCAGCCAAGCCCGAATCCACTGCCGATCAGCAGGACGAGTGCGGCAAGGCTGCCGCCAATCAGGCGCGGGTCAAGCAGGTTCAGCTTGCGTGGCGCCTTGAGAAAACTCGCTACGATGATGACGTTCATGGCACTCCGGTCGTTCGTTCGCCCATGCAGACATTCCCCAAGAGCACCTTTCAGTCGCTGCTCGCAGCGAAGGAAGGGTCTGCCCTCGACGGCCTGATCGATCGCGCCCGTGCCTTGGGTGCGCTCGACAAGCGTCTGCGTCAGTCCCTGCCCGAAGCGCTCGCCCGCCAGTGCGTGCTGGCCAACGTTCGCGAAGGCAGGCTTGTCTTTCTGGCGAGTTCGCCGCTTTGGCGCACT
Source organism: Aquimonas sp. (assembly GCA_044344935.1). Taxonomy (GTDB): domain Bacteria; phylum Pseudomonadota; class Gammaproteobacteria; order Xanthomonadales; family Xanthomonadaceae; genus Aquimonas. Next base: position 3,725 of record JBIJCA010000025.1, on the reverse strand, counting down.
AGGCTTCGACTGGAATCGGCGAGCCTGCTGGCCGCCGCCGTCGAAGCCGGCGTGCCGGCCTTCGAACTCACCGTGAAAGTGGCGCCGATGCTGACCGTTCCCCCGGAGCAGGCATCGCACTCACCCGTCACTCCCGCAGCGGCGGCGGCGTTGCGGGAAGCAGCCCTCCAGGCCACCGATCCCGAACTCCGCCAGCAGCTGCTGGCTTTGGCCTCCCTGGCCGATCCCGCTTCCTGAAGAGGCAAACGCCCCAAGGCCGCCAAAAAGGCAGCCAATACATGTATTCGGAAATTCAGACCACGGCCTGCGCCGGATGGACGTAGGAGATCGGCGCGATCGCCTGATCCTCGAACGTGACCTCTTCCCACGCGGACGCATCTGCCAGCATCGCGCGCAGGAGCTGGTTGTTCAGCCCGTGGCCCGATTTGTATCCGTAGAACGCCCCGATCAGGCTGTGGCCGAGCAGATAGAGATCGCCGATCGCGTCGAGGATCTTGTGCTTGACGAACTCGTCTTCGTACCGCAGCCCGTCTTCGTTGAGCACGCGGTAATCATCCAGCACGATCGCGTTGTCCATCGAACCGCCCAGCACGAGGTTGCGCTCGCGCAGCATCTCGATGTCCTTCATGAAGCCGAAGGTGCGCGCGCGGCTCACTTCCTTGACGAAGCTGGTGGTGGAGAAGTCGATCTCGGCGCTTGAAGTGCTGCGCGAGAACACCGGGTGCTTGAAGTCGATGGTGAAGCCGACCTTGAAGCCCTCGAAAGGCTCGAAGCGGGCCCACTTGTCGCCGTCCTTGACCGTGACCGTCTTCTTGATCCGGATGAACTTCTTGGCGGCGCCCTGTTCTTCGATGCCGGCACTCTGCACCAGGAAAACGAAGGGGCCGGCCGAACCGTCCATGATCGGCACCTCGGCCGCGGACAGGTCGATGTAGCAGTTGTCGATACCCAGCCCCGCCAGTGCGGACAGCAAATGCTCCACGGTGGAGACCTTGACGCCATCGGCATTCACCAGGGTGCTCGCCATGCTGGTGTCACCCACGCAGTGCGCGCAGGCCTTGATCTCGGCGGGCGCGGCGAGGTCGGTCCGGCGGAACACGATGCCCGTGTTGACCGCCGCCGGGCGCAGGGTCATGTAGACCTTGTCGCCAGAATGGATGCCGACGCCTGTGGCACGAATGGCGTTGCGGAGGGTGCGTTGACGAATCATGCGTAGGCGGACTCCCGACGGAGTGCGTGACAAAACCGCCCGGAGGATGGCACGCCCCCTGCCGTCACGCAAGCGCAATAGTCGGCAGAAACCCGACAAGCCGTTGCGTGGAAACAACAGTTTCGCGAAAAGCGTGACCGCGCTCCGGGAACGGTCGGAGCGCGGTCGGCGCCGGTTCAGGCGGCGGCAGCCGCCCCAGCCTCAGTCGGCCTGACGACGCAGGAAGGCCGGGATATCCAGGTAATCCATCGGCAGGTCGGCCGTGGCCACGCGGCCTTCCGGCCGGGAAGCACGGCCCGTCGGCGCGGCCACCGGGTCGATCGCCATGCCGGTGGTGGCATCGCGCAGGCCGGAGACCGGCCGCAGCCGCGGCGTTTCGATCTTCTCGATCCGCTCGTTGCGCGGCGCCTGACGGGCCGCGACGCCCCGGTTCAGGCCCGTGGCAACGACCGTGACGCGAACCTCGTCCTGCATTTCGTGATCGAGCACGGTGCCGATGACCACGGTGGCGTCTTCGGAGGCGAACTCCTCGATCGTGCGCCCGACCTCGTCGAACTCGCGCATGGTGAAGTCGGGGCCGGCGGTGATGTTGACCAGGATGCCGCAGGCACCGGACAGGTTGATGTCATCCAGCAGCGGGTTGCTGATCGCCTTCTCGGCGGCTTCCATCGCGCGCTCTTCGCCGCGGGCGACGCCCGAGCCCATCATGGCCATGCCCATCTCGCTCATGACCGTGCGCACGTCGGCGAAGTCGACGTTGATCAGGCCGGGACGGACGATCAGGTCGGCGATGCCCTGCACCGCGCCCTGCAGCACGTCATTGGCGGCACGGAAGGCGTGCACCATGGTGGCGTCGCGGCCGAGCACGGTGATCAGCTTCTCGTTCGGAATCGTGATCAGCGAGTCGCAGTGGCTCGACAGCTCCTCGATGCCCTTGAGAGCGACCTGCATGCGCCGGCGGCCCTCGAAGGGGAAGGGCTTGGTGACCACCGCCACGGTCAGGATGCCCATCTCTTTGGCCAGCTGCGCGATCACCGGCGCCGCACCGGTGCCCGTGCCGCCACCCATGCCGGCGGTGATGAACACCATGTCGGCGCCCGAAATCGCTTCGACGATGCGTTCGCGGTCCTCGAGCGCGGCCTGCCGACCGACTTCCGGATTCGCCCCGGCGCCCAGACCCTTGGTGACGCCGGAACCCAGCTGCAGGATGTGCTTGGCGCCGGTGCCCCGGATCGCCTGCGAGTCGGTGTTGGCGCAGATGAACTCCACGCCTTCCAGGCTGGAACTCACCATGTGCGCGACCGCGTTGCCGCCGCCACCGCCGACGCCAACCACCTTGATGACCGCGTTCGGCGCGGTCCGCTCCACCAGTTCAAACATCATGCTCTCCTTCCGTTCCTTGTGACGCAGCTGCGTGATGACCCCTGATTGATACCGCGGGCGCCTCGGCGCCCTCGGCTTAGAACTCGCCTCTGAACCAATTGCGCAGCCGTCCGAAAGCGCTGCCGACCTTGCCCGGCACCACCGGCGCACGCCGCGGGCGCTCCTGCTGGCTGCCCCAGAGCAACAGCCCGACGCCGGTCGCATGCACCGGATTGCCCACCACCTCGCCCAAGCCACCGACGTACTGCGGAATACCGATCCGCACCGGCATGTGCAGCATTTCCTCGGCCAGTTCGGCCACGCCCTCCATGCGTGATGCGCCGCCGGTGAGCACAAGCCCGGCCCGGATCAACTCCTCGAAGCCCGAGCGGCGCAGCTCGGCCTGCACCATCTCGAAGATCTCCTCGTAGCGGTTCTGCACTGCCTCGGCCAAGGCCTGCCGCGCCAGCCGCCGCGGCGGGCGATCGCCGACGCTCGGCACCTGGATGCTCTCCTCCGCCGTGGCCAGCTGGGCCAGCGCGCAGGCATAGCGGACCTTGATCTCTTCGGCGTGCGGCGTTGGCGTACGCAGCAGGTGGGCGATGTCGCTGGTGACCTGGTCGCCGGCGATCGGCAGCGAGGCGGTGTGGCGGATCGCGCCCTGTGCAAAGACCGCGATGTCGGTGGTGCCGGCGCCGATGTCGACCAGGGCGACGCCGAGCTCCTTCTCGTCTGACGTCAGCACAGCCTGCGAGCTGGCAAGTCCGGCCAGGATGAGGTCGTCGACCTGCAGCCCGCAGCGCTGTACGCACTTCATGATGTTCTGTGCCGCAGACTGCGCCCCGACCACCAGATGCGCACGCACTTCGAGGCGCACGCCCGACATGCCAACGGGATGGCGGATGCCCTCCTGCGAGTTGTCGACGATGTACTCCTGGGGGATCGCGTGCAGGATCTTCTGGTCGGACGGAATCGCTACCGCCTTGGCGGCCTCAAGCACGCGCTCCATGTCGGCGTAGCTGACCTCGCCCTCGCGGATCGGCACGATGCCAGGCGAGTTCTTGCACTGGGTATGGCTACCCGAGATTGACGCGTAGACCGAGCGAATCTCGCAGCCGGCCATGACTTCGGCCTCTTCGATCGCGCGCTGGAT
>JBIJCA010000220.1:0-7845 GCA_044344935.1 Aquimonas sp. | reverse complement strand
GGCGGCCAGTGCGTGGCGCTGTTCTATCCGGACCTGATCGGCCCGGTGAAGCAGGGGCCGCATCTGCTGTATCGCTGGGACGGCACGCGGATCGAGGCGTTCGTACAGGCGGCTTGAGCCCTCACCTGCATCACCGCTCGGGATCGCAGGTGCGGGCGGGTCCAACGCTGAGTCGAGGCCCCCTGAGTGGCTGCTCAGGGTTGAGAGGCCCTCAAGCCACCACGTTTCGCCCGCACTCCTGATTGACCTGCGCCTTCAGGTGCGCGGTGGCCTCGGCGCGGCTGAGCGGCGGGATGCCGGTCAGGACGAAGCCCGCCAGGCCATCGTGCAGCGCGAGGATGCGCATCGCCGAGGCGCGCGGGTTCGGGCAGTTCCAGAGCGCCAGCCGTGAGCCGGCGTCCAGCGTCGAGGCCACGCGGTCGAGCAGGCCGACCGCACAGCTCGCCAGCGCCTTCGACATCTCCTCGTCGGACAGCGCCGCATCGGTGGTTTCGATCCACAGACGCCACAGCGGCGCGGAGCGCTCGGTAAACGCCTGTTTGACGAAACCGGACAACACGGCGCCCGGCGCGGCCGCTGTCGGGAACACCCGCTCGATCTCCTCCTCAAGTGCCGCGACGGCGGCCTCGGCGCGCAGTGCCTGCCAGCGGAAGTAGTGGTTCAGCAGGCCGATACCCACGCCCGCGCGCTCGGTGACATCGCGGGTGCGGACTTCGGACAGCCCGCGCTCGCGGATCAGTGCCTTGGCCGCGGCGAAGATGGCCGCGCGGCGGCCGGTGTCGGAAGAGGGGGGGCTCATCGCCGAAGCATACGCCGGGGCCTGTTGAGCGGTCGCTCAATCTGGGCTAGATTGAGCGCTTGCTCAATGCCTGGAGTCGAGTCATGCTGCGCCGCACCGATGTGGATGTCCTTCGCGGCTTCGCCCTGCTGGGCATCGGAGTCGTCAATCTTCCCTACCTTGCGCTGCCCCTCGCCGCGCAGCTCGGCCCGCTGCCGGGCGCGCTCGACGCCGCCGCCTACTTTCTCGGCAGGCTGCTGTTCGAGGGTAAGTTCTTCGTGCTGTTCTCGTTCCTGTTCGGCTGGGGTTTCGGCGCGCAGCTCGCCTCGGCCGAGCGCACGGGCGCGAGCCCGCGGCGGCGTTATCTCGCGCGCCTGATTGCGCTGGCGCTGTTCGGCGTCCTGCATGCACTGCTGGTGTTCCAGGGCGACATCCTGCTGGCCTACGCTTGCCTGGGACTGCTGCTGTGGCCGCTGCGGGAGGCTTCACCGCTGCGGCTGCTGCGCATCGCCGCGGCGATGCTGCCGGTTTCGGCGCTGGCGTTTGCGCTGCTGTATACCGAACCCGCCGGCGTCGAAGACCTCGTGGCGCTCGGGCTCGATCCGGACAGCCGCGGCTATCTCGGCGGCTACGGACAGGCGGTGGCGCAGCGACTGGCCGATTGGCCCTTCGCTCTGGCCGTCGTGGTGCTGTTCAACGGTCCGCTCGCCTTCGCCGCGTTCTGCCTTGGGCTCGCCGCGTTCAGGACCGGATTTCTGGAAGCGGACAGCGCGGCGTTCCAGCAGCTGACGCGGCGCGTGCCGCTGCTGCTGTGCCTGGCGATTCCCGCGAACCTGCTGTTCGCCCTGGCCCAGAGCGGCTGGCTGCCGGAGTCGCTGCCGCTGCGGGCCCTCGCTGCCAGTGCGCTCGCGCTCGGCGCACCCAGCCTGGGCGCGCTCTATCTGTGGCTGGTGATCCGCCACGCGCCGCGGCTGCGTGCCCTCGGCGCCGCCGGCGCGATGCCCTTGACCGGCTATGTGCTGCAGGGGGTGCTCGCGGGCGCGCTGTTCCACGGCTGGGGGCTGGGGTTGTTCGGTACGCTCGGCCACGCTGGGCTGCTGGCGTCTGCCGTTCTGATCTGGGTGACAGTGGCCTTGCTCGCGGCCGCGTGGCGTCGATACCGCGACCAGGGGCCCTTGGACGCCGCCCTGCGACGCCTGGTGCGGCTGCTCAGCGGTGCCGCACCGCCCGCATCCTCCGGCCGATGATGGCGAATGAAGCAAACGCGCCAGCCGTCCGCAGCGTGCCTGCGGAAGCTCGCGTCCGGTCTTGATCAATCCGCGCTCAACGCACTCAGCGGCGAGATCCGCGCGGCGCGCCAGGCGGGCAGGGCGCAGGCCAGCAGGGTGACCGCACCGAGCACGCTCGCGCTCAGCAGCAGGGCCGACACACCGACGTCGGGCAGGTTGGCCAACAGGTGTTCCACCGCACTGGCGAACAGCCAGCTGGCCAGCCCGCCGAGCGCTGCGCCTGCGATCAGAAGCACCAAGCCCAGCGCGAGGAAGCTGCGCAGGATCTGCAGCGGCTGCGCCCCGAGCGCCATTCGCATGCCGATCTCGCGGCGGCGCAGGGCGACGCTGAAGCTGAGTACGCCGAAGCTGCCGATGCCGGCCAGCAGCAGGGCGGCCGCAGCGAACCCGCCGGCCAGCACCGCCGGTGTGCGGCGCGCCACCAGGGTGTCGTCGATCCGCGCCTGCATCGGGCGGATCTGGTCCAGCGCCAGCTGCGGATCGAGTTCGGCAAGCGCCGCACGCACGCTGGGCAGGGCTGCGACGGTGTCCTGAGCGGTGGCTACGGTCAGGAACACCTCGGCGTGCGGCAGGTGCGCATAGGGCAGGTAGATCGCGCCGTTGCCGCTGCGCTGGCCGAGCTCGGTCTGCTTGACCGGCGCAACCACGCCGACCACGGTGAAGGCTTCATCGGCAGCGCGCGGATCCGGGCCATCGAACACCCGTTGGCCCAGCGCATTGCCGTCCGGCCAGTAGAAGCGCGCGAAGTCGGCATCGACCACCGCCACGCGCGCGCCTTCGCGTACTTCGGAAGGGCTGAGCGTGCGGCCTTGCTGCAGCGGAATCTGCAGACTCTCGAAGTAATCGCCGGCGATGCCGTAGCGGTAATGCAGCAGGGGCGATACGCCCGGCTGCGGCACGTAGCCGGGCACGTGCATGGCCTGCACGTCGTTGTCGCTGCCGCGTCCGCGCACCGGCACATTGGTGCTGAAGCCCACCGCCGACACGCCGGGCACCGCGGCCAGCCGCTCAAGGGCGCGCTCAGCGAAGCGCGAACGCGCCTGTGTATCCGCGTAGCGCGCCGGCGGCAGGTCGAGCTGCGCCGCGATGGCGAACTCGGCGCGAAACCCGGGATCCGCCTTCAGCGCCGCCTGCAGACCCAGGCCAAGCGCAGAAGCGCCCGCCAGCAGCACGAAGGCGAGCGCGATCTGCGCGATGGTGAAGCCTTGCCTCACTCGCTGCGTCAGCCGATCGGCGCTGGCGCCGCGGCTCTGCGACTGCAGCGCGCCGCCGACGCTGCGGCGCTGATTCAGCCAGGCCACCGGCAGCGCCAGCGCAAGGCTGAGCACGATGGCCAGGCCGAGACCGCCGAGAACGATCTCGCTGCCAAGGCCCAGCGGTGCCGACAGCGGCAGCGCGGCCGCCTCCATTGAGCCCAGCCACTGCAAGCCAAGACCGGCAAGCAGCAGCCCGAGCGCCGTGCCGCCGAAGCACAGCAGAGTGGTTTCCAGCATCACCAGACGCAGCAGGTCGCCACCGCGCGCGCCCAGCGCCCGCCGCACGCCCAGCGCCTTGCTGTCGGCGCTGGCGCGCACCAGCAGCAGGTTGAGCAGGTTCACGCCGCCGATCAGCAGCAGGCCCAGCGCACCGGCCTGCAGCAGGAGCAGCACCGGACGCAGGTGGGCGACGTGATCGGCCTGCAGCGGCGCGATGGTCATGAAGAACCCGGCTTCGCTGACCTCGCGCGCCCAGGGGTAGCCGACGGCGTCCGCGGCTTGGTGTACCTCCAGCTGGGCCAGCGCTTGCTCAAGGCTCACGCCAGGCCGCAGCCGCGCCAGCATGTCGGCGTGTACGCCATGCAGCGCATTCAGGGCGCGGTGCTCGGCGGTCGATACCAGCGGCAGGTACAGGTCGGCGCTCGACGACAGAAAGCGGAATCCCGGCGGCAGTACGCCCACGACCGTGGCGCGCGCGCCGCTGATCTCGACGCTGCGGCCCAGCGCGCTGGCAGTGCCGCCCAGATGTTCACGCCAATAGCGGTCGGAGACGATGACTGTGGACTCGGCGCCCGGATTCATCTCCGCCTCGCTGAAGCCCCGGCCCAGCGCCAGCCCGACACCGAGCACGTCGAAAAACTCCGGGGTGATGCGCAGGGTCGGGCGCCGCGCCATGCTGCCGGGCTCGCCGAGGGTCTCTGAGCTGTAGCGGAACGCCGCCACCGATTCGAACGCCGCCAGCCCGCCCTTGCGGCGGCTGAAGTAGTCACGCACCGAGGCCGCGTTGCGCTCCAGCCCGGCCTTGGGATAGCTGTTGAACACGGTGACCAGCCGATCCGCATCGGGGAACGGCAGCGGCCGCAGCAGCGCCGCGTGCAGCACCGCGAAGATCAGCAGATTGGCGCCGACGCACACCGCGAGGATCAGCAGTGCGGTGGCCACGAAACCGGGCTGGCGGGCGAGTCGGCGCAAGGTCTGGGACAAAGCATGCATGGGGCGTTGGGCCTGTAGTGGCTGCGGCCACGCGCGCTGCGGGGCTGTCCATACTGAAGGCGATAGCAAGCAGCGTGCCGATCGCGCGCTTGTGGCTCAGGCCATTGATGCAAAGACCTTTTTTCCGGAACTCGCGACACTCGGTCGCAGCCCGGCGAGCACCGGGTGTCCACCTCTGGACAGTCCGCGCGCGGGTCTGGACACCCAGCCGCGCAGATCGACCGGTTGCGCGGGCGCCTCGTTCGGGTGTGCGGTGCTCGATCGCAACGAGGCTCGCGTACCCTGCCCACGCCCTGTCTTCTGAGACCCTTGCATGCCACCGCCCCCGATCGACGCCACCCCGATCCACAACCGCACCTTCGACGAACTTGCGGTCGGCGACAGCGCCGAGCTCAGCTGCGTGCTGACTCAGCGCGATATCGGCCTGTTCGCGGTGGTCTCGGGCGACGTCAATCCGGCGCATCTCGACCCCGAGTTCGCCGAGCGCTCGCGCTTCCACGGCGTGATCGGCCACGGCATGTGGGGCGGGGCGCTGATCTCGGCGGTGCTGGGCACGCGCCTGCCGGGGCCGGGCACGATCTATCTCGGCCAGGCGCTGCGCTTCAAGCGGCCGGTGCGCCCTGGCGATGCGATCACCGCACGCGTCATCGTGCGCGAGCTGCGTGCGGACAAGGGCATTGCAGTGCTCGACTGCGAATGCGTGAACCAGTTCGGCGAGACCGTGATCAGCGGCAGCGCCGAAGTGCTGGCGCCGCGCGAGCGCATCGAGTGGAACCCGCAGCAGCTGCCCAGTGCATCCCTGCACCGGGGCGGCCCTGACCCGCTGGATCTCACCGGCAAGCGCGGGCTGATCGTCGGCATCGCCAACGATCAGTCGATCGCCTACGGCTGTGCCGTGGCGATGCAGGCCGCGGGTGCGGAGCTTGCGATCACCTACTTGAATGCCAAGGCCGAGCCACATGTGCGGCCGCTGGCGGAAGCGCTGCGCGCGTCGCTGATCCTGCCTTGCGATGTGCGCGAGCCGGGCCAGCTCGAAGCGGTGTTCGCGGCGATCGAACGCGACTGGGGACGGCTCGACTTCGTGCTGCATTCGATCGCCTACGCCCCGCGCGAAGACCTGCACGGCCGCGTGGTCGACGCCAGCGCCGCCGGCTTCGCCCAGGCCATGGACGTGAGCTGCCACTCCTTCCTGCGTATGGCAAAGCTCGCCGAGCCGCTGATGCGCGAGGGCGGCACCCTGCTGACGGTCAGCTTCTACGGCAGCTCGCGCGTGGTCGAGCACTACAACCTGATGGGGCCGGTCAAGGCCGCGCTGGAAAGCGCGGTGCGCTACGTCGCCGCCGAACTCGGGCCCAAGGGCATCCGCGCGCACGCGATCTCGCCGGGCCCGATCCGCACGCGTGCGGCCAGCGGCATCGACCGCTTCGACGAACTGCTGGCGGATGCAGCAGCACGTGTGCCCGCGCGCCAGCTGGCCGACATCACCGACGTCGGCCAGCTCGCGCGCTACCTCGTCAGCGATGCCGCCCAGCGCATCACCGGCACGGTGATTCCGGTGGATGGCGGGCAGCATCTGAGCGCTTGAGGCCGCTCTCGCGGTTGAGGCTCACCCAGTACCGTTTCTGGCGAGTGCCGGGAGCGCCGTGCGTCCGGGAGGGGCCGGCGGCGTTTCATCGGCGAGCCTGTCGGCGGGCTCAAGCCCCGGGCAGGCTGTACTCGAAATCGTAGTAGTGCACGCCGTCCTCGATGCGGATGCCCATGCGTCCGCGCAGGCCGCTGAGTTCGCCGTCGGCCGAATCCGGAATCACCTCGATCGAAAGCTGGCGAGTCTCGCCCCACATCAGCCCGTTGTGCTGCAGCACGAAGTTGCCGCTGCGGCCTGCCAGCGTGCCGCGCACGCGCTCGATCGCGACATAGCCGGCCGAGCCGGCGACGGTGGTGCGGTGCGCCGTCATCAGGCCCTTGGCCTCGGCCGTCAGTGGGCCTTCGTAACGCTTGTCCAGACGGAAGCGGGCGATGCCCTCGGCCTCAAGCTCGCCGGGTTCGGGCGTCATCTTCACTTCAAAACGTCCGCTGAGGGTGTGCATCGGCAAGTCCTTCTGTGTGGAAGTCGGGGGCGTTGCCAGCGCCGGTGCGACGGCGCCCAGCAGCAGCGCCAGCAGGAGCGTCCGCGCAGCGACGCGCGCAGCAAGGTATCGGCTGTGGCTGCGGGGCGGGTGGCGCTGTCGCATGATGGCGGCTCCGGGCAAGGCGCAGGGCGCGGGGCAGGGCGGAAGTGCAGCGACGGCATTCCGGCAGAGCAGTGCAGGCGGGTCTTGAACAAACGCGACCCGCCATCGCGGGTTCAGCGCTGCGGCCGGTGCGCGGTGTGGCCACGCCCTTGCCACCGGGCGAGTTCCAGCACACGCGCCGCGCACCCTCGGTCGCACTGCAGGCGCATGTCGAGCACCTGTGGAGCGTGCGCTGGCGTCTGCCGGTGGGCGCGGCTCAGCGCGTCGCCACGGTGCCGCACCCCTGTGTTCACCTGACCTTCGAAGCCGGCTCCATGACGCTCACCGGCCCGCAGTCGCGGCTGTGGCAGCGCGAGCTGTCGCCGCAGGGCGAAGTGCTGGGCATCAAGTTCCGACCCGAGGGCTTCCGCGCCTTCTGGGGCGCGCCGGTGTCAGGCCTGCGCGACCGGATCACGCCCGCGGACACCTTGTCGGCACTCGCCTTTGCGCGTGGTGTGGGCGAGCGCGTGTTTGGCGCGCTTGCCGCCGCGCCGCTGGACGCCCGCTTCGACGTCATCGAGCAGGCCCTGCAGGCCGCACTGCCGCCGCTGGACGCGGATCAGCTGCGCATCGGCGCCCTGATCGACGCCGCGCGCGATGACCTCGACCTGCTGCGCGCCGATGACTGGGCCGAGCGCGCCGGTCTCAGCCTGCGCCAGCTGCAGCGTCTGCTGGCCGACTGGGTGGGCGTGAGCCCCAAGTGGATCCTCGGCCGCTATCGCATGCACGAGGCGCTGCATCGTCTGCAGCAGAATCCGACGCCGCGCCTGGCTGATCTCGCCGCCGACGCCGGCTTCGCCGACGCCGCGCACTTCAGCCGCAGCTTCCGCAGCGTGCTGGGCGTGAGTCCGCAGCAGTACGCGCGGCTTTGGCAGAGCTGAACGTTGCGCTGGTTTCGCGTCGAGCGCGGACCCCGCAGGGCTTCACAAGCGCCCCATCTTCAAGCCCCTCTCCCCTCGTGGGAGAGGGGTTGGGGAGAGGGGGCAGCCAACGTCCCTCAGTGCATCAAGAGCGCCACTGCTTCAAGCCCCTCTCCCCTC
>JBIJCA010000219.1:0-7867 GCA_044344935.1 Aquimonas sp. | reverse complement strand
AGCAGATTTCGTTTCCGTCAACACCTCAACCGAAACTTTTTCCGCTCCCCCAACCGATGCGCCGTGCCGACCGCCTCGTCCGTGGGAGCCGCACACTATACCGCGGTTTGCGAAGTTGTAAAGAGGGGCGTCGCAGGAAGATCGGGCTTCCGCATCCTCCCTTCTGATGGTGTCATCTTCACCCCGGTGTCCACCCTAGGGATTCATGCCATGCGCCTGCTGCTCGCGTTCTCGATCTCGCTGCTCGTCAGCGCCTGCAACGCTCAACCCGCGACCTGGGTCGAGCTCAAGGGGCATCGCTTCGCCGTCGAAGTGGTCGATACCGAGCCGCTTAGGCAGCTCGGCCTCATGCATCGCGACTCCCTTCCGGCGGATCAGGGAATGCTGTTCGTCTTCGAGCGCGAGCAGCCACTGGCCTTCTGGATGAAGAACACGCTGATTCCGCTCGATATCCTCTACTTCGACGCCCAGCGCCGCCTCGTCTCGGTAGCCCGCAACGTCCCGCCCTGCAAGCGGTCGGCCTGCCCGAACTATCCTAGTGCCGGATCTGCGCTGTACACGCTTGAGCTGAACGCGGGCACGGCGGCCGAACTGGCGGTGGCCCGGGGCGACGAACTGCTCTTCGGCCCCGGCATCCCTCTCAAAGGGCAGCCTTGATCGCTTGGCAGCCTGTGCGGCCGACGACGGGCCCCGGCGCAGGCGGTCTCAGGCCTGGATCTGGACCATCTCGAAGTCACCCTTGGTAACCCCGCAATCGGGGCAGAGCCAAGTCTCGGGGACGTCCTCCCAAGCCGTGCCCGGCTCGATACCTTCCTCGGGAAGGCCCGAGGCCTCGCTGTAGATGAAGCCGCATACAACACACATCCAGTGGCGCGCGCCGGGCGCGGGTTCCGTACTGCTCATGGGTTCCGTCCATTTCGTTGCGATGGGGCCTGATATTCTTTCACGCCGGTCGTGAGTAACCCACGTGAAGTCGACGATGCGCATGCCATTGCGTGGGATCTACCTGATTACGCCTGACCTACAGGACACTCAGCAGCTGCTCGCGGTCACCTCGGATGCCCTTCAGGGCGGTGTTGCCCTGTTGCAGTACCGAAACAAGAGCGCGAGCGCCACACTTCGGAGAGAGCAAGCAACTGCATTGCTTGAGCTGTGCCGGAATTCGAAGGTTCCGCTGGTCATCAACGATGATCCTGATCTCGCGGCTTGTCTGGGGGCTGATGGTGTACACCTCGGCAACGATGACCGAAACGTGTCCGCTGCCCGTCTGACTCTGGGCGCAGCCGCTCTGATCGGTGCGTCATGCTATTCGAGCCTTGGTCGCGCACGTCGGGCTCGGCTCGACGGCGCGAGCTACATCGCATTCGGAGCGTTCGCGACTTCGCCGACCAAGCCGCTGGCCACCTCCGCCGACGCAGCCCTGCTGACGCGCGCCCGCGCGCTTGCTCTTCCAGTGGTCGCTATCGGCGGCATCACACCCGCGCTTGCACCCTCGTTGGTTGCCGCCGGCGCTGATCTGCTCGCCGTCATCAGCACGGTATACGCGAGCACCAAACCCGCGGACGCCGTGCGCGCCCTGCGAAACGCTTTTCCCGAGTACAGAGGAGACGCTCTTGAGCACCAATCACGCGCTGTTTGAGCGCGCCAAGCAGCTGATGCCCGGCGGGGTGAACTCGCCGGTGCGGGCTTTCCGTTCCGTCGGCGGCGAACCCTTCTTCGCCACGCGTGCCGAAGGCCCTTACCTGTGGGACGTCGAAGGCCAGCGCTACATCGACTATATCGGCAGTTGGGGACCAATGATCGCCGGCCACGCGAATCCAAAGGTGCTGGAGGCTGTCACGCGCACCGCGGCGAACGGCCTCAGCTTCGGCGTGCCGAACCCACATGAGGTAACGATGGCGGAGACGGTCGCGCGCCTTGTGCCCTCGATGGAAATGAGTCGCATGGTGAACTCCGGCACCGAGGCCACGATGTCGGCGATCCGCCTGGCGCGCGGCTACACCGGCCGTTCGCGGGTGGTGAAGTTCGAGGGCTGCTACCACGGCCACGGCGATACCTTCCTCGTCAAGGCCGGCTCGGGGATGCTGACCTTCGGTGTGCCAACTTCGCCGGGTGTACCTAGCGGGCTCGCCGACCTGACACTGACCCTGGCCTACAACGACTTCGAGGGTGCTACGGCACTGTTCGAGCAGCACGGCGGCGACATCGCCTGCCTGATCATCGAGCCGATCGCTGGCAACATGAACTGCATCCTGCCCAAGCCTGGCTACCTTCAGCATCTGCGTGCGCTGTGCAGCCGGCACGGCGCGCTGCTGATCTTTGACGAGGTGATGACCGGCTTCCGCGTCGCCCTGGGCGGCGCGCAGGCCCTGTACGGTGTGACGCCAGATCTGAGCACCTTCGGCAAGATCATCGGCGGCGGCATGCCGGTAGGCGCCTATGGCGGACGCCGCGAAATCATGTCGCAGGTGGCGCCTTCGGGCCCGATCTACCAGGCAGGCACGCTTTCGGGCAATCCGGTCGCCATGGCCGCCGGCCTGGCCACGCTGGAGCTGATCCAGGCGCCGGGCTTCTACGAAGACCTGATGCGCAAGACGGATCTCCTCTGTGATGGGCTGGAAGCCGCCGCTCGCGAGGCCGGCGTGGCGGTCACCACCAACCGCGTGCCCGGCATGTTCGGCCTCTTCTTCACCGACCAGAAGGTCGAAAGCTTCGCCCAAGCCACCGCCTGCGATATCGCAGCGTTCAACCGCTTCTTCCACGGCCTGCTGAAGCGCGGCGTGTACTTCGCGCCGTCCGCCTACGAGGCGGGCTTCCTCTCGGCGGCGCATAGCGACGCCGATATCGAGGCCACGATCAGTACGGCGCGCGAAGCGTTCAGCGAAGCGAGGCCAGTGAGCCGCTAGCGCTCTGACATCAGTTCAAGGTTGAACGCCTGGATGGCTTGGTACGTCGTAGGGTGTTATAGAACCCAAAGCTCACCAAGGAATTCCTCGACTGAGCGCGCGCCAAGCACTGCGCGCAGCTCGCCCGCGGCGGCCGCTTGAAGAAGCAGATGCGCCTGCCCCAAGGCGCGCTCACTTGACGCGGCTTCGTCCTCACCCAGCTGCAGAATCCACACCTTCTGGACGCTAGAGACCAGGCGACCCGCCGCCTTCTCCAATGCAGTTCGATGTTTTGGCATGGGTCTGGCTAGCCAAACACCGCCCGCAGCGCGCGCTCCAGCCGGCGCAGGCCTTCCGCCAACTCATCCTCGAGGATGTTCAGCGCCGGCACGAAGCGCAGCACGCCTACCCCTGCCGAGAGCACGAGCAGTCCCTCGCCGGCCGCCGCATCCATCACTTCGGCGGCGCGTGATGCGTGCCGCTCGATCAGCACCCCGCCCTGCATCAGACCGCGGCCACGCACACCGCTGAACACCGCCAGCCGGCTGTTGATGTCGTGGAGGCCGGCAACCAGCTGCGCACCGCGCGCCTCCACATTCGCGAGCAACTCGGGCGATTTCAGTTTGGCCAGCGCGGCGCGCGCTACGGCGGCGGCCAGCGGATTGCCGCCGAACGTCGTGCCGTGGCTGCCGAAACCGAGACTCTCGGCGGCGCGCTTGCCGACCAGCAGGGCGCCGATCGGGAATCCGCCACCCAGCGCCTTGGCCAAGCTGACGGTGTCAGGCTCCACCCCCTCGCCATGACAGGCGAACAGGCGGCCTGTGCGGCCCATGCCGCACTGGATTTCGTCCAGCATCAGCAGCGCGCCAGTCTCGTCGCAGCGACGACGCAGGTGCGCGAGAAAGCCCGGCGCGGCCGGCATCACCCCGCCCTCGCCCTGGATGGGCTCGACCAGCACGGCGCAGACATCGGCATCGAAGGCTGCGTCGAACGCAGCGACGTCGTTGAAGTCGACATAGCGGAAGCCGCCCGGCAAGGGCTCGAAGCCCTCCTGATACTTGGGTTGCGCGGTCGCGGTGATGGTCGCAAGCGTGCGGCCATGGAAGCTGCCGCGAAACGTGAGAATCACCCGCTGCGCGGGCGCCTTGCCCTGGGCTGCCGCGTGCTTGCGGGCGAGCTTGATCGCGGCTTCGTTGGCTTCCGCGCCCGAGTTGCACAGGAATACGCGCTCGGCGAAGCCGGAGGACTCGGCCAATTCTTCGGCCAGACGCACGGGCGGCTCGCTGTAGAAGATGTTGCTGGTGTGCCAGAGCTTGCCACTCTGCTCGATCAGCGCCGCTCGCAGATCCGGATCGGCATGACCCAGCGCATTGACGGCAATACCGCCAGCGAGATCGATGTAGTCGCGACCCGCGCTGTCCCAGACCCGCGAGCCTTCGCCGCGCTCCAGGATCAGCTCGCGCGGGCGATAGATCGGCAGATAGCGACGGCGTGCGGTGGCGAGCAGTTCGTCGGCGGGTGCGTGGCTGGACATCGAGCGGGACTCTTGGGCTTGCGGGTCGCGCAGTATCGCAAAGCCGCAATCGACTGACCTTTGACCATTGCCGGGTTGTGCGGCCACGCACAGACTGCGCTCGACCCACCGCCACAGGACCCGGCCATGCGCCTTGAAACCCGCGCCGTGCACATCGGCGCCGAGCCCGATCGCGAGACCGGCGCGCTGGCCGCGCCGCTGAATCTCTCCACCACATTTCTGCACGCGCCCGATGGCACCCAGGATCACGGCTACCTCTACCAGCGCGACAACAATCCCACCCAGGTGCGGCTGGAGCAGGCAGCCGCGGCCCTCGACGGCGCATCACGCGCGCTGCTGCTGTCGACCGGCATGGCTGCGGCCAGCTGTCTGCTGCAAGCGCTGCCGGCGGGCGGCAATGTGGTGTTCCAGCGCGATCTCTACCACGGTGTGCGCGAGCTGGCCGAGCACTGGCTGCCGCGCTGGGGCCTGTCATCGCGCTTCGTTGACTCGCGCGACCTCGCTGCGTTGCGCGCGGCGGTCGATGGCGAAACGCGTGCGCTGTGGATTGAAACGCCCTCGAACCCCCTGATGCAGGTGGTCGACATCGCCGCCTGCGCCGAGATTGCGCATGCCCGTTCGGCGCTGGTGATTGTCGACAGTACGTTCGCCACGCCGATCCTGCAGCAGCCGATCGCGCTGGGCGCCGATGTGGTGATGCATTCGGCCACAAAGTACATGGGCGGGCATTCGGACGTGATGGGCGGCCTGCTCTGCTTCGGTCGCAACGATGCGCTGGCCGCGCGCTGCTACGAGGTGCGCAAGCTGCTTGGCGGCAGCGCCAGCCCGTTCAACGCCTGGTTGATTCTGCGCGGGCTGCGCTCGCTGCCGGCGCGCATGGCGTTGCACTGCGCGAACGCCGAGAAAGTTGCCGCTGCGCTGGCCGCGCATCCGGCGGTGTCGGTGGTGCATTACCCGGGTCTTGCCTCGCACGCCGGCCATGCGCTGGCGGCCCGGCAGATGAAGCACCCCGGCGGCATGCTGAGCTTCGAGCTGGCCGCCGGCCGCGCGGCGGCGCTGCAGGTCGCCGGCAGCACGCGCCTGTTCCATTGCGCCACCTCCTTGGGTGGCTGCGAATCGCTGATCGAACACCGCGCCTCGGTGGAAGGCACGCACCCGGTCTCTCCGCAGGGTCTGCTGCGGGTCTCGGTGGGCCTCGAACACGCTGACGACCTGATCGAAGACCTGCAGCAGGCGCTGCACGGCCTTTAGCCCGGCAATCAACCCGTGTTCTGTACGCCGGCAGCGATGCCGTTCACCGTGGCCACGAGCGCATGGAACAGCGCGTCCTCGGGCCGACCTGCCGCGCGCCAGCGACGCAGCAGGTCGACCTGCAGCAGGCTGATCGGGTCGACATAGGGATTGCGCAGGCGGATCGACAGGCGCAGACGGCGGTCGCCAAGCAGCAGCTCCTGCGCGCCCTTGAGTTCAAGCACCGCCCATCGCGTGCGCTCGAACTCGGCTTCAATGCGCGGGAACAATGCGGCGTGCAGCTCGGCGCCGGCCAACTGCGAGTAGCGCGCGAAGATGTCGAGCTCGGTCTTGGCCAGCACCATCTCGACATCGTCGACCAGGGTGGCGAAGAAGGGCCAGTCGCGCGCCATCTCGGCCATGGCCTCAACGCCCTTGGCCTCGATCGCAGCGGCAAGACCGCTGCCCACGCCGTACCAGGCGGTGAGGTTGCAGCGGTTCTGCGACCACGCGAACACCCAGGGGATCGCGCGCAGCGACTCCACGCCGGCCTGGCCACCGGCCGCGCGCTTGGCCGGGCGTGAGCCCAGCTTCAGGCGTTCGATCACATCGATCGGAGTCGCTTCGCGGAAATAGGGCACAAAGGCCGGCTCCTCATGCACAAAGCCGCGGTACACGCGCCGCGACTCGCCGGCGATCAGGGTCATGGCTTCGCGCCAGGCCGGCTCACGCGGCTCTGGCGGGCGCGGCCGGGCTGTCGCCCGCAGCACTGCCCCCGCAGTCTGTTCCAGGTTGCGCAGCGCGAGTGCACGGATCGCGTACTTGCGGTGAATGACCTCGCCTTGCTCGGTCAAGCGCAGATAGCCGTCAATGCTGCCGCGGGGTGCAGCGATCACCGCGCGCTCTGTCTTGCCACCACCGCGGCTGGCTGAGCCGCCGCGACCATGGAAGAACAGAATGCGCACGCCTCGCTCGACGCCCAGCGCGCACAGTGCGATCTGCGCGCGCTGGATGGCCCAGCGAGAAGCAGCAAGCCCGGCATCCTTGGCGCTGTCGGAATAGCCCAGCATCACCACCTGGCGTTCGCCACGAGCGGCGACATGAGCTCGGTACACAGGATCATCGAGGAGAGCGGCAACGACATCAGGCGCCGCCGCGAGGTCGTCCACCGTCTCGAACAGGGGCGCGACGTCCAGCGGCACGACCCCGCTGCGGTCCACGTGTCCGCCCATGCGCGCAAGTGCGAGCACCGCCAGCGCGTCAGCCGCACTCCGGCTCATGCTCACGATATAGGGGCCGAAAGCTTCGGCGCCGTAGCGCGGACGCAGGCGCGCCAGCATGCCGAACACGTCCAGGACCCGCTGCGTCGTCGGATCGGCCGAATCACGCTTTTCGAGAGGTCCGGTCAGCCGTTCGCGCAGCCGAGCTGTCCGCTCCTGAGCGGTTCTCTCAGGCCAGTCGCGATCCTCGAACAGGTCCGCGAGAGCTGCGTCGTGCACACGCGAGTCCTGCCGCTGATCGAGCGTAGCCAAGTGAAAACCGAAGGCCTCGACCCTGCGCTGCAGACGCCGCAGCGCGAAGAAACCTGCGTGTTCGCCACGCTGGCTGCGCAGCGACAACGCGATCAGATTGAGATCATCGAGCAGTTCGCTGGGGCCACGGTAAGCCTCGGCCATCTGGGCCTCGGTTGCCTCCAGACGGAGGATCATCAGATTCAACAGCTGCCGGTAGGGCATATCGTCATGGCGCGAGCGCAGGCGCTGCGCCGCTTCGCCCAAGCGCGCTCGATAGTCATCAATGCGCTTCATGACCCTCGGGTCGACGCCGACGCGGCCCAATGACTGGGTCAGAATCCCGGCCAGATCCGCCAGGTCTCCCCGGTAGTTGGCGATGATCAGACTGCGCTGCGAGGCCAGGCTGGCCGCGATGGTATCGGCCCCTACGAAAGGGTTCCCGTCCATGTCGCCCCCGACCCAGGAGCCAAACCGCAGGATCGCAGGCATCGGCGGCAGAGGGCGCCCATAAGCGGTCTCGACCGCGTCAGCCAAGAGTTCGTGGAAGACGGGCAAGATCAGATAGAGCACATGTCCGAGGTAATAGCTGACGTGCTCCAACTCGTCGGCCACCGTCGGCTTCTCTGTTGCGTTCTCTGTGGTCTGCCAACCGCTGGTCAAGGCCATGCGGATGCGCGCGAGATCCAGCCGTCGCTCGCCTGGCG
>JBIJCA010000218.1:0-7872 GCA_044344935.1 Aquimonas sp. | reverse complement strand
GCGCCAGCGACAGTGACGCACGATGACTGGTCGGGACATGCTGCAGCAGCAGGTCCCGGGAGGGCGGCAGCTGGCCAGGGAGCATCCCGAGGATGCGATAAAGCTCATCGCTCCACAGCCAGCTGTCCGCGTGCAGGTCATAGCGCCAGCTGCCGACGCGGGCCAGTCGCTGAGCACCACGCAGGGCGGCTTCGCTGGAAGCCAGCGCTTCGGCGCGCTCGCGCTGGTCCCCGATGTCGCGCAGCAGCAGAGCCAGGCCGTTGGGGTGCGCGAATGCGCGCACTTCCAGCCAGCAGCGCGAGCGCGGGTTGAAGGCTTCGAAGCGGCAGTCGCCGCTGCGTTCCAGGGTGGCATCCAGCTGCGCAACCCGCCCTTCCTTCTGCAGCTCCGGCCACACCTCGATCAGGGGTTGGGCGGGGACCAGTTCAGCGCCCGCGAGCAGCATGCGCGAGGCCTGCAGGTTGGTGAAGGAGACGCGCAGCTGGTTGTCCAGGAACAGGAAGCCGTCGCTGATGCTGGAGAGGATGAGGCCGATCTCATCCAGCGAACGATCGAGCGCGGTCTCGGTGGCCTGGCGCGCTGCGACTTCCCGCTCGAGGCCGCGCGCGATGGCCTCCGCCTTGCGTGCCCGCTGCTGCGCGACGAGAGCCAGGCGCAAGGCTGCGGCCAGGCTGCCACCGAGCAGGATGCTCATGACCAGCACCAGCGTGGGCAGGCGTGAGCCCAGCAACTGGACCGTGCTCGGCAGTGGCGCGATGCGCAGGGTCCAGCCCTCGCCCAGCCCCTCCAGGTTGCGTTCGATGCTGCCCGCGCCAGGACTGACCGCGGACGTGCGGCGTTCCAGGATCACCGAGTCCTGCTCGCGCAGCTCTACGGCGAACGGCAGTTTGGCCGCCGCCAGAACGGGCTCCGCCAGGCGCTCCGCGTCCACCAGCAGGCGCAGTCGCTTGCCTGCGTCGGTGCTCGCAGCCGACACAATCATCCAGGCGGGACGCCCCGGCCCGAGCAGGGGCGATACCTCGAGCGGGCGGTCTTCCAGCAGGCCCGAAAAGAGGATCCGCAGCCGGCTTTCCTGGCGTTCGAGCACGGCAGCCAGTTGGGGGTCGCGCAGCTGCCAGCCGCTGCCTGATGGGTCGGCGATCGCGATCACCGCGGGCTCGGATTTCGCCAGGATGCGCGCTGCCGAGTCGCCAACAGCGGGACCGAGCTGCAGTTGACGGGCGAACAGATCGAGCCGCTGCTGCAGCCGGCCCTGCAGCAGTTCGGCGACGTCGGTGCTGGCGCGCTCGATTCGCAGGGAGTTGTCCGGCAGCACGGCGCGCCAGCCGAAGACGCCGATCAACACGGTCATTGCACCGAGCGTTGCGGGCAACCACGCCGCCAGCGGCCGCTGCGCGTCGCGGCCGATGTCCGACAGCAGCACCAGGGCCAAGCCCAGTCCGAAATGACCGAGCGAGTCGAGTGGACCCAGGGCGCGGGCCTCGCCCCAGGGGTTCAGGCGGTCGGTTTCCAGCAGGAAGCCGAGGAATCCCAGCGCCGCGATCAGGATCAGGACGAGGCCGCTGGCCCAGGCCAGGGTGCGCCAGCCCAGCCGGCGCTGGCGGCGTTCGAGGGCGAACAGGCCGAGGCAGGCCAGGCCGAGCGCCAATCCAGACGTCAGCGGCAACCAGGGTGTCCACGATCGCTCGGCATCGAGCACGGGTGCCAGCCAGCCCGCTGCGGTTGCCAGCGCGAGCAGTGCCAGCGGCAGCAGGAGCCAGCGCGTGATGCGCCGCCGCCCGCCGGCGATGGCCACGAGGCAAAGAGTGGCTGCGCCGGAGACTAGGGGCGGCAGCAGCGCGAGGTTCCAGCCCGGCAGCCGGGTGCTGACATCGACCATCGCCGCGGCCAGCGCGAATGCGGTGGCCATGCGCGCGCCCTCGCGCAGCCCGGGCGATCGCGGAAACCCCTGCCGCAGCAGCGCTGAGCCCAGCCCGATGGACGCGCAGGCCAGCAGCAGTGGAAACGCGCCCAGCGTGGAACCGCTTGCGCGCCCGCCGAATACTCCGAGCGCATCCAGGCCACCCAGCATCAGCATCGCGCCGCCCGTCAGGCTGAGCAGGCTCTGGCGGGTGGGTGAGCGCTGCCGGGCCAGACCGAGCGCTGCGGCGAGTGAGGCGGAGCTCAGCAGGGCCAGACCTGCCGGCCAGTCCGCACCCGCGTGGTGCAGCCAGGCGACTACACCCAGCCCGGCCACGCCCATGCCCAGCGCCTGCCAGCCGAGCAGGCCGCGCAGCGTGGGCAGTGGCCACAGCAGCGCGAGCGCGGCCAGCGTGGCCCAGACACCGGTACCGGCGGCACTCCAAAGGCCCAGGCTCCCGGTGGCCAGCGCCAGTCCAACCGTGAACACGCCGCTGAGGGCGGCGATGGCGGAGACGAGGCGCGTTCGCTCGGATGGGGTTGCCGTGTCCAGTCGGGGTCTCCGCTGCGGTTCGCCAAGCTTACTGAACGGTGGGCCCGGAAAGTTGCGGTGCGCGGCACGCCGCATGCACGCGGGGGGAAGCGGTTGCCATTGCTCCGCCGGAAGGCGGGCGTCGAAAGCGACGTGATGGCTGGGTACACCCGGGTCCCGCGGCCGACGTGCCGCCAACAACAGGAAAGCACCGTGCAGACCGGAGAGGGTCGAGGATGAAGCCGTCGACGTGCGAGCGTCGAGAGTCCGTGGCTCCACGCGCGAACGATGACGGGTTTCCGACGCCGACGCCCGGCGTGATCGCGGCCGCGTCCTCGCCGATCTCCAACGAGTGCGTGTCCAGTGGCTTGCTGGAACCGCTCGATGTCGTCGCTGAACTCTGCGCCGAGCTGATCCGGCGCCGGCCCGGCCAGGTGCCGGTTGCCGTGGTGTTCTTCTGTGATGGCCTGTATCCCCTGCAGGCGCTGGCAGATGCTCTCAAGCAGCACTTCATGTGCCCTCTGCTCGGCTGCACCAGCGGCAGTCAGATCGGCGCGGGCGGGTTCCGTCGCGGTGGCGTCTCGCTGCTGGCCTGCTACGGCGAAGGCCTGCGCCTCGGGACCTTCCTCATCGAACCGCTGGAGAAGGCCGAGGATGCTGCGCGCCAGATTGCAGCCGAGCTTTCGTCGCGCCCGCTGGTTGCGGGTTGGCGTCGATTCGGCCTGCTGCTGGTTGATGGCCTGCACCAGGGCGAGGAGCGACTGGCGCATGCGCTCTACCACGGTCTGGAAGACGTGCCCTTCATCGGCGGATCGGCTTCGGACGAAATGCGCTTCGAGCACACGCCGGTCTACTTCGATGGCCGCTTCCGCAGCAATGCCGCGGTGTTCGGAGTCTTCGAGACCTCGCAGCCGTTCGTGGCCTTCCGCGTGCAGCACTTCGTGCCGCGACGACAGCGGCTGGTGATCACCGAGGCGGATCCGGAGCGCCGTCTGGTCATCCAGATCAACGGCCTGCCGGCCGCCGAGGTGTACGCGCAGGTACTCGGTGTCGCCGAGGCCGATCTGGTGCCGGATCTGTTGGAGACCCATCCACTGCTCCTGCGGGTCGGTGAGTCACAGGTGGTCCGCACGATCAGCCGGGTCACTCGGTCGCGCGCGCTGCAGTGTCTGTCCGCGGTCGAGACCGGTGTCCTGGTGGATGTCGGCGACGCCACGTCACCGCTGGAGGCCTTGCGTCAGGGCTTCGATGCGATGGAATCGGAGCTCGGTGAACCCGCACTGGTGCTGGGCTGCGATTGCACCCTGCGGCGCCGCGAGGCCGAGCGCCGCAACCAGTTGTCGGAGGTGGGTGATTTCCTGGCCGCCCATCGGGTCTTCGGGTTCTCCACGCACGGCGAGCAGTTCAATGGACTCCACATCAACCAGACCTTCACCGCCATCGCCGTAGCCGCAGGGACCCGATCCCCATGAGCCCTTCGTCAGCGCACGAGTCTTCCGCGGCGGGTCCGGCGCCCGGCGAGCCGTCGCCGCTCGATCCCGTGGATCTCAAGCGCATGCTCGCCGCCCGCGACCGCACCATCGAGGTGCTCATGCAGCGACTGGAGAGCCGCGGCAGCGCCGACCCTTCGGCCTTCGATCTGCTGGAGCAGAACATCGCGCTCGAAGCCGTGGTGTCGCGCAAGACGCGCGAGCTCGACCGCGAACGCACCCAGCTGCAGCAGGCGCTGGCCGAGCTCCGCAGCACCCAGGCGCGGCTGCTGCAGTCGCAGAAAATGGAGGCGATCGGCCAACTTGCCGCGGGTGTCGCGCACGAGATCAACACGCCGATCCAATACGTCAGCGACAACGTCAGCTTCCTGCGCTCGGGCTTCGAGACTCTGCTGAACGTGATCGATCAGTATCTGGGCCTGCTCGCCGATGCCCGTGGCGACGCGCTCTCGGCGGAGCGCCTCGACGCCGCCGAGGCCGCGGTCAAGGCGGCGCGGCTCGACTATCTGCGGCGCAACGTGCCCGATGCCTTCGACGAGTCGCAGGAAGGTCTGCATCGCGTTTCCCACATCGTGATGGCGATGAAGCGTTTCTCGCACCCATCCGGGGAGGACATGGAGCCGGTCGATCTGGCCGAGCTGATCGACACCACGGTGATGGTGGCGCGCAACGAGTGGAAGTACGTGGCCGAGCTGGAAACCCGTCTCGATGCTGCGCTGCCGGCGGTGCCCTGCTTCCGCGACCAGATCAGCCAGGTCGTGCTGAACCTGATCGTCAACGCCTCGCACGCGATCGGCGACGTCGTGCTGAAGTCGCCCGGCAGCAAGGGCCGCATCGAGATCAGCACGCGCGTCGTTGGCGAGTTCGCCGAGATCCGCGTCGCCGATACCGGCGGCGGCATTCCTGACGCCATCCAGCGCTCGGTGTTCGATCCGTTCTTCACCACCAAGCCGGTTGGCAAAGGCACGGGTCAGGGCCTGTCGATGGCGTACGCCACCATCGTCGACAAGCACAAGGGGCGCATCCACTTCGAAACCACGCCGGGCCACGGCACGACCTTCATCATCGAACTGCCGCTGCAAGCTCGCCCGACCGGAGAGCCGTCGTGAAGGTTCTTTTCGTCGACGATGAGCGCCGCATCCTGGTGGGTCTGGAACGCATGCTGTTCGGCTTGAATCGCGACTGGGACATCGTGCTTGCCGACAGCGGCGAGGCCGCGCTGGCCGAGCTGGAGCGCGCGCCGATCGATGTCGTCGTCACCGACATGCGAATGCCCGGAATGGACGGCGCCGAGCTGCTGAAGCGTGTCCAGCAGAAATCGCCTTCGACCCTGCGCATGCTGCTGTCCGGGCACACCGAAACCGATGCGGCCATGCGCGCCCTGAACGTCGCCCAGCAGTTTCTTTCCAAACCCTGTGAGCCGCAGGTGCTGGTCGATGCGATCGAGGGCGCCGTGGCACTGCGCAACCTGCTCGCAGACCCCGCCATCGGTGAGGTGGTTGGCCGCATCAAGCGCCTGCCGACCGCGCCGCATGTGTTCGCCAAGCTGAACCAGGCGCTGCAGGATCCGAACTGCGACGCCCGCCAGATCGGCGCCATCCTGGCGGAAGATCCCGCCATGACCGCCAAGGTGCTGCACATGGCCAACTCGGCCTTCTTTCCGTCCTCGGGGCGGGCGGTCACCGACCTCAAGATGGCGGTGTCGCGGATCGGTTCCACCATGATCCGCAACCTCGTGCTCGCCGCCGAAGTGTTCAGCCAGGACGCCGGCCGCGCCGACGTGGAAGCCCTGCAGCGCCAGGCTCTGTTGACCTCGCTGATCGCCGGCCGCATCGCCGCTGGCCGCGCCGATGCCGATCAGGCTGGCATCGCGGCCCTGCTCGCCAACGTCGGCAAGCTGTTGCCCGTGCCTGAGGGTGAGGCTGTCGCGCACTTCGGCTACGCCGAGCTGGGGGCCTACCTCCTCGGCGTGTGGGGACTGCCGATGGCGATCGTCGAAGCCGTCGCCCACCATCGCCAGCCGCAGCGCGGCAGCCAGCGCGAGTTCGGCCTGGTCGGTGTTGTCCACGTGGCGGTGGCGCTGGCCACCGAGGACGACGTCGATGTCGCCTATCTGGAGCGCGTGCGCATGCTGGATCGTCTCGAGGACTGGCGCGACAAGGCGGCGCGCATCCGGGAGAACAGCGATGCCTGAGGCTCTGCCGCGTGTGCTGGCCGTCGATGACGAGCCCAACATCCTGCGTGCCTTGAACCGCAGCCTCTACGGCGCGGTGGATTTGGCGACCGCCCTTGGGCCCGAACAGGGGCTGCACATGCTCGAATCCGAAGCGCCCTTCGATGTGGTGCTGTCCGACATGCGCATGCCCGGCATGGACGGGGTGCGCTTCCTGCAGGCCGTGGCCGAACGCTGGCCCCGCACCGTTCGCATCCTGCTCACCGGCATGGGCGACAGCGACAGCAGCGATGCCGCCCGCGCCAGTGGAGCGATTCACCGGGTGCTGGCAAAGCCGTGTCCGGCGGAAGAGCTGAAGGCTGCGATTGCAGAGGCAACGCGACAAGGCGCTTGAACGTGCGGCGTACTGCGACCCTCGCCGCACGGCGCCGGGTTGATTCCCCAATCCCCATTCCCCAATCCCTGCTCCTCAGGCATCCAGATCGGGAATCAGCTCGCTCTCCAGCCGGGCGATCAGGTCCTTGATTCGCAGCTTGCGCTTCTTCAGCCGGCGCAGCTGCAGTTCGTCCGCTCCCGGCGTCTGTGCCATGCGCTCGATGGCGACGTCGAGATCACGGTGCTCAAGCTTGAGCTCGGCCAGCTGGTTGACCACGTCTGCGGTATCGCTCGACAGCATTGCGGCGTCCAGGGCATGGGGTGGGGGCCGGACATGAGCTTACTAAGGCGTACGGTGACAAAGCCACAGTCTTCGGTGCGCCCCGCATTGGCCTCCGTTTCCTGAGCGGGCCCAGGGTGCTGCGGCGCGACCTTCTCGCTTGAATGTGCTGACGCGGCACCCGTCGACAGGCGGCCACAGGAGCGCTGCTAAACTCCACGGCCTCGCCGCGTGCCCGCACCCGGCGACCTTCACGGCTTTCTCTCGAGTTCCCATGTCCCGCGTCCGCAGCAAGCACCAACACGAGCACAACAAGCTGGCCAAGCGCCTGCGCCATCAGGTCGGCCAGGCCATCGCCGACTTCGGCATGATCGAAGAGGGCGACAAGGTCATGGTCTGTCTGTCCGGCGGCAAGGACAGCTACACGATGCTGGACGTATTGCTGCAGCTGCAGGCCAAGGCGCCGGTGCGCTTCGAGCTGGTAGCGGTGAATCTGGATCAGAAGCAGCCCGACTTTCCCGAGCACATCCTGCCCGCCTACCTCGAAAGCCTCGGCGTGCCCTTCAGGATCCTCGAGCAGGACACCTACTCGGTGGTCAAGCGCGTGGTGCCCGAGGGCAAGACCATGTGCTCGCTGTGTTCGCGGCTGCGCCGCGGCGCGCTTTACACCCATGCCGCCGCGCAGGGCTTCACCAAGATCGCCCTGGGTCATCACCGCGACGACCTGCTGGCGACCTTCTTCATGAATCTGTTCTTCCACGCCAAGCTCTCGGGCATGCCGCCCAAGCTGCGCTCGGACGACGGCCGCCACACCGTCATCCGCCCGCTGGCCTACGTGGCCGAGGCCGATATCGAACGCTATGCGGAGGCCAAGGGCTTTCCGATCATTCCCTGCAACCTCTGCGGCTCCCAGGAAAATCTGCAGCGCAAGCAGGTGCGGCGGATGATGGACGAGTGGGAGCGCACCGCACCCGGTCGTCTGGAAACCATGGCGCGCGCGCTGGGCGATGTCCGGCCGTCGCAGCTGTCGGATCGCGCCCTGTTCGATTTCCTTTCGCTGGGGCGCGCTTCCGATGCACCCCTTCCAGATGCGCATGCGTGGCTGGCGGGTGAGTCTGCCGAT
>JBIJCA010000217.1:0-7937 GCA_044344935.1 Aquimonas sp. | reverse complement strand
GGCGGCGGGCCGATGCGCAGATCGAGCCGCTCCTCACGGGCTTCCGATTGGCGGAACTCGCGCGTGGAGGCGAGTTGCAGATCGGTGGCGACGATGCGCATGGCGGTACTCCTTGTGGAAAGCGGAATCGGAATTCCGCTGGACGGAGTAGCGGCTGGCGCTTGGGAAACTTTAGCGCCCCCAGCGCCCCACCTTGGTGCGCGACACGCGCACCCTACAAGCACGTATGACGCCAAGCCCCGAACGAAGCCCCAAGTCTTCGATCGAATCGGCTGCGCCTGTGGCGCACCACCTCCGCGACATGTGCACCTAGCCAGTGCGGGCGACGCCAAGCCCCAAACGAAGCCCAAGCCTGCATCGCATAGGCTGCGCCTGTGGCGCACCACCACTCGATCCACGAGACCGCACGTCTGCGCCGAGCGACCGCGCCGCGCGAAAGTCGAGCCGGACAAACAGGCGCTTGAATCCGCGAGATGACGCTTCACGGCGCACCGGCGCTGCTACCCTTCGGCGCTTGCCTACGCAATGGACGCCTGCATGACCCCGAGCCCCCTGGTCGATCTCCGCAATCAGCACTTCATGCTCAACGAGGTGCTCGACCTGCCGGCCCTGCTGCGCCTGCCGGCCTTTGCCGAGCACGGCGAGGACTCGGTCGCGGCGGTACTCGACGCCGCGCACACGCTGGCAGCCGAAGTCTTCCTCCCGCAGGCGGCCGAAGCCGACCGCGAGGAACCGCGCTTCGTCGATGGCCAGGTGCAGCTGCCCGCATCCACACGGGTCGTGACCCGCGCCTATGCCGAGGGCGGCTTCAATGCTGCCGCCGCGCCAGCCGAACACGGCGGCCTGGGCCTGCCCTACACGGTGGCTCTGGCCGCCGATGGCTTGTTCATGGGCGCCAACACCGCCGCCGCCGGCTACGGCCTGCTGACCCGCGGCGCGGCCCATCTGCTGCTGGCCCACGGCTCGCCTGCGCAGATGCATCGCTACGCCGAGCCCCTGCTGGCGGGGCGCTTCTTCGGCACGATGTGTCTGTCCGAGCCGCAGGCCGGCAGCTCGCTGGGTGACATCCGCACCCGTGCGATTCCGCAAGCCGACGGCAGCTACCGTCTGGAAGGCCAGAAGATGTGGATCTCCAGCGGCGAGCACACGCTGGGCGAAACCATCATCCATCTGGTGCTGGCGCGCATCGAAGGCGCGCCGGCCGGCACCCGCGGTATCAGCCTGTTCGCGGTCCCGCGCAACCACATCGGCGCCGATGGTCAGGTGGGCGAGCGCAACGACGTGCAGCTGGCGGGCTTGAACCACAAACTCGGCCAGCGCGGCATCGTCAACACCGTGCTCAAGTTCGGCGAGCGCGGCGAATGTGTGGCCGAGCTGGTCGGCAAGCCGCATCAGGGCCTGGCGGCGATGTTCCACATGATGAATGAGGCGCGGATCGGCGTCGGCATCGGCGCGGTGATGCTCGCCTACCGTGGCTATCTCTATGCACTGCAGTACGCCCGCGAGCGCCTGCAGGGGCGGCCGGTGGATAACCGCGACCCGGAGTCGAAGCCGGTGGCGATCATCGAGCACGCCGACGTGCGTCGGCTGCTGCTGCGGCAGCGTGCCCTTGTCGAAGGCGGCTACGCGCTGTGCCTGTATGCGGCGAGCCTGGTCGATCTCAAAGCTCACGCAGTGAACGAAAGCGAGCGCGAAGAGACCGGTCGGCTGCTCGATCTGCTGACGCCCATCGTCAAGGGTTGGTGTTCGGAGTTCGGCGTGCAGGCCTCCGACCACGCGATCCAGGTGCTGGGCGGCTACGGCTACACCCGCGAGTATCCCGTCGAGCAACTCTGGCGCGACAACCGCCTGAATCCGATCCACGAGGGTACCAACGGCATACAGGCCATCGACCTGTTGGCGCGCAAATCGACCCACGAACAGGGCGCGGCCCTGCGCCTGCTTGGCCAGCGCATCGAGGCGACGCTGTCTGAAGCCGCTGAGCATCCCGACTGGGTCGAGGCAACGGTGCCGCTGCGCGTGCTCACTCAGAAGGTCGGCGTCACTGCCGCCGGCGTCGCCAGCCGACTGCTGCGCGGCGAGGCCGGCCTGGCGCTGGCCAATGCCAGCCACTACCTGCACGCCGCTGGCCACGCCGTGGTTGGCTGGCTGTGGCTTAAGCAGGCGTTGGCCGCCCAGAAGCAGCTGGACGCAGGGCAGGGCGACGCTGACTTCCTGCGCGGCAAACTGCAGACCTGCCGCTACTTTCTCGCCCAGGAGCTGCCAACCGCCATGCATGCGATCGCGCTCGTCGGTGGCTTCGACGATTCGTTCTTCGCGATGCGGGCAGAGTGGTTCTGAGGCTGTAAAGAGGCGCGCCCAATCGAAGTGACTGGATCGGTTCGCTTCGTCGATCCGCTGTTTCCCGATACGCCGGTTCATGCGCACACTCCTGAGCCGCCTTCTTCAAGCGCCGAGTGGTAGCCCGGGGTCCGATGAGCCCGAGCGAAGCGAAGGCGGGGACGGGGGAGAGTTGAGCCTGGCTGCGCTCGGCACCAACCTACGAAGAGCGAACCGCTGCGAGCGATGCGCTGTGCTTGTGTAGGTTGGGCCAAGCGAAGCGCGGCCCAACATCGCAGGGCTGGGTCGATGCGGCTGCGTTGATGGCATGACGTTGGGCCTCGCTGCGCTCGGCGCCAACCTACGTGGAGCGAAGCACCGCGAGCGATGCGCTGTGCTTGTGCAGGTTGGGCCACGCCACAAGAGCGCTCTGCGCGCTGCCGAAACGCGCAGGCAAGAATGCCCGCATGCTGCGGGCGTCCTTGTCTACTGCGATTGTTCAGTCACCCATCACTGCACCGGCACCGCCGTGCGCGTGCCGAAGCCGGGGCCGTAAACCACGGCGTTGCCGAGCGCGCGCTGCATGCCCAGACTGGCGCCGCGGAAGGTGGGGTTGGTGGCGAACAGGATGATCTGGCCGGCACCCTTCGATTCGCGAGTCACCCAGGCAGTGTTGGCGATGCGCTCCTGCGCTTCCGGCCACAGCAGTCCGCCCAGGCGCAGTTCCAGCGTCTGCCCCGGCGGCAGGCCAGCCCAACCGTACGCGGTCCAGTGCTCGCCGGCCTTCTTGCCGGAATCCGCGCGCCAGACGCCGTGGCGATACGGCGCTTCGACGCCGCCCGAGGCCATCAGCGGGGTGCTCGAATCGACCAGCACCGGCAGATGATCGCGGCAGCCGAAGCTCAGCCAGTGGGTGTCGTCGCAGCGCGTTGCGACGAAGCTACCCACCGGCATGAACACCTGCTGGAAGCCGTCGCGTTCGGTCAGTGCGTCGCCGTCGAGACTCTTGGCCTCGGGGTCCAGGCTGAAGGCGCCGCTGCGTCCGCTGGCCGCCCCACGCGCGTAGGGATCGCCTTCAAGACTCGTGCGGGCAGACGCTGCCAGCCACTCACGGGCGAGCCGATCGCGGTAGGGCTTGAGCTCCTTCAGGGCGTCGGGCAAGCCGCGCGCGGCCGACAGGCCGTCTTCGCGGGCCAGTGCCGTCGACGCATTGCCCAAGGCGATCAGGGTGCCGCCGGCTTCCACCCACGGCTTCAGCGCGTCGCTGACTTCCTGCGGCAGGCGGCCGCCCCAGCGCTCGGGCAGCACGATCACGCGGTAGGCGCGCAGGTCCATGCGAGCGACGGCGCTCTCATCCAGCAGGCTCGGGTTCACGCCGAGCCCGTGTTCGAGGTAGTGCCAGACCGCGCCGAAGGTGTGCGGGTTGGCCGCGCCCTTGCCGAGCACGGCGACGGCGCCCGGCTGCAGCAGGGCGAACTCGCCGCCGCCGAGGTCGGGCAGATCACCGGGGCCTTCGCCGCTGCGCAGCGCGGCGAAGCCCTGCGGTGCCTCTTTCGCCGCCGCGGCGAGAGCTTCGCGCAGGCGCTGCGAATCGAGCTGCGGGTGGTCGTAACGGGTGACGACCAGGCTGCCGCGCGGATAGTCGCGACCGTCGAAGCGCAGATCCTTGCGCGCCACCCGCGGGCGGATGCCGTTGGCCAGCAGCTTCGCGGCAACCGGCAGCGCGGCATCGTCATGCCCGGACAGTGCCCAGCCAACCGCGGAGTCGGCCGGCAGCATCGGCTGAGACTTCGCGACGCTCGCCGCTTCGCTCTGCTGCGGCAGGCCGCCCTCGATGCGCCAGGCCGGCAGGCCGTAGAACATCGGCAGGCTCCAGGCGGTGATGTCGTAGATCGTCCCTTCGCCATCGCGCAACAAGGCCTCGCGCTCCTTCTTCAGCGACTCGCGATCGATCTGCGGGTCGAACTCCATCAGGGTCGCGGCGAGGCGGCCCAGCGGCTGGCGGGTGGATACCAGAAGACTGCCGGCCGGAACTTCAGTGCGCGCCTTGCGGCCGTCAAAGCCCTGCGCCTCCACCGTCCAGGCGCTGGACAGCCGACGTGCTTCCACGCCCTGCATCTGCAGCACGCGCAGCAGCTGCTCGCCGCGCGCCGGATGCTGGCTGACGTCGATCGCGAAGACGCCGTTCGCATAGTCGCCGCCCGCACCGACCAGCGCGTTGCGGTCGTCCCAGAAGGCCTGCAGCAGGTCGGCGCGACGCGCACGCATCGAGTCGATGTTGGCGACCGCGCTGGCCAGTTGGCGCGCCACGCCGTCGGCATGGAACTGCACCTCGCCATTGGCCTGACGCACGCCGAAGTCGGCGACGCGGGCCTGCTCATAGAGGATGTTGACCGCGCCGCGCAGGCCACCCCAGGCGTCCGAGTAGCCCGGGTACCAGCCTTCGTTCCACTCGCCCGAGTAGTAGACCCAGCCGCGCTGGTCGAAGGCCTGCGCCTGCTCGCGGCCGAACTCGGCGGCGAACTGCATGAAGCGCGGCGAAAGGTGTGGATTCATCGGCGCACGCGCCGGCGAGAACAGGAAGGTGTCGTCCGAGCCCATCTCGTGGGCGTCGATGAACACGACCGGGTGCCAGCGCTTCAGGAATTCGAGGCGGCCCTGCGTCTCCGGCTGGCTGGCGAAGATCCAGTCGCGGTTCATGTCGAACACGTAGTGGTTGCCGCGGCCGAAGGGCCAGCTGGTGCCGCGCGACATCGACTGCCCGTCGTAGCCCGGGGCGGCGCCGCGGAAGCCGCGCAGATCAGCCACGGCGCGGGCGCGGCCGTCGGGGTTCATCAGCGGGTCGATCAGCAGGATCGTGTCGTCGAGGCGGGCGGTGTGTGCGGGATCGTTCGAGGCGATCAGGCCGTAGATCAAGCCGAGTGCGGCGTCGCCGCCGCTGTGCTCGTTGCCGTGGATGCTGTGGGCCACATAGGCCACGGTCGGCGCGTCGCGCAGGATCTCACTGGCGCGCGCGGCCGAGGTGCGACGCGGGTCGGCGAGTTCATCGAGCGCATTCTGGATCTCGTCGAGACGCGCGAGGTTTGCGGGGCTGGACACGATCGCCACCGACAGCGGCCGGCCCTGATGGCTGCGCGCGTACTCGATGACGCGGATGCGGTTCGAGGTGTTCGCCCACTGCTGCAGGGCGGCGTGGATCTGCTCGGGGCTTGCGGCCTGCTGTCCCAGCGGAAAGCCCAGCAGAGCGTCCGGATGCGGTATCGCCGGGTCGGCCGGGAACTCACCGAACACCTGCAGCACCGGATGCGCCGGCAGCGGATCAGCGGCAGTGACCGCCAGCGGCAGGGCGGCTGCCAGTGCAAGCGCGAGCAGGGAAGAGCGGATCAGGGTGGGGCGGTGCGGACGCATGCGCGGTTCCAGCTATCAGGAAGCGCGCAGTGTGCCCGGGTTGTCCGCGCCCGCGAACGTGCAGGTGGTCAGGCCATCTGCACGCCGCGCATCGTGAATCAGCCGCCCGCAGCGGAAGGCAGATACTCCAGTGAAGCGCCCGGGCCGAGCGGTAGCCCCAATGCGATCCACAAAGCGAACAGCGTCGCCCAGCCGAAAAAGAACACGATCGAGTAGGGCATCATCGTCGCCACCACCGTGCCAATGCCGGCTTTGGGCTCGTACCGCTGCAGGAAGGCGATCACGATGGCGAAGTAGCTCATCATCGGGCTGATGATGTTCGTCACTGAGTCGCCCACGCGGTAGGCCGTCTGGGTGACTTCGGGCGAGTAGCCAAGCAGCATGAACATGGGCACGAACACCGGCGCCATCAGCGCCCATTTGGCAGAAGCCGAGCCCATGGCAAGGTTCACCGTTGCGGTCAGCAGGATGAAGCCGAGCAGCAGAGGAATCTTCGGCAAGCCAAGACCCTTCAGAACCTCAGCGCCCTCGACTGCGAAAATCAGGCCAAGGTTGGTCCAGTTGAACAGGGCAACGAACTGGGCGGCGAAGAACACCAGCACCAGATAGGAGCCCAGAGTCTGCATCGACTTGCTCATGCCGTTGATGACGTCGGTATCGCTCTTGATGGTGCCAGCGCCGACGCCATAGGCAATGCCGATCACCGCACCGGCTACGAAAATCAGCGCAACGATCGCGTTGAGAAATGGCGCGAGCGCCTTCAGCGTGTTTGTTTCGCCGGCAACGCGCAGCACGCCGTCAGCGGGTACGGTGGCAAGCAGGAGCAGCGTGGTCAGAAACAGCGTGGCGATGCCGGCGAACAAAAGACCCCGCTTCTCGGCCGGCGAGATCGCGTCGATGGTTTCATCGCCCTTCCCGTAGCTGCCGTCCGGAAAGCGACGAGCAACGATCTTCTCGGTGACCCACCAGCCCAGCAGGGTAATCAGCGGAGTCGAGGCCTGCATGAAGTACATGTTCGCCGCCGGGCTGACCGTGTAGCCAGGGTCGACAATGCGTGCTGCTTCTTCGGAAAGTCCGGACAGCAGAGGGTCGATCGTGCCCAGCAGGAGGTTTGCGGAATAGCCACCTGAGACGCCTGCGAAGGCAGCCGCAATGCCGAGGATCGGATGCCGCCCGGCGGCGACGTAGAGCAGTCCGGCCAGAGGCACCAGCAGAACGTAGCCGATCTCGCTGGCCATATTCGACATGACGCCGGCGAAGACCACGATCGGCGTCAGCAGGAAGCGCGGCGCATTCAGCACCACGATGCGCAGGCAGGCGCCGATCAGTCCCGAATGCTCCGCCACGCCGATTCCGATCAGTGCGACCAGCACCGTACCGAGCGGTGCGAAACTGGTGAAGTTGGTGACCAGACCTCCCATGATCCTCTGCAGGCCCTCGGCGCTGAACAGATTCACCGGCGACACCAGCTCGCCCGTCTTCGGATGCGCGACGCCGATATCGAACTGCGCCGCGAGGGCGCTCAGCAGCACCACCAGCACGGTGAGCAGAAAGAACAGCGTGGCGGGATGCGGCAGCAGGTTGCCAGCGCGCTCGACCACGTTGAGGAAGACGTCGATGGCGGATCGCCGCGGCGCGGCGTGGGTCTGGCTCATGGGCGTATCTCGTGCTGGACAGGCGGCGCTAGCGGGCCGCGAGGGCGGGACTATACAGGGCCGGCGCGGTGCGCCGGCCCTCGGGGTTTGGACCCGCCGCCAGTGTCGGCCACGTGCCGGAGCTCAGCTGACCGAATCAAGCCCCTCTCCCCTGGTGGGAGAGGGGTTGGGGAGAGCGGGGGAAGGTGTTGCGTGAGCGCTGCCCCTTTTCCCAGCCCTGCCTTCGCTTCGCTCGGGCTCCGAGCACCTTCGCCCGCCAGCGATGCCGAGCAGAGGTGCTCAGACGGCTGAGTCTTTGCGAATCCTGTGCCCGGCCCTCGCGCACAGCGCTCGGGCGTTCGTCGGCTCGCGCGGCAGTGCCGCGCAAACGAGCCGCCTGCCTCCGGCCCGGCCCTCGCGCACAGCGCTCGGGCGTTCGTCGGCTCGCGCGGCAGTGCCGCGCAAACGAGGCGCCTGCCTCCGGCCCGGCCCTCGCGCACAGCGCTCGGGCGTTCGTCGGCTCGCGCGGCAGTGCCGCGCAAACGAGCCGCCTGCCTCCGGCCCGGCCCTCGCGCA
>JBIJCA010000024.1:0-25956 GCA_044344935.1 Aquimonas sp. | reverse complement strand
GCGTTGATCGCACCGGAACGTCGTCGGCGACCGCATGGTGCGGCGCTCGACAGCCCATGCAGCACCCAACACTCTCTGGGGAGGGAGTCAGCCATGAACCGTTCAACGACGGGCGCTTTCACGCGCCCGCAGCAGCCTCGTTTTGCCCGCCGTCTGGCGGCTCGCGTCCAGTCCCGTCTGAGCCAGGCACTGCGCGGCGCGCTTGCCGTCCTGCCCGGACTTGCCGCTCTAGGGGCACTCTCGGCAGCCAGTGCACCGGCCCAGGCCGATGTCATCCTGCACGCTTTCAACTGGCGCTACGACACCGTCGAGGCGCGCGCAGCCGAGATCCAGTCACTGGGCTACAAGGCGGTGCTGGTAGCGCCGCCGCTGAAGTCTGAGGGGCCGGCCTGGTGGGCGCGTTACCAGCCACAGGACTACCGCACTATCGATCATCCGCTGGGCAACAGGCAGAGCTTCCAGAGCATGTCGAACGCCCTGCGCGCACGCGGCATTCGGGTGTACGCCGACATCATCCTGAATCACATGGCGAACGAATCCGGCCTGCGCGGCGATCTGAACTATCCGGGGCAGCGCGTACTGAACACCTACGCGTCCAACACGACCTACTGGAACAACCAGCGTCTGTTCGGCGATCTCCGCTTCAACTTCTTCTCTCAGTGGGACTTTGGCTCGGCCAACTGCATCAACAACTACAACGATGTCTGGCAGGTGCAGAACTGGCGACTCTGCGGCGGACCCGGCGACGCCGGCCTGCCCGATCTGCTCGGCAGCAGCTATGTGGTCGGCCAGCAGCGCAGCTATCTGACCGCACTCAAGGGCCTCGGCGTCACCGGCTTCCGCATCGATGCCGCGAAGCACATGCCGCTATCGCATATCAACGCGGTGCTGACGCCCGAGATCAAGTCTGGCGTGCACGTGTTCGGTGAAGTCATCACCAACGGCGGCGCCGGCGACGGCGAGTACAACGGGTTCCTGCTGCCCTACCTCAATGGAACCGACCACGCCGCCTACGACTTCCCGCTGTTCGGCAGCATCCGCAATGCGCTGCGCTTCGGCGGCAGCATGAACGCACTGGTCAACCCACAGGCCGTAGGCCAGGCGCTCGCCGGTTCGCGTGCGGTGACTTTCACGGTGACCCATGACATCCCGAACAACGGCGGCTTCCGCTACCTGATCCTCGATCCGACCGACGAGACCCTGGCCTACGCCTACGTGCTCGGTCGCGATGGAGGCAGCCCGCTGCTGTACTCGGACAATAACGAGAGCGGCGACAACCGCTGGGTCAACGCCTACCGCCGAGGCGACCTCGCCGCGATGATCCGCTTCCACAACGCTACCCAGGGCAGCGACATGCAGGTGCTGTCCTACAGCGACTGTCACTTGCTGTTCCGTCGCGGAAACCGCGGCATCGTCGGCATCAACAAGTGCGGCAGCACGGTCAACACCACCATCAACATGAACAACAGCGTGCTCTGGTGGTACGCCAACTACCGTGATGTTCTTGACTCGAACAGCGTGGTCAACATCGGCAGCAGCAGCTACACCTTCAGCCTGCCGGCGCGCAGGGCGAGGATGTGGTTGAGGTGAGAGCGGGGATTGGGGATTGGGGATTGAACAGCCGCGAGATCTTTCGCGCAGATTCAACTGGACCGCACATCTTCAACCCTGACCACAGCAATCGGAGTTGAGCTTTGAGCCCCTCTCCCACTGGGAGAGGGGCTATCTCGCACACATCAGTAGCCCGTCATGACCATCCTGCGAGCACCACATATGCACCGCTCAGTCGCCCCCCTCGCCGCCGCTCTCACCCTGGCCCTCGTCACCGCCACCGGCCTGCAGGCCCAAAGTGCCCAACCCGAGCGCGTGACCCTGGTCGGCAGCCTGCAGCAGGCGATCGGCTGCAGCGAAAACTGGTCGCCGCCCTGCGCCGCCTCACAGCTTGCGTTCGATGAGGAAGACGGCGTCTGGCAAGGTCGCTTCGACCTGCCCGCAGGCAGCTACGAGTACAAGATTGCGCTTGACGGCAGCTGGGACAGCAACTTCGGCGCCGGCGGCGCGCCGGGCGGCGGCAACATCGCGCTGAACCTTACGAATCCCGCCACGCTCAAGTTCTACTTCCGCAGCGGAACCAACTTCATCACCGAGCCGGTGAGCTCGCTGATCCCCGTCGCGGTCGGCAACTTCCAGCGCGCGATCGGCTGCAGCAGCGACTGGGACCCCACCTGCCTGCGCGCCTGGATGGAAGACCCCGAGCGCGACGGCGTCTATCGCGCCACCGCGGCGCTGCCCGCCGGGAGCTTCGAAGCCAAGGTAGCGATGAACGAATCCTGGGATCTGAACTACGGTGCCGGCGGCGTGCAGGGTGGCCCCAACATCGGGTTCGAGGTCAGTCAGGCCTGTGCCGTGCAGGAGTTCCGTTTCGATGGCCTGAGCAACCAGCTCAGCATCGTGCCAGCGCCGGCCGCGGCGCAGCCGTCCAGCGTCACCATCGCCGGTAGCCTGCAGCAGGCGCTCGGCTGCAGCGACAACTGGTCCCCCGCCTGCACCGCCTCGCGCCTCGCCTACTCGGCCAGCAGCGATGTCTGGCGCGGCGAGTTCCTGCTGCCGGCCGGCAGCTACGAGTACAAGGCCGCCCTCAACGGCAGCTGGGACGTGAACTACGGCGCCGGTGCCGCGGCGGGCGGCGCCAACATCGCGCTGAACGCCGACGGTCAAGCCCTGCGCTTCTACTTTTCCAACCGCACCAAGTGGGTCACCGACAGCCGCAACACGCCGATTGCGGTGGCCGTGGGCAGCTTCCAGAGCGAACTGGGCTGCAGCGGCGACTGGCAGCCGGAATGTCTCGCCGCCTGGCTGCAGGATCCGGACAACGATGGCTTCGCCACCTTCGAGGCCCGGCTGCCTGCGGGCAGCTACGAAGCCAAGGTCGCGATCAACGAGAGCTGGGCCGAGAACTACGGCGCAGGCGGCGCCCCCGGCGGCGCCAACATTGCTTTCGACGTACCCGAAGGCTGCGGGCTGACTTTTTTCAGCTTTGACAGCGCGAGCAAGGTTCTCAGTATCTCCAGCAGCGCTGTGGCGCCGCGCGGCAACCTTGCGGAGTCGCGCGCGCACTTCATCGACGCGCGCACGCTGGCCTGGAATGCCGGCAGCGATGACGCGCGCTTCGCCCTGCACTACAGCGAAGACGCAAGCCTCCGTCTGACCGGCGAAGGCGTGGAGAGCGGCGGCAGCGTGGCGCTTTCAGTGGTGTCCGGTGGCCTCACTGCCGAACAGCGCGCGCGCTGGCCGCATCTGGCGAACTACCGCGCCCTGCGCCTGCCGGAGCTGCCGCGCACCGAACTTGCGCAGATCCTGCGCGGGCAGATCGCGTTGGCCGCGCGCAGCGCCGATGACGCTCCGCTGGATGCCACCGGCGTGCAGATTCCTGGCGTGCTGGACGCGCTGTACAGCACCGATCGCCCGCTGGGCCCGGTGGTCACGAGCAGTGCCGTCAACCTCCACCTGTGGGCGCCGACTGCGCGCAGGGTTGAGCTGCTGCGCTTTGCGAGCAGCGATGCCAGCGCCACGCCGACGCGGCACGCGATGACCTTCGATGCGGCCAGCGGCGTGTGGAGCGTCAGCGGCCCGCGCGACTGGAACCGCCAGTTCTATCTGTTCGAAGTCGAGGTCTACGCTCCGACCACCCGGCGCATCGAGATCAATCGCGTCACCGACCCCTACAGCCTCAGCCTCTCGGTCGACAGCGCGCTGTCGCAGATCGTCGATCTCGACGAGGCCGCGCTGATGCCGGCGCTGTTCAAGCTGACGCCCAAGCCCGAGCTGCGCGCGCACGAAGACACCCTGCTCTACGAACTGCACGTGCGCGATTTCAGCTGGACGGATGAGGCCGTACCCGCGGCCCAGCGCGGCACTTTCGCGGCCTTCGCCCATCCCGCATCAAACGGCATGCGCCATCTGCGCGGGCTGGCCAAGGCCGGCTTCAGCCATGTGCATCTGCTGCCGGCGTTTGATCAGGCCAATATCCCCGAGCGCCGTCAGGACCAGCAGTCGGTGTCCTTTGCCCAGCTCGAAGCGCTGCCGCCAGACTCGGAGCAGCAGCAGGCGCTGACCGGCGCGATCCGCGATGCCGACGGCTTCAACTGGGGCTACGACCCCTGGCACTACACGGTGCCCGAGGGCAGCTACTCGACCGATCCCGATGGCCCGGCGCGCATCCGCGAGTTCCGGCAGATGGTGCAGGCACTGAACCTGTCGGGCCTGCGCGTGGTGATGGACGTGGTCTACAACCACACCAATGCCGCCGGCCAGAATGGCAAGTCGGTGCTGGATCGCGTCGTGCCCGGCTACTACCACCGCCTGAACAACGCCGGCTACGTCGAGCAAAGCAGCTGCTGCCCCAACACCGCCAGCGAGCACGCGATGATGGAGCGGCTGATGATCGACTCGGTGCTGACCTGGGCGCGGGCCTACCGCGTCGACGGCTTCCGCTTCGATCTGATGGCCCACCACAGCCGCGACAACCTGCTGAAACTGCGCGCCGCGCTCGACCGGCTGACGCTGGCGCGCGACGGCGTCGATGGCCGCAGCATCCTCCTTTACGGCGAGGGCTGGAACTTCGGCGAGGTCGCCAACAACGCGCGCTTCATCCAGGCCTCGCAGGCCAACCTCGCCGGTACCGGTATCGGCACCTTCAGCGACCGCTCGCGCGATGCGATCCGCGGCGGCAACCCCTTCGGCGACATCCGCGAGCAGGGCCTGATTTCCGGTCTGGCGCTGGCACCGAACGGATTCCAGGGCGGCGGCGCCGGCGAGTTCGCCCAGCTGCTGTATCTCAGTGATCTGGCGCGGATTGGTCTGGCCGGCGATCTGGCCGACTTCGAGTTCACCAATGCGCAGGGCCAGCGGGTGCGCGCCGATCAGGTCGACTACTTCGGACAGCGTGCGGGCTACACCGGCGACCCGGCCGAGCACATCAAGTACATCGAAGCCCACGACAACGAAACCCTGTTCGACGTGCTGCAGCTGAAGCTCGCCAGCACCACTCCGCTCGACGAGCGCGTGCGCGTGCAGAACCTCGGCCACAGCCTGATGCTGCTGGGCCAGGGCATTCCCTTCTTCCACGCCGGGCAGGAGATCCTGCGCTCGAAGTCCGGCGACCGCGACAGCTACAACAGCGGCGACTGGTTCAATGCGATCGACTGGACGCGCAGCCGCCACGGCTGGAGTCGGGGCCTGCCGCCGGCCGAGAAGAACGAGGCCGTGTGGCCCCTGCTACGCCCCCTGCTCGCCGATGTCACGCGTCGGCCGCAGCGCGCGCAGCTCGACGCCTCTCTGCAGCACGTGGCCGAGATGAGCCAGGTGCGCATGAGCTCGCGTCTGTTCCGACTGCGCACTGGCGAGCAGGTGAAGCGGCATCTGCGCTTCCACAATACCGGGCCGCAGCAGCTGCCGGGGCTGATCGCCTTCGAACTGGCCGACGAGGCGGGTGCGGTGGAGCGTCGCTGGAAGCGCATCCTTGGGCTGGTGAACGTGCGGCCTGAGTCCGCGACGCTGCAGCTGCCAGAGCATGCGGCACGCACGCTGCAGCTGCATCCGCTGCTGCGCCGCTCGGCCGACACGCGCACGCGCGCCAGCACCGCCGCCGCCGGGCGCTTCGAGGTCGGCGCCCGCACCAGCGCGGTGTTTGTCGAGGCACGTTCGGCGCTGGAACAGCTCGCCCTGCTGCGCGGCGACGTGACCGCCGCGCGCGACAGCGGTGCGATCCGCGCGCCGCGCGTGCAGGCCCTGCTGAGCCTGCTCGACAGCGCCGAGCGCCATCTGGAGGGCGGACGCGCGAATTCAGCGCGCGCCACCCTGCTCGCCTTCAACGGCATCGTGATTGCGGCCAGCCTCTTTGGCGACATCGAAGCCGCCACCGCGCGTGCGCTGATCGAGCATGCGGCGGTGCTGATCGAGACGATCTGAGCCGTGCGGTCGGTGGGTCGGGGCGGGTTGGAGGCCATGGTGGGCCAGGGCCCACCCTATAGCGAGGGATAGGGTGGGCCAGGGCCGCCCCACAGCGAGTCATAGGGTGGGCCAGGGCCGCCCCACAGCGAGTGATCGGGTGGGCCAGGGCCCACCCTATAGCGACGCATAGGGTGGGCCCTGGCCCACCATGGGCTCGACACTCGCCGCCAACACGTTCTTTCCGCGCGCGATCGGCAAGCGCGCGCGAATTGCGCTCTCGCCGATCCGTCCCACGCATCTGGCGGTCGGCGAGGCTCTCAGCCTTCGTTCCAGCTCAATAGGGTGGGTCTTGTCTCACCGCGACCTCAGCCTTCATTCCAGTATTCGCGCAATGTCGTCTCGATCAGCGCCGC
The DNA here is from genome assembly GCA_044344935.1 of Aquimonas sp. Lineage (GTDB taxonomy): Bacteria > Pseudomonadota > Gammaproteobacteria > Xanthomonadales > Xanthomonadaceae > Aquimonas. The sequence continues at coordinate 19,591 of JBIJCA010000024.1, read as the reverse complement.
ATCGACGCGCTCGCCCTTGGCCACGCGTTCGGCCAGGGCGAAGCTCGGCGCGAAGCGCGGCGCGCCGTCGAGCGTTCCCTTCAGATGCAGGCCCTGCGGGCGCCACAGCACGCTGTCGAACAGCGCGCGCACCTGTTCCCAATAGCCCTGGGTCTTTTGCCAGTACTCACGCCCGGCGCTGAAGTCGTGGTCGTCGATGCGGCGGTAAGTGTTGAGGCCCTGCTCGCGCACCAGCGGGCGGATGCCGCCATCGCCGTCGACGATCAGCTTGGTGTTGATCTGCTCATGCGCCCAGCCCTCCGCGGTCAGCACGTGACGGTTGATCGCGCCCATCACCTGATAGTCCTCGCGTGTTGTGTACTCGCGACGCGGAAGGGGCCGCCAGCCGTAGTCGGACTCCCACACCGCTTCTCCGTCGCGGTGTCGCCAATGACCCAGCCCGCCGTAGCGGGGCGCATCGTCGACCTCGTACACGATCTGCGACCACGCGCCGCGTGCCCGCTCGGGGTCGACGGTTTCAGGTGCCCAGCGCTGGTCGCCGCGATAGCGCAAGACCTGAGCCGGCTGGTACTGCCAGTCCTGGCGCCAGTGCTTGATCACCCTGCGATCGTCCGCGTCGCCCATCACCAGAATGTGCTGCAGCGAGATGAACTCGCCGCGATCCTGTATCACTTCGACCAGCTCGAACGCACCCGAACGCTTGGTCTTCACCGGCGCATAGCCTGGCTCGAAAGCGAGGGTCTCCTCGAAGTTGAAGTTGACGCGGAACTCGCCTGCCATGGCGAGGATGGCGTGGCGATCGTTGTCGAAGTCGGCGTGGCGAACAGGTTCTGTCTTGGCGGTGCTGCTCGCGATGGCAGGTGCCGAGCGCGACGCGCGCGTATCGATGCCTGCGCAGCCGCTGAGCATGAGGATCGCGCAAGCGAACGCGAACGCGAACGCGAACAGCAGTGCGGCAGGCGCGCGCCGGAAACAATGGCGTTGGAGATTCATGGAGGGCTCTCGGTCGGGGCGCGCGGCGAGCGCGCGATGGAGGAAAAGGCGAAGGACGCGCCCGGACCCACATCGCCGATGAAGACGTGTGCCCGGACGCTTTCTGCGGGGGAGATAAAGTCGATCAGCAAGCTCGAAGCCTGTGGAGAGCACAGACCTCGTCATGCGCTCAGCGCTGACAGGGACCGCAGCGGCAGCGCGCGCTCCAGGCATCGGCGCTGCGTTCGCCGCAGGGCGACGTTGCGGCCCAGGGCTCGAAGCGCAGGCGGCCATTCCAGTACAGAAAGCGGCCCAAGCGCGCGCGCCACAGCAGCCGCGCCAGCCACGCCGGTCGACACAAAGGTGCCGCCGCCGCAGCGCGCACGGGCAGACGCTGGGTGAGCCGCTCCCAGGCGAGGAAATCACTGTCCGGCAGCAGACACAGCTGCAGCGCGGGCTGGCCGTCCTGGTCGTACAGGCGCAGGGCTTCGCGCGGGCCGTCCGAGTCGACTTCGCTGATCGCCTGCGCGCGACTCCAGGCCAGCAGCGGCAGCGCGTCCTCGCGCAGACGCTCGGCGTCCTCGCGTCGATGCAGACAGACCACCGGCCCAAGGGCGATCAGGCTGGATTCCCAGTCCGCCAGTCGCAGCGCTGCGGCATTCAGCGCGCCTGCGTCGAAAGCGCCAGGCTCAGCGTTATCGGATGCGTCGAACATGTTCGGTCTCCTTGAGCCTGCAAAGGCGTAATGCACGTTCGCTAGAAGCTCAGTTCGATCTGTGCGCTGACATATCGACCCGGCGCGGTGTAGCGATCGAGCACCGCGCTGCTGGCCGCGATCTGCGGCACCGCCGCCCAGTCCCAGTACCGGCGATCGGCGAGGTTGAAGACGCCGAGGTTCAGGCGCGCATGTCCGGCGAACTCCAGTTCGTAGAGCAGATCGAACACCCCGTAGCCGGGCGCAGCGAAGGCGGCTACTTCACCGCCTGTCGCGGCGACCGTGCCGGGTTCGCGCTTGCGATCCGCGCCGCGCAGCGCCAGCTCCACCGAGCTGCGCGCGCCGCTCCAGCGCAGGCCGAGCACGCCGCTCACCGGGTCGACCGAGCTGAGCGGCCGATCCGTCGTGGTGTCCCGGCCCGTGGAGTGCGCCGCGGCAAATCGCAGCTCGACGTTGTCTAGCGCGGGCCAGACGCTGCCCAGTGCCCAGCCGCCCTTCAGCTCGACGCCGTGGATGCGCGCGCGCGAAACGTTCTGCGACTGGAACACCAGCAGGCCGGTCGCAGGGTCCACGCCGACGCTGCGCAAGGATTCGATGAAGTCGCGGTAGCGGTTGGCGTAGCCCGACAGGGTCCACCACAAGTCGGCATCCTGCCGGCGCAGGCCGAGCTCGATGCCATCAGACGTCTCGGGCTTCAGGTCAGGATTCGGGATCGCCGTGTAGCCGAACTGCAGGTTGGTGAAGCCGAGATTGACGTCGTTGTAGGGCGGCGAGCGGAAGCCCCGCGCATAGCCCGCGAAGGCGCTGTAGCGCTGGCCCAGTCGACGCACCGCGCCGAACTTTGGCGACACCGAGGTCTCGCGCACGTCCGCCAGCGCCACACCTGGATTGTCGGCCGCGAATATCGGATCGCGCTCGGGGTCGAGCGCATAGTGGTCGATGCGCAGTCCGGGAATGAAACGCCAGACCGCGTCCGCCGTTTCGATCTCGTCCTGCAGGTAGAGCCCCGCCGCAGTGGTGCGACTGACCGGAAAGTCGCGCACCGGAAACGCATCGGGCGAGATCGTGGTGCTGACCGCACCGGTGAGCCGGTTGATGCTGCGGCCATCGCGCTTCTGGCGAATGTCGCTCAGGCTCAGGTCCAAGCCCCATGTGACGCGGTGCTGCCAGCTGCCCACCGCCAAGGCCTTGTGTGCAGTGAACTCGACGCCGTGCACGCGCTGGTCGAAGTTGAACTCACGCTCGCGGCGATTCGGGTTGATCGGTCCGCTTGCAGCCAGGCTGACGCGATCCTCGAAGGTGCGCTGGGTGGTCTCGCTGTCCTGGCGATAGACCTGCCAGCGCAGACTGTCGGCCACTGCGCTGTCGAGCTCGCTCCACACATGGCGCAGGCTGAGGCGCGCGCGGGTCTGGCGATCATCGCCTTGCAGGTCGAGCACGCGCACGGGCAGACCGAAGCCCGATGTCGTGGTGCGCGCGCTGCGCACGTCGGTGAGGGCGCGCGCTTCATTGCCCTCGACCGTGAGCGACCAGCGCTGGTCGGCGTCTGGCGCGAAGCCGAGCTTGGCGAGCAGGCTGCTCTGCGAGGTGTCCTGCGGATTCGAGCGGGTGCGCGCGGCGCCATCGCTGCTGTTCTCGCCCTGGTTGCGCGGCTCGCGGCCCTCGCGTCGGTGCAGCACCGCGAGACCGGACCAGCGCTCACCCACAAAGGCCGCCGAGCTGCCGCCGAAGGCACCGAAGTCCTCGCCTGAGCTGCCCATGCGCAGCGCGATGCCGCGGTCTTCGCCAGGGCGCACCAGGTCTTCGGCATCGACGGTCTGCAGCGCGACCACGCCTCCGAGCGCATCCGAGCCGTACAGCGAGGATCCCGGGCCGCGCACGATCTCGATGGCTTTCAGCGTGGCCGGATCGATGCTGATCCGTCCGGCGCTGGAGAAACTGCCGATGGCGAAGGCATCGGATACGGCAATGCCATCGGTTTCGATCAGCACGCGGTTGCCTTCGAGCCCGCGAATGCGGACGTCACCGAGGCCGAAGCGGCCGATGCTCGATCGCACCGACACGCCGGGCTCGTAGCGCACGGCGTCGCGCAGATTCATCGCCAGCTCGCGCTGCAGCTGCGCACGATCGATCGCGCTGATCACACTGGGCAGGCTGGCCAGCGAGGATTCGGTCAAGGTCGCGGAGACAACGATTCGATCGAGTCGATCGAAGGACGCATCGCCCACGTCGCCTTCAGTGGAATCCACCGCGGCGTGAGCCTGCGCTGTCGAGGCCTGCGCGATGAAGACGATCGCGATGGCGGCGGCCAAGCCGGCAGCGCAAAGTGCAGGGGAACGCGAGAAGGACATCAGGACTCCGAGGAAGCACGTTCGGAGCTGGCTGGCGCGTCTTGCGCTGGCTTGCAATCAGGGGGCTAGTGCGGGCGCGGCGCCCGCAGGCGGGGTTCGACGGCGGTCTTCCGTCTGCCGCGATGGGGACTACTTGGTAAGGATGAGCTTGTCGTTCTGGGTCAGTCGCAGTCGGTACTCGTGTTCACCGTGGCGGATCGCCAGCTCCCGCCCACCCCGCAGCAGCTCGCGGCTGTCGATGGTCTCGCGACCCGTCGAGCGCGGGGCTTCGCGGGACAGCAGACGAGCGGGGCCTGAGGCCAACTCCGGAGAGCAGGAAGGGTCGAATGCAGCAGCGTTCAAGGTCATGGCGGCTCTCCGGATGTGGCGCGGCCAGCGCCGCGAGTGCGGATGATAATGATTCGCGTTTGATAGTCAAGCGCCCGCCTTGGGAGTTTTGTTGCGCACTCGCCCACCGCTGCCTGAGCGGGCACACGAGCAATCCGCGGGCGGCATCCACAACGGAGGCGTTCATCGGAACTTCCCCCGCGCGGCCGGCCTGCGTAAGATCGACGCACCTTCCATCGCGATAGAGCGATACATGCCTGCCCTGCCCTCGCTGTCCTTCGAGTTCTTCCCGCCAAAGACCGACGAGCAGCGCAGCCAGCTCGACCGCACCGCCGAAAAGCTCAAGGAATACGCGCCACGCTTCGTTTCGGTGACCTTCGGCGCCGGTGGCTCGACCCTGTCCTACACGGCAGACACCGTGCGCGGACTCCACGATCGCCATGCGCTCGACGCCGCGCCCCACCTGTCATGCATGGGCGGCACCCGGGAAGAAATCAGCGACCTGCTTCAGCGCTATCGCGAGATCGGCTGCCGTCGCATCGTTGCGCTGCGCGGCGATCTGCCCTCGGGCATGGCTCGCGCCGGCGACTTCCGCTATGCCAGCGAACTGGTGGCGTTTATCCGGGCCGAGACCGGCGACCACTTCCACATCGAAGTCGCCGCCTACCCGGAAGTCCACCCCCAGGCCGAGGACGCGCTGGCTGACCTCAAGCACTTCTGCGCCAAGGTGCGGGCCGGAGCGAACTCGGCAATCACCCAGTACTTCTACAACGCCGATGCCTACTTCAGTTTCGTCGAGGCCGTCCGCAGGGAAGGCATCGAGGTTCCGATCGTGCCGGGCATCATGCCGATCTCGAACTACAGCCAGCTGAGACGATTCTCCGACATGTGCGGCGCCGAGATTCCACGCTGGATGGCCAAGCGCATGCAGGCCTACGGCGATGACGCCGCGGCGGTACGCGAGTTCGGCGCCGATGCCGTCGCCCGACTGTGCCGGCGCCTCATCGAAGGCGGCGCGCCGGAACTGCACTTCTACTCGCTCAACCTCGCCAAGCCGACACTGTCGGTGCTGGAACGGCTCGCTTAGGTCATGGCGCCCGTCGGGCGACGGGCTGTACGGTCAGGCCCAGTGCGGCGGTCGCTCTCAAGAGACGGAACGCTCGCGCCCCGTTCGTCGTCACACCAAGCCCGGCTTTGCGCGGGCGAGAGCATGCTCGCGACCCACAGGGCGGTTGCAGGAGGCGCCCGGCAGGCGCAACACGCGTGCGCCCAGATGGCCCGGACGACGCCAGCGCCAGCCCAGATACACGCCCGCCGACAGCGGTAGCAGCGCGCCAGGGCGGAGCCAGGGCGCGGGGCTTGAGCTGCTCATCTGCGCACACGCAGGGCGCTCATCCCGGTCGACCGAGCACGCCGTGGGGCACATGCCCAGTAGCCACGTGCTGACGCGCTGACTCGACGTTGCTGTGGCTGTCGTCGAAGAAGATGTCGGCGCCGAACGCTTCGAGGAACGGGCCCTTGTCACGACCGCCGAGGAACAGGGCCTCGTCGAGACGCACGCCCCAGTGCCTAAGCGTGAGGATCACTCGCTTGTGGGCGGGCGCCGAGCGCGCAGTCACCAGCGCCGTACGGATCGGCGACTGCTCCATCGGAAACGCGCTCTGGATGGCATGGATGGCAGCCAGCACGCCGCGAAACGGACCGCCCGACAGCGGCTGCTGCGCCTGCGCGCGCTCGTTGGCGGCAAACGCCTCCAGCCCCTGCTCGCTGCTGATGCGCTCGCTCTCGTCACCGAAGATCACCGCATCACCGTCGAAGGCGATGCGCAGCTGCTCGGAATCACGCAGCGAGGCCTTGCTGGGCAGGATGGTGGCCGCGGCGACGCCGGCGTCCAGCGCACGGGCGACGTCCTCGGCGTGCGCCGACAGGAACAGCTGGGCGCCGAACGGGCGGATGTAGGGAAAGGTCGGTGCGCCATTGGTGAACGCCGCCCGGACGATCTCCAGCCCGTAGCGCTCGATCGAGTTGAAGATGCGAAGACCGGTGTCGGCCGAATTCCGCGACAGCAGGATGACCTCGACTTCTGGCACGCCAACCTGCCGATGCGCATTCAGGGCCAGCAGCTTGCGCACCAGCGGAAACGCGATACCAGGCGCCAGCGGCTCATCCTCACGCGTGCGCTGGAACGCGGCATACGCGGCCAGCCCCTGCTGCTCGAACAGGCTGTGGCTGTCTTCCAGATCGAACAGCGCGCGCGAGGAAATCGCGACAACGAAGCGGCTGCTGGATGACTGGGAAGGCTCGTTCATGGACACCAAACATCAACGGAAGGCACAGCGCCGCAGTATCGCCCATGCGCCGGTCCAATGAGACCGCCAAGTCACGCATCCAGTTGGATGCCTCTGCCTCCGGCGGGGACGCCCACCGCCCTTACGTGGCGAACGCGTTCTCGACATCGGCATAGGCCGCTGGATCGAAACGCGGGGTGCAGATCGCAAGGAACACCAGATCGCAATCGCCGATGCTGGCGATGCGCTGGGCGACACCGGGCGGAATCACCACCACCGCGCCGGCGCCGACTTCGGTAGGCGGCAGACCCTCGATCTCCACCCTGCCCCGACCCTCCAGCAGCAGATAGCGTTCGCTGATGCCGTGCAACCGATGCCAGCGTGTGGTCTGGCCGGGCTCCACCCGCGCCCGCGCCACCGACACTGCGGGATCCTCCTTGCGGTTGTGCCACTCGACGATGTGGCAACCCTCCACGAACCAGTATTCAGGGGGCGGCTGCGAGTGGATACCGGCGCGCGACATGCGGGCGAATCCTTCAGGGGTGGCCCGAGAGGCTCGCATACGCGGACGGCCGTGCCCAGACCGCGTGAGGTCTGCTGACGCGGCGCGCGCCAGCAACCTATAATGCGAACCATTCTCAGGAAGGGCGCCATGCGACTTGATCAACTCTCCGTGGACCAGTCCGCCACCGTGGTCGAAGTCGAAGACCACAGCGCCGGGACGGACGTCATCAGTCGGCGCTTGAGAGAACTGGGCTTCGTACCGGGTGAGCCGGTCCGGCTGCTTACGCGAGGCCCCTTTGGCGCCGAGCCGATCCTGGTGCAGATCGGCTATACCCGCTTCGCCCTGCGCGTTTCTGAAGCGGCGCGGGTGCAGGTCGACGCAGGCGTCGAACGCGCATGAGCACCGCCGCACTGCAGATCGCCCTGTTGGGCAACCCCAACAGCGGCAAGACGGCCCTGTTCAATCGACTGACCGGCAGCCGCCAGAAAGTCGCGAACTACGCGGGCGTCACCGTCGAGCGCAAGGAGGGACGCTTCACGACGCCTGCCGGGCGGGATGTCCGTGTGCTCGACCTGCCGGGCGCCTACAGCCTGCAAAGCGCAAGTCTCGACGAAAGCATCACCCGCGAGGTGGTGCTGGGCCAGCGCAGCGACGTCGACGCGCCGGCGCTGCTGGTGTGCGTGCTGGATGCCACCAACCTCCGACTGCACCTGCGCTTCGCGCTGGAAACTCTGGCGCTTGGCCGACCGACGCTGATCGTGCTGAACCAGATGGACGCGGCGCGGCGGCGCGGGATTCGCATCGACTGCGCGGCTCTGACGGCGGCGCTGGGCGTACCCGTTCTGGAAACCGTCGCGGTGCAGCGCAAGGGCGCGGATGCACTGCTGCACGCGCTTGACGCGGATCTGCCCGCGGCAGCGGCAGTACGGTCGCCGACGCGCGATCCGGGCGTTGACGCTGCCGCGCTGCATGCACGCGTCCGCGAACTCATCACCCGTTGCGTGGTGATGCCGGAACGCACGGCAGGCATCGACGATCGGCTCGACCGCACGCTGCTCCACCCTGTGTTCGGTCTGCTGATCCTGATCGGCGTGCTGTTCTGCATCTTCCAGGCGGTGTTCAGCTGGGCATCGCCGCTCAGCGACGGCATCGAAGCGGCCACCGCCTGGCTGGGCGAGACCGTTGGCGCAGCCCTGCCGGAAGGACCCTTGGCCAGCCTGCTGGTGGACGGCATCATCGCCGGGCTCGGCGGCGTGCTCGTGTTCCTGCCGCAGATCCTGATCCTGTTCGCCTTCATCCTGGCACTGGAGGAGTCCGGCTACCTGCCGCGCGCCGCCTTCCTGCTGGATCGGCTGATGTCGGCAGCGGGTCTGTCGGGACGCAGCTTCATTCCGCTGCTGTCGAGCTTCGCCTGCGCCATTCCCGGCATCATGGCCACCCGCAGCATCAGCGATCCGCGCGACCGCCTGGCGACGATTCTGGTCGCGCCGCTGATGACCTGCTCGGCCAGACTGCCCGTGTATACCCTGCTGATCGCGGCCTTCGTTCCGGACCGGAGCGTGGCGGGCGTGCTGAGCCTGCAGGGGCTTGTGATGTTCGGTCTGTATCTCGCCGCGATCCTGAGCGCGCTGGTGGTGGCGTGGCTGATGAAGCGCTTCAAGCGCGACCAGGGCGAACATCCGCTGTTGCTTGAACTGCCCAGCTACCGCCTGCCGCACCTGCGCGATCTCGCCATCGGTCTGTGGGAGCGCGCAGTGATCTTCCTGAAGCGCGTCGGCGGGATCATCCTCGCCATGACCGTGCTGCTGTGGTTCCTGCTGAGCTTCCCCGGCCCACCGGACGGCGCCACCGGCCTCGCCATCGAGTACAGCCTCGCCGGTCGCATCGGTCATGCGCTGACCTTCGTGTTCGCACCGCTGGGTTTCAACTGGCAGATCTGCATCGCCCTGATTCCTGGGCTGGCCGCCCGCGAAGTCGCGGTGTCCTCGCTCGCCACTGTCTACGCGCTGTCGGCGCTGGACGAAGAAACCGCGGCGGCCGCGCTGGAACCGCTGATCGCGGTCGACTGGTCGCTGGCGACCGCGCTGTCCCTGCTGGTCTGGTACATCTACGCGCCGATGTGCCTGTCGACGCTGGCGACAATCAAGCGCGAAACCAACTCGTGGAGGCAGATGGGCTTCGCCGCTTTCTACCTGTTCGCGCTGGCCTACGTGATGGCCTTGCTGACCTATCAGCTTGCCGTGGCCCTGGGGGCGGGCTGATGGCCGCGCACTGGCAGTGGAGCGTGATCGCAGTGGCCCTCGGTTGGAGCCTGTGGCGGCTGACGCGGCCGATTCGGCAGAGTGTGCGCTCGCGCTGTGCGAACGCTGAGGAAGCGGTGAGTGCACCCTCCGCCTGCGGCGGCTGTACCGGATGCGAGATCGGGCGTCGAGGCACGGAGTCGGCGAAGTAAGGCGGCCATTCGGACACTGGGTGAATCCGGGCCGGCCGAAGTTGCGCGAAGAGCATGGCGTGTCAGGGCTAGAGCGCAGATTTGGCAGGTTCGGGGCCGTGGTGGGCCAGGGCCCACCCTATGCGAGGCCGCGCGCGGCGCGTCCGCGCTCGATTCCCGACGCCGCGCCAAGGCTTCGGCATAGGGTGGGCCCTGGCCCACCATGAGTACGACACTCGACTCGGTCAGCTGCTGTGAGCTCCGCGTCTCACGCTCGCGGTCGAGAACGGTGCGGGCGCCGGGCTGCAGTTCGCTCGCTGGGTTCAGACAGCCGCCCGATACGGCCTCGATGTTCCGCGGGATCGCACGGCAGTCCGCCAATGCAAGGGCGACGGCTCAAGCACGCGGTCGGTCGCGGATCGAGGCTCGGATGCAGGCCATGGTGGGCCAGGGCCCACCCTAGGCGAGATTGCGAGCCTCGCGGCCGCGCTCGACGTCGATGCGGGTCAGGATCACCAGCCCGGCAACGAAGAACAGCGCCGTGCACAGCATCGCCGTGCGGTGATCGCCGCCGGAAATCCAGCTCACCGCTCCGTAGGACAGCGGGCCGAGGATGCTCGCCAACTTCACGGCCAGCCCCCACAGGCCGAAAATCTCGGCTTCACGCGCTGGCGGACACAGCACGCCGACCAGGGCTCGGCCAACGCTCTGCGAGGCGCCCATGCAGAGTCCGGCGACGTTGGCAGCCAGCCAGACGACACTGCGCGACTCCGAGAACCAGAACAGACCGATCGCAAGCATCCAGCCCATCAACACGATCGCGAGCAGCGGCTTGTGGCCGAGGCGGTCCTGCAGCCATCCGAACAGAAAGGCGCCGACCGCGGCGGTGATGTTCACGACCAGGATCAACTGGATGCTCTCGGCGGTGGTGAAGCCCAGCGCCTGGGTCGTGAAGATCGCAGCGATCGCGATCACCGTGGCGACGCCCGCCTGATAGAACACGATGCACAGCAGCAGCAGCCGCAAATCGGTGAGGCCCGCGCTGCCCAGCAGCGACTCGCGCACGCGCGCGAAAGCGGTCGCCAGCAGCGCGCCGCCGGCAGGCAGCGGCTGCGGGCGAATGCGCTCGCGCAGCAGCAGGAGCGTGGGCAGGGCCGCCAGCGCGAACGCCAACGCGGTGAACAGCATCGACTGCTGCACGGCCGCGACGGTGTCGGAGCCGCGCGCCTCGGCCGAAGTGATCCACCACAGACAGACCGCGAGGATCGCGAGCCCACCGAGGTAGCCAACCGCCCAGCCGTAGCCGGACAGCCTGCCCATCGCGTCCTCCCTCGCCAGTTCCGGCAGGAACGCCGCAATCACGTTTTCGCCGGTGCCGTAGGCGGTATTGGTCAGCACGATCAACACCAGGGCCAGAACCACCGTACCGGGGCCGGTCCAGGCCAGGGCTGCGGTGCCCAGCACGCACAGTCCCGTGGTCCACCACAGCAGCGAGCGTTTGCCTGCGCGCAGGTCGGCCCAGGCCCCCAGCACCGGGGCGCTGAGCAGGATCAACGCGTACGACACCGACAGCGCGGCGGTCCAGGCGAAGGTCCCCCACTCGGCGTCGCCTGTCACGGTGGCGACGAAGTAGGCGCTGAACACCGCGGTGATAACCACCGTCGTGTAGCCCGAATTGGCGAAGTCGAACATCATCCAGGCCCACAGCTCGCGACGCCGTACGGCCGGCGTGGGTGGTGCGTGCTCGCGGCGGATTCGAAGTCGCTCGGGGGCGGTCGCGTGCATGGGTCTGCCGATGGGTGGGCCAGAGCGCTTTATGCCTGAAGCGAGCGGCGACGTCTGCAGTCATCACAGCAGCCACGGCGCGCGCAGCGCAGCTCTCTCAGCCTTCGAATCCGCTGGCGAACAGGAAACCGTCGGTCGGACGCTCGTAGGCACCGATATCCAGACCGCCCGCAATCGGCCGCGGCGTGGACGGTGCAGCAGGGTTCGCCGAGGGGTGCAAGGCCGGTGGAAACAGTGGCGAGGCGATCTCGTAGCCGGCCGCCGTGGCCGCCGCGCCGGCGGCATTCAGCACAGGGGCACCCGGTGCCGGCCGGAAGTCATTGGCGCCGGCATTCACGAAACCGGGATCGCTGCCGGTGAGGCTCTCCGACCATCCGGCGGGCACGAAAGTCGAACCCGCATCGAACCAGTTGCGGCTGCCGCGAATGCGCGACGCACCGCCGACCCATACCGCCTCGCTCTCGCGAATGATGCGGAAGGTGGCTGTGCCCTCCCGCAGGAACACGTTGTTGTGCATCTCCACCGCCTCGATGCCGTCGAACAGGCGGAACAGGGTCGGCGTATCTCCGCTGCCGCCGCGGCGGATCACGGTATTGTTGACGAAGCGGTAGCGCCCGCTGCTCGCGCCCGTGCCATCGCCACCGAAGCGGAACACCGAGCCGAACGCGCCGTCGTGGACCACCACATTGCCGACAATGTCGGAGTCTTCGCGCACCGCGTTGGCAGGCACGCCGCCGGAGGGGTCGGGGCCGATCAGCTCAAGCGTGTGGAACCAGGCGCCTTCGAGCCAGTTGAAGTGGATCTCGTTGCGCTCGGCGCGGCTCTTGATCAGATTGCCGCCCTCGCCGGTGTCACCGAAGCGGCTGTCGCGCACGACACTGTGGCGCAGCCGGAACACGCTGCCGGGAAAGCGCAGCTCATCGGTGGCCATGTAGATCGCGTGGTTGAACTGGTTGGAGCCCGCGTTGCGGATTTCCGAGAACTCGATGGTCAGCGAGCCGGAGTCATTGTCGGCACCAAGGATGCCGTGACGCGGGCAGTCGCGCACCAGCACATCGCGGATCACGACGTCGTGGCTGTGGTGGTAGATGCAGCGGAAGGTGTTGTCCGCGACCGAGCCGACCACTTCGAAGCTCTCGAACACCACATGGTTGGCAAGACGGAACTCGATGGTATTGGCGCCACCGAGCAGGATCGGGCGCTGGCCATTGACGCGCAGGCCGCGGATCGTCACGGGATTGCCCGCCGCGCCGCCGTCGGCCTCGCGCAGGATCACGCCACCTGCGTAGGTGAAGCCGCCGTCGACCTCGACCACGTCGCCGGGCCCGAGATCGACAGCATCGAAGAGCGGCTGCAGCTGGGTCCAGGTGCGCCCTGGGCCCACCTGGTAGGTGGCTGCCTGCAGCCATGAGGCGCCAAACAACAGGAACAGTGCGACAGACAGTCGTGGCGCCATGCCGGTGCGCTCGGTTCAGACAGGGCCTGCATTCTCGCGCGGAGCGTGCGAGCCCGCCAGCTGGGCAGCTGCGCTACGCCACACGAGCCCGGGCAAGCCAGAGCCCGCAGGACCGCAGCAGATCCAGTCGCCGGAGAACGCCCTCGCAGAAGCGGGATTGCATCGGCATCGAACGCTGGCCGGGGCTACTGGAATCCGGGCTGACCCACCTGCTCCGGACTCTGCGGCACCCGCTGCAGATCCTCGGGCGCGTAGCCGAAGGGTCGCAGCCGTTCGACCACCTGGCGATACTCGTCCGCACCCATCAGGGGGTCACGCGCGAACACCCAGGCGAGGCTGCGCTTGGGATTTCCGATCAGCGCCCAGCGATAGTCCGGAGCGATTTCCAGCACCTGCAGCTCCACCGACAGGATGCCGAAGAAGCGCTGCCGCCAGTGCGCGTTGCGCGTGTCCGGCAGCGGTCTTGCCCAGGCGTTCAGGGTGCGCTCTTCGGCTTCCTCGAAGGATTTGCGGTAGGCGTAGACCACATCGATGCGGCCGTCCTCGCGCAGGCTGTAGTTGTCGGAGCTCGCGAGCTTGCCGCGTTCGGCGAAGTAGGGAATGTTGGCGATGACCCACCAGCGCCCCATGAAGCGCGGCAGGTCCACGACCGCCAATGAGGGTCCGGTCACGGTGTTGTCCTTGCGGTTCGTCGCGCAGGCCACTACTACCAGCGCCAGCGCTGCGATCGCGGCGATGCGTATCAGGATTTTCATTCCGCGAGAGTGGCGTGATCTATGTGCAGGCCGCGCGAACCCGCAAACGGGGATCCACTGAGCGTGCAGCCTCAGGTGCCGGGCTGCAGATAGCGAATCGGCGCGAACAGAATGCGTTCAGCGCCACGCGGGTCGTCCTCGACGCGGATCGAATCGTCGAACACCATCGTCGCGCGACGCTGCAGATCGAAAGGCGGCCAGACAACCCGCCCGTCCGCATTCGGATCTCCGCTACCCGCGAACGCGATCAGTGCATCCATCAGTGCGTCCGACACAGGCCTGGCGGAATCCACCGCCCCACGCGTCCAGTCGTCGGCGTCGAGCGTGCCGAACACCAGCGGGATATCGAGCGTGTGGGGTGAGCCGTAGCGTCGGCCGGCGAAGGGCGAACGCCAGTGCAAGTGGTAGATCCACGTCGGCGCGCCCTGCTGGGCACGGCGCTCGCTGGCGATAACCATGCCCTTCCACGAGCGCGCGGCAGTGCTCGCCGAGAAGAAGACCTGGGCCGGGGAATACTGCGGATACCACTGTCGGTACTGGTCAACGATCGTCTGCGGATCAAGCTCGCCGATAAAGGCGCTGACATGCTGTGCCAGCGCCGGGGCCACGCCCTTCCATTCAAGATCGAAGGTGGAGGCGTCGGCGCGCCCGATCAGGCTGGTGGTTTCGTCGTGGGTGTTGCCCAGCACCATCGGGATCGAAGCCGACTGCGCCGGCGCGTCGGGCGCGAAGGGGTCGCGCGGCAGGCCGCGACCATCGACGACAGGCGTCCAGGTCCCGCCGCGCAGGCCCGCCATCAGCTCCGCCATCGAGGCCGATCGCAGCGCGTCGAGCTGAGCCTCCGCATGCGCCCGCGAAGGAATGCCCATGCGCACGATCACTTCGCGCGCGGTCTGCTCGGCGTTGCTGCGCACGCGTCCGGTGATCTGCTGGCCGCTCATGGTCCAGGCGCGATGGAACAGCCCCCGCGCTTCCGGCATGGCCATCAAGGTGGCGATCTTGGCGCCGCCGCCGGATTGGCCGAATACGGTGACCTTGGCCGGGTCGCCGCCGAATGCAGCGATGTGGTCCTGCACCCAGCGCAGGGCGAGAATCAGGTCGTACTGGCCGACATTGCCGGAATCGGCGTAGCGCTCGCCATCGAGAGCGCCGAGGTAGAGATAGCCAAAGCCGTTCAGACGGTGATTGACGGTCACCACCACCACATCACCCCGACGAGACAGCGCCGCGCCGTCGTAGACCGGCTCATTGACGCTGCCGTTGGCGTACCCGCCGCCGTGGAAGTAGACAAGCACCGGGCGCTTGCCATCATCGGGCGCGGGCGTCCAAAGATTGAGGCTGAGGCAGTCCTCGCTCATGCCGTCGACATCGATCGTCGCGCCCTCGGGTGCAACCTGCGGGCAGCGCGGACCGAAGCTGCGCGCCTGCAGCGTGCCGCTCCAGGGCGCCTTGGGCAAAGCCCGTTCGAATCGGCGCGGCCGGGTGTCCTCGCCGTAGGGAACTCCGCGAAAGGCGGCGACCCCCGCTTCGTGACTGCCCGCCAGTCGCCCTGAGGAAAGCACCACTTCCGCAAGGGGGGTGGAGGCGCTGGCGGACAGGACGCCCGGAAACAGGATCGAAGCCAACACCAAGGCGCTTGAGCGCAATCGGACCGACGCGCCCGAGCGAGCGCGGTGCGGGACGGCATCGGGGCGGCGAATCAGGAAGAGCATCGAACGCGGCCCCGAAAGAGTGACCCGGCAAGATGCGGGATCAAGGAAAGGTGCGCGATCCAAGCCGTTCAAGTTTGGTCGCGTGGCCTGCTGCGCCAGCAGCGGGCCGGCGCCCAGCGTCTTCTGAGCCGGCGCACCGGGTCAAGGCCCCAGCGGCCCGGCTTCCGATTGCGGCGATGTGGACGAGTCAGGGCCAGCGAGCGACATACCCACACGCGAAGCCGCAGCCTGCCTGGCGGCGTTGCGCAGGAACTAGCCCTGACCGCAGCCGAGGCCCGCGCCTTGACACACTGCCAACGTTGCCCGGCCGAGCTTGGACTAGCCCCCGCCTGCCCGACTTGCGCACGATTTCCCGGTGTCGTCGAACCGAAGCTTGACCCGAAGCTGCCGGCCAAGCCGACTCCGGCGGCTCTCGCAGCACCCGGCGTTTCACGGGGCGCGGCTGCGGCAGCTGGCCTGCGGGTGGGAAATCATGTCTACTTGACCGGCGCGTCAGCCCATGACGCGAACTCGGGGGAGTGGGAGCTGCGCTCAGGACGATGCGCGACTCCCGGTGGTAGTGATTCGAGGCCCAACACCGCTGCGCGCAAGCGCGCGGAGCCTGAGCCTATCGGGTCAGACCCGCAACAGACGCGTGCTCGGCACACCAAGCCGCAGCACGCATTGAGTTGCGCGCCCTCGCGACGTGAATTGCCCACGGTGCCAGGAGACTCGAATCCCAATGAACCACGCTCACCTTCCTTCGGCGCATGCGCGCCTCACGCGGTCGTCAGGCCACCGTGCCAGTCACCGCGCCCGTCTGCTCAACACTCTCGCCGTCCTGCTGCTGGCGACGCTGCTGCCAGCGACCGCCGCGCTTGCGCAGAGCAGTGCGAACTATGCCTTCTCGACAGCCACCAATGGCTCGCTGAGCGACATGAGCAGCGGCACCACCCAATTGGTTGCGCCCGGAGCCGATGACACAGCCTCAGCCGTGGTGCCGATCGGCTTCGACTTTTTCTTTCTGGGCACCCGCCACACCCAGTTCAGCGCGAGCTCGAATGGCTTTCTGCGTCTCGGCGGCACGGCCGTCACCGGCGGCACCTACGCGTTGGGAGCAGCAGGCGCACCCCTGATCGCCAGCTTGGGTTCCGATTTGGTCGTCAGCCCGACCGGACGCGTCCATTACAAGGTCGAGGGCACGGCTCCGAACCGAGTGCTGGTGGTCGAGTTCCTCAACATGCACATCATCTTTTCCACCACCCCGACGGCCGACGGCACCAGCCAGATCCGGCTCTACGAGAGTACCGGCGTGGTTGAACTGGTCTATGGCGGCATGGTGCGGAACGCGAGCTCGGGCTTCCAGAATGGACTGGACCCGCAGCACATTGGCTTCTCGCTCGGTAGCGCAGCCGGCGCGGTCGCGACCATCGATACCGCCAACGCCGTCAGCACCACCGCACTTACGCTGAATCAGTTCCCGCAGGCCCAGCCGATGGCAAGCCTGAATTCGGCAAACCAGGGCGAGCGCCGCGTGTATGCGTTCACGCCGCCGGTGCCCGCGGCGCCCACGGACCTGACCTTCGCGGCAGTGTCCGCAGTCGGAATGACCCTGAACTGGGTCGACGCCGCAGATGAACTGTCGTATGCGGTGTTCCGCTCGACCGACGGCGTCAACTTCTCACAGGTCGCCAGCCTCGCAGCCAACTCGACCTCGTTTGCAGCTAGCGGCCTGCAGCCCTCAACGACGTACACGTGGCGGGTGTTTTCCATTTCCGAGGGCGCCCTGAGCCCGGCACTGACGGGAAGCCAGGCCACCTCGGCACCCGGTACGGACAGCTGCGCCGGTGCGGGCGGCAACTGGGACGATGTTGCCACTTGGGCCGATGGCAGCGTTCCCACGGCGGGCGACAACGTTGCCGTTGGCGCGGGCTGCACCGTGACCGTCAACATCGCCGGCGCGACGGCGCTCAATGTCACCATCGACGCGAACGGAGTGCTGCAGTCACCGCTGACCGGCACAACCACTACCAATGCCCTCACCGTCAGCGGCAATGTCGTGAACAACGGCACGCTGGACTTCAGCACCAATGCCAACACCTCCGGGGCGCGTCTGACCTTCGGTCCGAGCACGACGGACTCCAGCCTGTCGGGCAGCGGAAGCATCACCAATCTGCGCGAACTCGCTGTGGACAAGGGCAGCCGGGCAACCGCCCTGACCGTGGCCCCGACCGCACTCACCGTGCGCGGCGTCGCCTCCGGGGCTCCCTCATTCCTGGTCCTGACCAGCGGCACCGTGAGATTCGCGGGCAGCTACACGCTGAGCAACCCGCTGTTCTCGACGACCGGCTACTCGATCCCGGCGACCGCCGGACTGTGGTTGGACAATCCGAACTTCACGGTCTCCGCTCTGAACGGCTCGCCGACCAACAACGGCCTGCTTCGAGTGAGTCAGGGCACCTACAACGTGGGCACCGCCGCGGGCAACTCGATGGGTGCCGGTGCCGGTGCAGAATTCCGCATCGAAGGCGGAACCCTGAACATCGCTGGACGACTGCAGTCGACCAGCGCCGTGCAGTACGTGCAGACCGGCGGCACGGTCAACCTCGCCACGGTCGGCAATGCGGCGGCCACCGCCGCGTTCGGACTCACCGCCACCGGCAACAGCTTCGACTTCGCTGGCGGCAACATCGTCCTGGTCCTGCCCAGCACCGCCGCTGCGCCGCTGGACTACTCGGTCAGCGGCGCTGCCACCTTCGTCACCAATCCCGCACAGACGACGCTGCAGCTCGGCAGCCCGGCATCGCCCGCAGCCGCTGTCTATCGCGTTGCCGGCGCCACACCCAACGTGCTTGTGACTGCGGGCCGCACCATGAACGTCGGCAGCGGAACGGGCGCTGCCATCTTCTTCCGCGGGTCCAGCCTCGTGAACGAAGGTGCGATCGGAGTCCAGGGCACGAGCTCGCGATTCGACTTCAATGCCACGGGGCCGATGAGCTACTCCGGTGCCGGCACGTTCGGAACACTCGCCGCGCCATTCACCTCGGTGAGTGCAAACAGTCTGTCCCAGACCACCCTGCTGTCGCCGATCGTGACCAACCGGGTGAACCTGTTCACCGGCGGCTTCATCAACAGCGGCCAGTTCACGCTGGGCAACGCAGGCACGTCCACCACAGTGGTTCAGATCGGCTCGGCGGGACTCACCAGTGCAGGTGGCTCGTTTGACGTCAGCCCCGTGCACAACCAGGGCAGCGGCGGACAGATCCTGATCTATGCGAACGAATCCACGCCCCGCACCACCGGCCCCGAGATCAACCCGACCCGCACGCTGGCACAGCTCACGGTCGACAACCCCAACCACGTGCAGCTCAACGGCGGCAATCTCGCCCTGAGCAGCGCGACCACGGCGCTGACCCTCACCAATGGTCGACTGATCACGGGTGCGGCTGTCGTCGAGCTGACCCAGGCAGCAGCCACGGTTGCCCGCACCAACGGCTATGTGGACGGCAATCTGCGCAAGCCGGTCGCCGCTGCTGGAGCCCGCAGTTTCGAAGTGGGTACAGCCAACGGGTATTCGCCGGTCTCGTTCAACGTCACCGCGGGCACCTTCCCCACCACGATCACCGCCAGCGCGATCCAAGGCACCGCACCGGGCTTTACACCGGCACCGCTGGCGATCGCGCGCCATTGGAACCTGACCGCCAGCGACATCACGGCCGACGTCACTTTCAGCTACCTCGATCCGATCGATCTTGGCACGGTGACCGAGGGTCAACTGCGCGCTTTCCGTCAGGATGGACCGACCTACGTTGATGCCGGCGGCACGGTCAATGCCACCGCCAATACGCTGACCGTCAGCGGCGTCTCGACGTTCTCGGTCTGGACGCTGGCGGAACCGTCCGTTGGCGTTCTGAGCATCAGCCCGACCCTGCGTGACTTCGGCAACATCGCCGTCAACGCGACCAGCCCGTCGCTGACCGTGACCCTGCAGAACACCGGCACGGCTGCACTTACGGTGAACAGCATCGGCGCACCGGTCGCACCGTTTGCGCGAACCGGCGGCAGCTGCGGCGAGACACCGATCCAGCTGGCTGCTGACGCCTCCTGCACCCTGGCCTACAGCTTTGCGCCGACCGCTACGGGCGATTTCGAAAGCACCCTGGACGTCACAGCCTCCGTCACCGGCGGGAGCATCGTGCTGCGCGGCCGCGGCGTGGCTGCCGGGAATCTGGTGATCACGCCTGCCACGGTCGATTTCGGCGGCGTGCTGGTCGGCTCGACCAGCGATGTGCGGACGATCACTCTCGGAAACACC
>JBIJCA010000023.1:0-26203 GCA_044344935.1 Aquimonas sp. | reverse complement strand
GACGGGCACCGGCGTGGGCACCTGCACGGTGACCGCGACGAAGGCGGCCGACGACAACTTCAACGCTGCCTCGGCGACGGTAGAAGTGACCGTGGGCCGCGCGGATCAGGCGGCGCTGACCGCAACGGCGATCCCGTCGAGCATTGTCTTTGGCGGGACCAGCACGCTGGGCACGACCGGCGGTTCGGGTGCGGGTGCGGTGACCTACGCGATCAGTGCGGGCAGCGAGTTCTGTTCGATCAGCGGTACGACGTTGATTGGCACCGGTGTCGGCACTTGCAGGGTCACCGCAACAAAAGCCGCGGATGCGAACTTCAACGCCGCCTCGGCGACGGTCGAGGTGACCGTGGGTCGCGCCGACCAGGCGCCGCTGACGGCGACGGCGAGTCCGTCGAGCATCGCCTTCGGCGGGGCCAGCACGATGAGCACGACCGGCGGTTCGGGCACAGGCGCGGTGAGTTTCGTGGTCACCACTGGCACCGACTTCTGCTCGATCAGCGGCACCACCCTGACTGGCACCGGCGTTGGCACCTGCACGGTGACCGCAACGAAGGCGGCCGACGCGAACTTCAACGCGGCGACCGCGACAGTCGAGGTGACCGTGGTGCGCGCCGACCAGGCCACGCTGACTGCCACGGCATCGCCGTCGAGCATCGCCTTCGGTGGCACCAGTACGCTGGCGACGACGGGTGGATCGGGCACGGGCGCGGTGACGTTTGCTGTCACCGCGGGCGGCGAGTTCTGCTCCGTGAGCGACAGCACGCTCACGGGCACCGGCGTGGGCACCTGCACCGTGACGGCCACGAAGGCCGCAGACCCGAACTTCAATGCCGCGACTGCGACGGTCGAGGTGACCGTGGTGCGCGCCAACCAGGCCGACTTGACGTTGACGGCGACGCTGTCCGCGATCCCGCTCACCCGCACAGCGACGCTTGCGGCCACGGGGGGCAGCGGCAGCGGTGACGTGAGCTTTGCGGTGGCGGCGGGGGCGGTGAACTGCGCGATCAGCGGCACCACGCTGACCGGCACCGGCGTCGGCACCTGCACGGTGGTGGCGACCAAGGCGGGCGACGCGCAGTTCAACCCGGCCAGCGCCCAGGCCACGGTGGTGGTGCAGGCGGCGACCGACCTTGAGGTCAGCAAGGACGACGGCAGCCAGTACGCGCTGCCGAACGGCACGGTGCTGTACGAGATCCTGGTGGCGAATGCCGGCCCGGTGGCGGTCGAGGGCGCACGCCTGCGTGATGTTCTGCCGGCCGGCCTTGCCGATGCGCTGTGGACCTGCACGCCGCTGCAGCTGGCCAGCTGCCCGCAGGCGACGGGTGAAGGCGGCATCGACCAGACGCTGACGCTGCCGGTGAACGGCGTGCTGCGCTACCTGCTGAGCGCGCGGGTAACAGCGCCCCTGGCCAGCACCCTGGTCAACACCGCCACGATCGATACCCCGTCGGGCGTAATCGAACTGGAGCCGGCGGACAACAGCGCCAGCGACAGCAACCTGGTGGTGGCGGAAGGGCTGTTCGGCAACGGCTTCGAGGCGGCGCCGAATCGGATCAGCGTACCCGTGCGGGGGCTCTAACGATGCTGCGGGCACGATCCGCCGCCGCGGCGAGGCGCGCAAGCGTCTGCGCTGGGTCGCCCAGCCGCAGCGAAAGCGCGACGTGTCCAGGCCGATTGCGCTTGCCCGTGCCCGGCCTGCGCGCCTGGGCTTTTCCGATGCCTGTGCGTACGGGGTGCGCGCCGACGCCCCGCGATTCCATCACCGGCGGCTTGGCCGCGCGGTTCGATCACCTGACCGGAGGAAGCACCATGTGCAGAACGCTCAAGACCTTGCTCGGTCTCGCCTTGGCTGTCGTCAGCCTTGGCAGCCAAGCGGCCCCGCCGCAGGTATTGCCCGAACCGAACCCGACCAGCCTCCGCGGTTCGGCGCTTGCCCAGGTCTCGGTGCGACATCCTGACGGTCGCCTCGTGGTAGGCGGCAACATCACCTGGGTGGATGACGTGCCGGTGCGCTATCTGGCGCGCTTCTCCGCTGACGGGGTGAACGATCCGGCTTTTGCCCCGCCGCTGCACAGCAACGTGGATGATCTCGCGCTCGATTCCCAGGGGCGCATCTACGTGATGCAGCGCTTCTCGCGGGCGGGTTCGGATCCGCAAGCGCTGGTGGTTCGGGTGCTCGATGACGCGGTGGGGACCTTGGACACGAGCTTCCAGTTCGAGGCGCCCGCGGGTCACGAGATTGCGGGCTTCGCCCTGCTGATCGATGAAGCTGCCGGCGCGCTGTATGCGGCGACGGCGCCACGCAACGTCTTCAATCGCTACACGGTGACCCGACATTCGCTGCAGACCGGCGCTCGGGACCCCAGCTTTGAAGTGGTCGTCAACGGGCTGGTGCACGATCTGCAGCTGGCCAGCGGTGGGCTATTGATCGCTGGCGGCTTCGGCGAGGTGGCGGGCGCGCAGAGGAAGGCGTTGGCGCGTGTGGACCGGGTCACCGGGGTGCTCGACCCCACCTGGAACCCCGGTGCAACCTCGCCGGCGACGGGCGTCCAAACCGTCCGCACGCTGCTGCTTGACGGTGGCACCCATGTGTTTGTGGGCGGGCCCTTCAGCGGTCTCGGTAGTGCGAGCAGCCGCGGTCTGGCGAGGATTTCGCTTGCCGACGGCGCTGCCGATCCGGCTTGGCTGCGGCCCGTGCTCGGCAGCATGACAGCCTTGGCGCGGGATTCGCAGGGAAGGTTGCTCGCCGCGGGCAGCATCAGCCAGGTCGATGGCCAGGCCCGCAGCAGTGCAGTGACGCGCTTCAATGCGGACGGTTCGGTGGACGCGGGCTACGGGCAGGCCAATGACACGCGGGGCTCCACAGTGATCTCGCTGCATGTGCTTCCCGATGACTCCGTGCTTACCCATACCTACTTC
Organism: Aquimonas sp.; assembly: GCA_044344935.1. Taxonomy (GTDB): domain Bacteria; phylum Pseudomonadota; class Gammaproteobacteria; order Xanthomonadales; family Xanthomonadaceae; genus Aquimonas. The sequence goes on along the minus strand of JBIJCA010000023.1, from coordinate 23,284 downwards.
CAGGGCAATGATCCGACGCGGCTGGTGCGGTTCGATGCCTCCACCGGCCTGCGCCAGGCGCTGGGCACGGCCGCGCTGTCGGGGCCGGCCAGCATTCGCAGGCTGATCCCGCTGCCCGCAGGGCAGGGTTTCATGGGCGTGCACAATTTCGGCCTGATCGAGGGCGCTGCGACCGCAGGATTCGTTCGCCTCGGTGCGGATCTGGCGGCGGTGCCGGGCTGGCGTTCAAGCCTCGGCGACATCATCAACTTCACCTCGCCCTTCGGTGGGGCGGCGAGCGCCCAGCACGCCTACCTGATTGGCTCGATCTTCGAGCCGACGGGACGTACGGCGGCGCGTCGCGTGCGCCTGGCGGACGGCGTGGTCGACTCGCTCTGGCAGCCCACCGGGCTCAGCCCGCCCGCCCAGCCCAGCACCAATACGGCCGCCATCGATGAAGCCGAAGGCTTCATCTACCTGTCGGGCAGCGGTGGGCTGAGCCTCAATCGCTTCGCGCTCAGCGACGGCGCACGCGATACCTCGTGGTCGCCCAGCGTTGGCGCAGCCAGCCAGATCGGCGCTTCCTTGCTGCATGGCGGTTTTCTGTACATCGCCGGAAGCTTCAACACGGTGGGTGGCCAGGCCTTGCCGCGTCTTGCTCGAATCGCCGTAGCAGGGACGGGCGCGCCTGACGCCACATGGGCACCGTCGCCGTCGGCAGCCTCGGTCACTGCCCTGAGCCTCGACGCCTCGGGCGGCTGGCTCTACGCCGGCGGATCGGAAGCCAACGGGCAGGTCTTCCTGCGGCGGATCAGCCTGATCACTGGCCAGCCGGATCCGCTCTGGGCGCCCCTGCACGGCCGTGCGGGCTCGATTGCGCGCCTCGCCCTGAATGCCGAGCGCGGTGAGCTCGTGGTGTTTGGCGATCTCGCCGTTGGCTGCGCGTCCGAGCGCTTGCCTGCGGTGCGACTGATCGGCGACGCCCGCCGCGTGGACACGCTGTGGAAGGTCCAGCTCAATGAGTTCGGGAGTCTCTCCGACGGCCACGTCCTGTTCAACGGCGATGTGTTGACTGCCGGCAACTTCGAACGCATCAACGGCACGAATCGACCGGGCCTCGCGGCATTGAGCTCGGGCGATACGATTTTTTCGGACGGGGCAGGCGATTCCGGCGGCTGCGTTCTGTAGCGGAGTCCGGGGCGCGCACTGGCGATCGCTGACGCACCGGAGAGGAGCGTGCGGGCTGTCAGTCGAATGCGATTCCGGGCTGCTCAGCGCTGAGCGCGCCCCGCATCAGGCACCGATGCGGGCCTGCAGCTCCGCGAGCCAACGTAGCCGGTAGTTGTTCTCCGGCAGGCCAGTCAGCTTCTCCCTACACCTTGCGGCCTGTTCGCGGGCCGCGCCGGTGTCGCCTTGTGCCAATGCGAGCTCGCCGCGCAGGCAGTGCACCAGGGCATGCCGCGGATGGGAGCTTGGCAGGCTGGCTTCGGTGTCGTTCTGCATGCGATCGATCTCGGTGGCCGCGGTCTCGAGGTCGCCCAGCAGCAGCGCGGTACGCGCCCAGATCTCGGCGAAGAAACTCCGCTGCTGCAGGCGCTGGCCCAACACCTTCAGGCTGCGATCGCGCTCGGCGATGAAGATCGGCTGGACTTCTCCGATACGGCCGGCAGCGGCCTTGGCCCAAAGCAATTCGGCCAGGCTTTGCAGGGTCCAGAGATGCTCAGGTCCGAGGTCCCTCAGCTCGGCGTCGTAAACCCCTTGGAACAGCGCCACCGAGCCCTGCGGATCGCCGGACCAGAGGGCTATGCGGGCGCGCAGGAAATCGCCGAACCGGCTGTAGTGGTGGTCGGGTCCGAAGAACGATTCGAACACCGGTGCAGACTTCTCGATGTGCTCCAGAGCGGCGCTAAAGTCACCCTCAAGGGTCAGGGTCTCGGCATAGTCGGAGTGGGTCCAGGCACGATCCAGCGGCAGGTCGTTCGCGCGCTCGCGCCACTCAAGCAGCGCCTCGAAATCCCCGCGGGCATGCTGGAAGTTCGCGAGCTGCGCGTGGCACAGGCCACGAAACCACAGGGCCTCGGAAAACCACGCTTCGGAGGACTCGACGCCCGCGCGCTGGAGCGCGTCGTCCAGGTCGGCAATCGCGTGCTGGCACTGGCCGAGTTCGAATTTCAGTTTGGCGGCTTCGACCTGTGTCTTCGGGCGGATCGAGCCCAGCACTTCCGACTCCGTCCGAAGCGCAATTTCGCAGCCCTTCTGTGATGCCGACAGGTCGCCCGCCATGCGCCCTTGGGCACAGAGCATGATTCCCGCCTCGGCGAGTTCGAGATCGGGTGCCGTGCGGGGCTCACCGAGCAGGTCGAGGGCGCGCCCCGAGTGCTGCATCGCGCGGTCGTAGTCCGTCCAGCTCTCGAACACGCTGGACATCGCCATGTGGACATCGGCAGCCGACTCGGCGTCCTGCTCAAACACACCATCGATGCGTTCCGCCGCCCGGTGCATGGCCTCCACAAGTCGCGGATTGCCGTTCTCGCTCTGCGCGATCGAATACGGGTCGGCCTGACTGAGCAACTCCTGGGTCAGGAAGTCCCGGACCGCCGCCGTGCGCGTCGCGTTGCGCTCGGCTTCGCGCTGCGCGGCGTCCGCACGAAGCCCCATCCATATTGAGACTGACAGGGCCAGCAGCGCGGATCCAGCGATCGCGCTGGTCACTTTCCAGCGGCGACGCAGGCGCTGCACCCGCGCTTCCGCGCTGGCGAGCTCTTCGGATTCGCGCAGGCGTTGCCCTGCGGCTTTGCGCCGGGCCTCCAGGCTGCGCAGCCGTTCGGCCAACTCGCCCGCCGAGCCCAGTCGACGCTTGGGGTCGATGTGCGCGGCTTCGGCGAGGTCCGCGCTGAGCAGAGGATCACCGATACGCTCCTCCCAGCCGGGCGCCAGGCTCATGCGCAGGTCGCCCGCGATCAGCTGGGCGCAGAGCACGCCCAAGGCGAACACATCGGCGCGGTGGCCGGCGGCGTGTCCAGCCAGCAGTTCCGGCGCGATGTAGCGGTGCCCGGGTGAGGCGGGGTCTTCCGAGTCGCCGTGACCCATCCGCGTGGCCTGACCGATGGGCAGGCCCAGCGCGTCGATGCCCGGCGGCAGCAGGCCTGCGCCCGCGCCAAGATCGCCCAGCAGAAAGTGCAACCCGCCCTCTGCTGCCTCCAGCGGATAGATGTTCTCCGGCTTCAGATCGCGGTGGGCGATGTCAGCTGCGTGCAACGCCTCGACGGCCTCGCAAAGACGCGCGCTCCAGGCGAGGCGGTCTTCAAGCGAGCTGCGTGCCAGGCGGGCGTCGTGCTCCGCCCAAACCGCGAGATTGCCCGCCGCCATGCAGGGTGTGGCGACGAAGAAGGGCGGCGCTTCGAGGTTCCAGTCCAGCAAGGGAAGAGCGCAGTCCGGTGCGTCTGCCTGCTCCCCCAGCAGGCGATGCAGAGCGACCTCGCGCTTCAGTGCGCGCAGCCCGTCTTCACCCAGCGCGAACTTGTAGGCCCGTGGCGCCGACGCGTCTTCGCCGACGGCGCTGAACACCTCTCCGCAGCCGCCGCGGCCGAGCCTGGCCTGCACCCGCCATCCGGGCCTCAGCGGCACGCTGTCGCCCGGCTTCAGTGCGAGGTGGGGGGTGCCTTGTGAGTTGCTGCTGCCTGGCTGGTAAATCGCCTCGCCGGTCAGCCGATAGCCGTAGCCGTGCACGAGTCGGATGAGTTCAGCCTCGCCATCGCCCAGCGCACGTCGCAGACGGCTGATGCACTTGGCCACGCTGTTTGCGCTGACCACGCGGCCCGGCCAGCCCGCCGCCAGCAGTTCGTCGATCGTGCAGACTTCGCCGGCGTGCAGCAGGAGGTAACGCAGCACGCCGTAGGCGCTGCGGTCCAGTGCGACGGGCTGAGTTTGGCCGGCCTGCAGCAGCTGGTTGGCCTCGAACAATCGACCAGCACTGAAGCTCCAGAAGCCGGAGAGCGCATCAGCGGGCGATGGGCTCGTAGGAGGCGTCACTGACACGGGGCTTGGCTCGGCAGGCGTTCACAGGTGGATCGGGCGTATCGCTCAAGAGTATTGGCGAGACGTTGGGCAGGAGTGAAGACCGGGGCGCGCGGGCGCCCTGAATTGAGGCGTACGCGGCTATCTGGCTGCGCTTCGGGTCTGCTAACGTTGGCGCCTTCGTCGTCGAGGTCGGACCCATGCAAGCTGCCGGAATGATGCGCCAGGGCATCCTGTCGCTGGCAATCAAGGAAAAGCAGGTGCTCTATCAGGCCTACATGCCTTTCATCAAGGGCGGTGGACTGTTCGTGCCGACGCCCAAGCGCTACAGCCTTGGCGATGAGGTGTTCATCCTGCTCAGCCTGCTGGAGGACAAGGTGCGCCTGCCTGTGGCTGGCAAGGTCATCTGGATCACGCCCGCTGGCGCACAGGGCAACCGCGCAGCCGGCATTGGCGTGCAGTTCAACGATTCGGCGGAAGGCGAAACCGTGCGCGGCAAGATCGAAACCTTACTCGCCGGCCTCACCGGCGGAGACAAACCCACGCACACGATGTAGCACAGGCGGGTGGGCTGCTCGTCGTGGCTCAGGCGCTCGAGTTCGTGCGCTCTGAGCGCGATCCGTGCGCTCGGGCCGCTGATTCTTCAGCCTCTCGTTTCGCTCCCGAATCCCAGACCTTCAGGCAAACGGCGCGACGCCGATCAGGCTCAGATGCAGGTGCAGGGCGAACACGGCCCAAAGCACGGCGCCGATGATCACGCTGAGCGCGCTGGGCACGACGCTGGCCTTGGCGACGGGTACTCCGGCGATGCGGTCGCGCCGCCGAGCCGCGGCGAAGGCAATCACCGCCCAGGCCAGGAAACCCGCCATCACCAGAATGCCGTGCAGCCAGCCGACTGCGAGCAGGTGTCCGGCCGCCCACAGCTTCACAGCGAGCAGCATCGGATGCCGAAGGCGCGCCTTGAAGTGGTTGCCCGGCACGTAGGTTGCCACCAGCAGGATGAAGGCCGGCAGGGTGAACAGGGCGACCAGGTGACGGATCCATACCGGTGGTGTCCACAGCAGCACGGGCTCTGCGCGTGCCAGCCCGTAGCCGTAGAGAATCAGTCCGAATCCCAGCAGCGACAGCAGGCTGTAGACAGCCTTGTAGCCGCCTGCGCCGAGGCGCCGGATGAGGCCGCCGCGCACGCCGGGCGCCAGCGCGTGCAGGCTGTGCACGCCGAGGAACAACAGCAGTCCAGCGATCAACACGGCCATGCGAGTCTCCGATCGGTTCTTGGTGCGTAGGTCAGAGGCGGCAGGCGCGCTCAGCGAAGTCGGCGAGGCTGCAACAATGCCAGCGAGAGCGCAATCTGCAGGGGCAGCATGAGTGCGATCCACTCCAGCTGCTGCTGCGGATAGACCTGAACATGGGCCAGCACCAGACCGGCGACGGAGAGCGCGGCCAAGACGTGGGCCCCATGTCGCAGACGGCTTTGGCGGGGGCTGCGCCTGTGGCGCCACAGACCCACGCAGGCCGGCACCAGCAGCAGCGCCAGCGGGTTGAACAGCAGCAGGTTGCGGTTGGCCCAGGCGGACTCGTGCGCGGTTGCCACCCACAGCATGAGCAGGCCCAGGCCGATCAGCCCGCTGAGCCCCCACACCAGCAGCAGGATCGCGCCGCCGTGACGAGTGCGCACGGCCCGCGCCAGCAGGGCGGCCAGGGCGAGCCCGATCAGCAGCGCGGTCCAGAGCCAGCGCGGCGGATCCGCAGCGATCACAGGCCCCCGGTGCGGCAGAAGTTCGCGCTCCGCGATGACCAGCGGCTCGCCCGCTTCCGTTCGGACCTCGACCAGCGCCTCGGCGAGGCGGGCGGGAATGAAGCTCTGCTCCCAGATCGACAGGGGCCGGTCGGCGTAAGGCCCGAGTCCGATATGCATGCCCAGATGCAGCCAGGGAATGCCCGCTCCATGCCGCAGCGCTTCATGGCGGTAGGTCAGGCCCATCGAGCGTCCATCCAGCTGGCGCTTGAGCGCTCCCCCCAAGGCGGCGTCGAGCGCGTCGCGGACCTTGGTCGAGCAGTTCGACACGAAGTAGTCGTAGCGGTACTCGGCGTTCTCGGGGCGCACCTGTTCGGCGAGGGCCGCACTGAGCAGATCCACCTCTCCGGGCTGCAGACGCAGCCACTGAAGCCGGGCGCCGCGGCCCTCCGCGGCGTAGCTGGCGAGGTCGCTGGACATCGGCAGGGCAACGGCGAGATAGCGCATGTCGCCGCGCAGGAAACGGGTCAGAAAACCGGGCTGACCAAAATCGAAGTAGCCGAAGTTGTAGAACACCGGCTCCTTGCCATCGCCGCGGTCGATCAGCAGGGCGTTGTGGCCGAAGCGCGCCCAGTAGGCGTCACCCGGATCCATCGTGACCAGGGCGACCGCAGGCGCGGCCTTGGATGTGGGTGCGAACAGCCCCAGCAGCAGGGTGAGAAACACGGCGATGGCGGCGCCGCGCGTTCGCTCAGGCGCCATCGGCAAGACGCAGTTCGAGCGTGTGCAGGCGACGACCGTCCGCTTCCAGCACGCGCAGGTGGAAGCCGCCAAGCTCCAGCTCTTCGCCGACTTCGGGCAGGTGGCCCAGCGCAGCAGTAAACAGCCCGCCGATGGTGTCGTATTCCTCGTCCGAGAGCTCGGCGCCGAATCGATCGTTGAACTCCTCGATCGGCATCAGAGCTTCGATCTCATAGCGACCCTGGCCGGTCTGCTCCACGTGTTCATCTTCGGTGGGGGCGTCGTCGTGCTCATCGTCGATCTCGCCGACGATCTGTTCCAGCAGGTCTTCGATCGTTACCAGCCCGGCAACACCGCCGAATTCGTCAACCACGATGGCCATGTGGTTGCGCGACTGCCTGAACTCGCGCAGCAGCACATTCAGCCGTTTGGATTCCGGGATCAGCACGGCGGGGCGCAGCACCGCGCGCAGCTGCAGGGGCGCGCCGCTGGCGAAGCCGCGCAGCAGGTCCTTCGCCAGCAGGATGCCAAGGATCTCGTCCTTGTCATCGCCGTGCACCGGAAAACGGGAGTGCCCGCTTTCGACGACGATCTGCAGGATCTCCGCGGTGCTGGAGTCGACCGGGATCGAGACCATCTGTCCGCGGGGAACCATGACGTCCCCGACCTGCAGGTCCGAGACGGCGATGGCGCCTTCGATCATGGCCAGACTGTCGGCGGTCAGAAGGCCGGAGGATTGCGCCGAGCGCAGCTCGTCGAGCAGGTCTTCGCGGCTTCGCGGCTCGCCCGAGAGAGCCTGGGTCAGGCGACCGAACCAGGAACGGCTGGACGAGCCGGTGGTACTGCTTGGATCTTCGGACATTTCGCTTGAAATATCGCCCCGCGGGGGCACCGCCGCGGAGTGTATCCCAAGACTGTGAAAGGCTCTCGCTCGAGCATTCGCCGCATCCGCTCAAGTGAAGGCACAATGAAGAACTATCTGTGCTCGGGGGAGCCATGAAGCTATCTGCGGTTGTCGCCTGCGGTCTCGCCGCGTCGGGCCTGTTCTCGTGGTCGGTCGTGCACGCTCACGGCCCGGGGCCAAACCCCTCCAAGGCCAACGCGAGCTCGCTCGAGGTCCTTCGGGTCGAGACCAGCGATGAAGCGGTGATACGGGCGCTGGCGCTGGAGCATGGCCACCTGATAGTGGACCGCGACAAGGGCGTGGTGATCTTCGATGTGCCGGAAGGCGGCCGCATCGGTCTGCTGGCAAAGGGGCTCAGGGTGTCGGTGGACCCGGTGCTGAGCGAGGCCCTGAATGAATCGCAGGGCATCCTCCGCGCCAAGGGCATCAGTGGCTATGCCTGCTACCGCACGGTCGCCGAATCCAATGCGCGGCTTGATGGCCTGGCGTCGGCCTACCCGCAGCTGGCGAGCGTCGTCGACATTGGTCCGAGCTGGGAGGGGCTGGCAGGCGTGGTGGGAGGCGGCGAGCGCATGCGCGTGCTCAGGCTGACCAACAGCGCGCTGCCCGGCAGCAAGCCCGCCCTGTTCGCAATGACCGCCGTGCATGCCCGCGAGTACACCACGGCCGAGTTGGGTCTGCGCTTCGCCGAGCATCTCCTGCAGGGGTACGGCAGCGATGCGGAAGCGACCTGGCTGCTCGACCATCACGAGATCCACCTGCTGGTGCAGTCGAACCCCGACGGCCGCAAGCGCGCCGAGACCGGTCTCCTGTGGCGCAAGAACACCAACCAGGGCTACTGCGGAACCACCAGCAACTCCCGCGGGGCCGACCTGAACCGCAACTTCCCCTTCGCCTGGGGTACGGTTGCCGGTGGTTCCAGTCCGTCCGCCTGCAGCGATACCTATCGCGGGCCCGCGCCGGCATCGGAGCCGGAAACCCAGGCCATCGTCAATTACGTCCGTGCCCTGTATCCGGATCGGCGCGGTGATGGTCTCAACGACCCGGCGCCCGACGATACCCAGGGCGTGTTTCTGGACATCCACAGCTATTCGCAGATGGTGCTGTGGCCTTGGGGCATCACCACCCAGCCTGCGCCCAACGATGCCCCGCTGGTCGCGCTGGGCCGCCGCTTCGCATGGTTCAACGGCTATCGACCACAACAGTCGGTAGGTCTGTATCCCACCGACGGCACCACCGATGACTTCGCCTACGGCGAGCTCGGCGTGCCGGCCTACACCTTCGAGCTGGGCACCGCGTTCTTCCAGGACTGCGCCAGTTTCGAGAGCCGGATCGCCCCGGACAACCTGCAGGCGCTGATCTACGCAGCCCGGGTGGCGCGCGCGCCCTACCGACTGCCCTTCGGTCCCGAGGCGCGCGAGCTGCGGGTCGAACCGGATCTGCCGATCCTTGGCGAGGCGCTGCAGCTCACCGCGGTGGTCGACGACAGCCGCAGCAGCAATGTGGACGGCAGCGTCGCGGTGCAGGCGATCTCGGCGGCGCGCGCCTATTTCGGCATCCCGCCCTGGCAGGCGGGAGCACAACCCATCGCCATGCAGGCGTCGGACGGCAGCTTCACGACGAGTGTCGAGAGCGCGCGCGTCGATCTGCCAAGCGCCAATGCAGGCCGTCGACTCGTCTACGTGCAGGGTGAAGACGCCAGCGGGGCGCTCGGCCCGATCGGTGCCGCCTTTGTCGACATCCGAACCACCGAGCAGGTGGCCCAGCTCGCCGGGCGCGTCAGCAGGATCGCCGACAGCGCAGCGGTGGCGGGCGCGCAGGTGCGCGTGGGTGGATTCCTGGCGACCGCCGACGCCAGCGGTCAGTACGCGCGTCGCGTGCCGGTCGAGGCGAGCGTGATCGAGGTCGAGGCCGCCGGCTACGAGCCGCTGCGTATCGAGGGACTGAGCCTGCAGCCCGCCGCGGTCAACACGCGCGACCTGCAGCTGTATGCCTACTGCCCGCGGCTGTCTATGGATGCCGAGCAGGGCACCCAGGGATGGACCGCGACGCGGCCGAGCGGCGGCACTCCGTTGTGGAGCATCGTTCAGACCTCGCCGCAGGTCGGCAGTCGCGCCTGGCATGACAGTCCCGCCGGCAACTACGTGAACAACCTCGACACCCAGTTGACCTCACCGGTCTTCGATCTGCAGGGCTACACCGGAGCGCGGCTGCGGCTGCGGAGTTTCTGCGACACAGAATCCGGCTATGACTTCGGCATCCTGCAGGTGCGCGGCGCGCCGAACGCGTCATGGACGACCGTCTACAGCTGCAGCGGCGACCCGAGCTGGCGAAGCCTCGACATCCCACTGCCGCAGATCGAAGGCGCCGCGCAGGCGCAGATCCGCTTCCGTCTGACCTCGGATGGCAGCGAGGTGGGCGATGGCTGGTACGTGGACGACCTGGTGATCGAGGCCGGCGGACCGAGCTGCCGCGCCCAGCAGCAGCCGACCGGCCTGTTCGCCGATGGCTTTGAGGTCCCGTAAGGCGAGCAGAGGGTGAGCAGACCGTACGCAGCAGCGAGCGCAGCGCCTGCAAGCATCACGGCTTCCGCGTGCGCGAGGTGCGCGTGCGGGCTTTCAGGTTTCGGCGGCTGTCGTCCGGCTTCGCACGTGCACCAGCACCAGCTCGCCGCCGCCTTCGAGCTGGACGCGGCCGCCCTCCCCGAACAGCAGAGCGCTGTCGCCCTGCGCGAGGTTGACGGCGAGCGCCGCCTCGCGGACGCACGCCTGGCCACCGGCAAGATGCAGCAGCCAGCGCTCGCCCGCGCGCGGAAAGAACAGCATGCTGCCGAGCAGCGGACGCTGGAAGAGGCGTGCGTCCACGGCTTCGGGCCTGTACATCAGATTCAGGACTTCGCAGGCGCCATCGATGCAGTGCGCCAGCACAGGTTCACTGCCATCAAAACGGCACAGCGCATACGGCGATTCGAGCTGCGCGGGCTCGCCGTCGCCGACTAGCAGGCGAAGCCCGCCGCCGCGCTGGTACATCAGTTCGCGCCGGTAGCCGGGAAAAGCCGAAAACGGCCCGTCGGTTTCGATCCGCGCCAGCGAGAACCGCCAGTCCGGCGCCTGCCCCTCCCGCCAGACCTCGCGCGTGCTGCCGCCGCCATTGCGCCAGGCCTGGCGTTCGTAGCGATGGGCGGGCAGGGCGATCAGCGGCATGGCGGGGCGGGTGGCAAGGCTGCGGTCGAGTGTAGCGATGCACGCCTCGATTCAGCAGGCCCCCGGCCGCGAACAGCGAAAGGCCCCGACGGGGAGCCGGGGCCTTTCTCCTTCCCTTGGAAGTATCCACCGTGCGCGTCTCGACACGATGGGCTCCCCCGGGCATGCACCTCCTTGTGCACACCCGGCGTCCTGCGCTGCCGGCATCCACGCCGGGTCGCGGGGCCTTCAGCGCGCGGGGGCCGGCGCCGCGGGTGCGGCGCTGACGATGATCTTGTCGCGATTCTTCTCGACGGTGGCGAGACCAATCCCGCGCACTTCAACCAGCTGGTCGGCGCTGCGGAAGGGGCCGTTCTCGGTGCGGTAGGCGACGATGGCCTCGGCCTTGGCGGGGCCCACGCCGTCCAGCGTGGCGGCAAGCGTGGCGGCATCGGCAGTGTTGATGTTGACCTTGTCGGCTGCGAAGGCCGAGGCAGCCATCAACAGGGAAAGAAACAGGGCGGCGAACAGACTGGAAAGACGATTCATGGTGGCATCCTCATGGTTCAGGGGGTTTTGATGATTCCCGGCCAAGCCCCGGGTCGGCCCGGCGTCTCGGCCGGTGGAGACAGTGTCCGCGTCCGCCTGTCCCGGCGGCATCGGCATACGGCGCGCGCGCAACTCGGAGATCGCGGCGGCGAAGGGTCGGACTTTTCCTACCCTCCGGCTTCCCCCTGCGCCGCAGCCGTTAAACTCGCCGTCCCAGGCAGGCACCGCGAGCGCGGGCTGCCTATCCCATCGCACAGAGGAATGGCCATGGATCCGCAGCAAGTCGAGCGCTTCGTCAACGAACTCTGGGACGACGAAATCGTCGGCCAGCTGGTCGAGTACATCCGCATCCCCAACAAATCGCCCATGTTCGACGCCGACTGGGTCAAGCACGGCTACATGGAAGACGCAGTCACCCTGATGGAGGCCTGGGCGCGCAAGCAGCCGGTGCGCGGCATGCAGATCGAGGTGGTGCGCCTGCCCGGCCGCACGCCGCTGATCTTCATCGAGATCGAAGGCAGCGATGCCAGCAACCCCGACACCGTGCTGCTCTACGGCCACCTCGACAAGCAGCCCGAGATGACCGGCTGGGCGGACGACCTCGGCCCGTGGAAGCCGGTGATCAAGGGCGACAAGCTGTTCGGCCGCGGCGGTGCCGACGATGGCTACGCCCTGTTCGGCTCACTGGCGGCGATCATGGCCCTGCAGCAGCAGGGTCGGCCGCACGCGCGCTGCGTGATCCTCATCGAAGCCTGCGAGGAGTCCGGCAGCTACGACCTGCCGCACTACGTCGATCATCTGGCTCAGCGCATCGGCAAGCCCTCGCTGGTGGTCTGCCTGGACTCCGGCTGCGGCAACTACGACCAGCTGTGGTGCACCACCTCGCTGCGTGGCCTGGCCGGCGGCAACCTCAAGGTCAGCGTGTTGGAGGAAGGCGTGCACTCGGGCGATGCCTCGGGCGTGGTGCCATCCAGCTTCCGCATCCTGCGCCAGCTGCTGTCGCGTCTTGAGGATGAAGCGAGCGGCCGCATCCGCGCCGAGGAACTGTTCGTCGAGGTGCCGGCCGAGCGCATCGCCCAGGCCAAGCGCGCGGCGGCTGTGCTCGATCGCGAGATCTGGGCGAAGTTCCCCTTCCTGCCCGGCATGTCGCCGATGCACAGCGAGCTGCACGAGCTGGTCCTGAATCGCACCTGGCGCCCGGCACTGTCGATCACGGGTGTCGACGGCATGCCGCCGCTGTCCAACGCTGGCAACGTGCTGCGCCCGCATACGGCGGTGAAGCTGTCGCTGCGCCTGCCGCCCACGCTCGATGGCGAGAAGGCCGGCAAGGTGCTGCGCCAGCTGCTGCTCGACAACCCGCCTTACGGTGCCAGGGTCGAGTTCGAGCTGGAGAAGAGCAGCACCGGCTGGAACGCGCCCAGCCAGTCGCACTGGCTGAACCACGCGATCGAGCACGCCTCGCAGGCGGCCTTCAGCAAGCCGGCGATGTACATGGGCGAGGGCGGCACCATCCCCTTCATGGGCATGCTCGGCGAGAAGTTCCCCGGCGCGCAGTTCATGATCACCGGCGTGCTGGGCCCGCACTCGAACGCGCACGGCCCGAACGAATTCCTGCACATCCCCACCGGCAAGCGGGTGACGGCGGCGGTGGCGCATGTGATCGCCGAACACTGCGAAGCCAGCGCTCGCGGCGAGACCACCCAGGTCGGCGTCGCCTCGGGCGATAGCCGCTTCGGCGACCACGGCTGCTGCTGAACGATCCACCAGGCCTCGCCGGGCATCCGCCCCCGGGGCCTTCCTTACACACGAACGAGGTGGCTCATGAGCATTCTCTGGACCCTGCTGATCGGATTTGTGATCGGGCTGGTCGCCCGTTTCCTGAAGCCCGGCCCGCAGAAGCTTGGCCTGATCCTGACCACCGTGTTGGGGGTCGTCGGCGCCTTTGTCGGCAGCTTCATCGGTCAGACGCTCGGTCTGTACCAGCCCGGCCAAGCGGCCGGCTTCATCATGTCGGTGATCGGCGCCATCATCGTGCTCGCCCTCTGGGGCGCGCTCGCCAAAGGAAAGTGAAACCCATGAACAGTCCTCGTTCTCTCGTGATCCTCCCGCTGCTGGCGGCGCTGGCGGCGCTGGCGGCCTGCGGTGCGTCCGAAGCGCCGCCCGCCCCCAGTGCTGCCGCGCCCGCAGAGGACGCCGCGCCCGCGGCAACTGAAGATGCAGCAATGGCCGCCAAGGCCGAGCAGGCGGAGGCTCCTGCGCTGGAAGCCGGCACGTCCTGGACCCTGATCGAAGCCACGGACGCCAACCTGAAGAGCGCTGCCGCCGAGGCCGGCATCTTCATCGAGGTGCAGGACGAGCGCATCGTCGGCTACGGCGGCTGCAACCGCTTCAGCGTGCCGCTCGAGCGCGGCGAGGGCAGCAGCATCAAGCTCGCCGCCGTGGTCGCCAGCAAGCGTGCCTGCGCCTCGGACGCACTGAACGCCGCCGAGCAAACCTTCCTGCAGACCCTGGGCGCGGCCCAGAGCTTCGAGCTGCGCGCTGAGGGTCTGTACCTGCGCACCTCGGACGGCGCCGAGCTGAAGTTCAGCGCAGGGCGCCCGGGCAGCAACGAGGAGGACGTCTCCGAGGACAAGGGCGCATGAGTCGCCGCATCCAGCAGCGTCGCTCGCGCATCCACGGCAACGGCGTATTCGCCGCGGCCGCCATTGCCGCCGGCACGCGGCTGGTCGAATACAAGGGCTTGCGCCGCACCCACGACGACGCCGACGAGCGCTACGGCGACAGCCTCGACACCGGCCACACCTTCCTGTTCACCCTCAACGACGACTATCTGATCGATGCCAACGTCGATGGCAACGTCGCCCGCTGGATCAACCACAGCTGTGCGCCGAACTGCCAGGCGGTGCTGGAGGAGGACTCCAAGGGCAATCCTCGGCGCGATCGCGTGTTCATCGAAAGCCTGCGCGACATCGCCGCTGGCGAAGAGCTGACCTACAACTACGGCATCCGCCTGTCCGTGCCACACACGGCCAGGCTCAAGAAGCAATGGGCCTGCCGCTGCGGCGCGGTCGACTGCACGGGGACGATGTTGCAGCCCAAGGGCTAGCCTGGCGGCCAAGCTTCCACCCGGGTGCCCAGCGTCCTTGTGCGTGCTCCCCCATGCCCTCACGCCCCTGCCTCAGGGGATCACAGCTCGATGTGGTCGACCCCGCGGCCGGCGTCGAGGGCCTCCAGCACGGCGGCCAGCGCGGCTTGCGTCGGCTCGGCGTACAGACGCTCGCGCTCCAGCCCTTCGACGTGGCCGAACAGGGTCTGTCGAAGAGCTTCGATGCCGAAAACACGCTGCAGCAGGTCGCCCAGCAGACGCTCGAACTCGCTGGGGGTCGGGCTGATGCACAGCTGGTCGAAGGTGTCGGACAACGCGGCGAAAAGCGACGTGGCTTCATCGCCCAGGCCGTAGTCTTCCGGCCGGTAGTCGAGGTGAGCGCGCTCGGCGTCGGTCCAGATGCGGTACGACAGCCGCGCCAGTGAGTGGTACAGCGCACCATCACTGATCAGCGCCACCAGCAGATGCCCGCGATGCGCCAGCACGCTGCCGGCGGCGCTGGTCCACTCGCCGCTGCGCAGAAAGGCGGTGAGCTTGAGCTGCTCGGCAAAGGGCGCGGCTTGAAGCTGATCGAAGATCAGCAGCGTGCGCTCGCTTTCCGAGAACGCGCAGGCCTCGGTGATGCAGCGCTCGAAGGCGGACAGCGGGGCCTCGGGTGGAGCCAGGCTGCCGTCCTCCAACTGAACTGGCAGCAGGACAGGCGGGGGCTCCGGCTGGCTGAAGTCCAGGTAGAGCACGTGCGCATATTCGAGCGCCGCGCCCAGCGCGTTGGCGAATGCGGTTTTGCGCCGCCCGGCGCTGCCATCGACGTGCAGGCAGCGCACGTGGTCGAGCTTGGCGGCGAACAGGCAGTCCAGCGCGAAACCGTAATCGGTATTGCTTTCGAAGCCGTGCAGGGCCAGCGAGCGGCGAAGATTCATGAGGGGTCGATCGGGGAGTCAGGCCCGCAGGCTCGGGGCGGTCGGAGTCTAGCCCGGATGTTTCGCAGCAGTCGCCGAGGAGCGGGCCGGCCGCTGCGACTGCGACTGCGCCTGATCGCACGGTTCTGACAGCGCGCGACCCGCGCCATGCCAGCCGCGAGCAGGACGGCGTCGGGTGAGTCCGAATCCGCAGTGCTCTCAGCGGCCCAGATCGGCCTCCAGCACCGCTGCCAGGCGCGCCGCCGCAAGCCGCATCTGCGCTTCGGCGGTGGGGAGCGTGCGCTCCACGTAAGCGCGGTCGATGAAGCGCTTCTCGGGATAGATCCGCGCCGACTCGATCAGGGCGCAGCACTCCTCGGCCCAGCGCGCTGCAGAGTCGCGACCGACCGCGCCGGCTGCGGGCAAAGGCTGTTCGCCGAGGTGCTGCAGCAGGGCGGGTGGATCGAGCTCCAGAGTGTCAATCAGCAGGCCGTCCCAGAGCGCGTGCAGATTCGAGCCCATGCGATCGAAGCGGATCTGGGTGTCGTTGCCGCCGCGATCGAAGCCGTAGCCCGCATGCAGTGGCTGATGGATGTCACCGACGAGATGCACCACGAACTTGAGCGCCTGGACGCGCTGCGCGCGGGGCGTGGAGGAGGCCCGCAGCAGAGCGCGCTGGGATTCGATGGCGGCGACGATGCAGCGCCCTTCGGCACAGTCGCGTTCGGCGACGTAGCTGCACTGGCCTTGCGGAAAATTGAGGAAGTGCCAGCGCCCCGTATGCCGCCAGGCCTCTTCGTCGCGGACCTCATCCGCCCAGCTCGCAATGGCGCCCAGCGCCGTCGAGGGCTCGTCGGCCAGCAGGTCGGACACGGTTTGCCGCGTGCCCGTGCTCAGCTGCTGGTCCGCGAGCTCGGCGATGGTGCGATGTCCTTTGGCGCTCCACGCCAAGGCGCAGGGCGCAAGGGCGAGCAGCAGGAGCGCGATCGGAAGACGGCGTAAACAGCGCATGCGATGGAGGAGGAGGAACCCGGCGTCTGAGTCTGACAGCCTGTCGCGCGCGCGAATGCAACACTAGGTGAACTCTTTCGCCGCTGCGTGCCCGCGACCTCCTTGGTGTCCGCACCAAGGCTGCGTCGTCCTGTCCCTAGCGCTCCGCCGAATCGAAATGTGAGGGCCTGCGCACTACACTAGGGCGCTTGGCCGGGGCTGTCCCGGCGCTTTCCCCGCCCCTGGCTTCCACGCCCCACTTCGAGGATTCGAACAATGACGATCAAGGTCGCGATCAACGGTTATGGCCGCATCGGCCGCAATGTGCTGCGCGCGCTGTACGAGGCCAAGCGCAACAGCGAGATCCAGATCGTCGCGATCAACGACCTGGGCGACGCCGAGACCAATGCCCATCTGACCCAGTACGACACCGCCCACGGCAAGTTCCCGGGCGAGGTCTCGGTCGACGGCGGTGACCTGATCGTCAATGGCGACCGCATCAAGGTCTTCGCCGAGCGCGACCCGTCCAAGCTGCCCTGGGGTGCCCACGGCGTCGATGTGGTGTTCGAGTGCACCGGCCTGTTCACGACCAAGGCCAAGGCGGGCGCCCACATCGCCGGTGGCGCCAAGAAGGTGATCATCTCCGCGCCAGGCGGCAGCGATGTCGACGGCACCTTCGTGTTCGGCGTCAACCACGATCAGCTGAAGGCTGCGCACGAGGTCATCAGCAACGCCAGCTGCACCACCAACTGCCTCGCGCCGCTGGCGAAGGTGCTGCACGACGCCATCGGCATCGAGCACGGCCTGATGACCACCATCCACGCATACACCAATGATCAGGTGCTGACCGACGTCTACCACTCGGACCTGCGTCGCGCGCGTTCGGCCACGATGAGCCAGATCCCGACCAAGACCGGCGCCGCCGCCGCGGTCGGTCTGGTGCTGCCTGAGTTGAACGGCAAGCTGGACGGTTTTGCCATGCGCGTGCCGACCATCAACGTGTCGGTTGTGGATCTGACCTTCGTCGCCAAGCGCGCGACGACCAAGGACGAGATCGACGGGCTGGTTCGCGCCGCGGCGGAAGGCCCGCTGAAGGGCATCCTCGGCATCAACACCAAGCCGCTGGTCAGCGTCGACTTCAACCACGATCCCCACAGCTCGGTCTACGACGCCACCCAGACCCGCGTCATGCAGGGCACGATGGTCAAGGTGCTGAGCTGGTACGACAACGAGTGGGGTTTCTCGAACCGCATGCTCGACATGGCTGTCGCCCTGATGGCGGCGAAGTAAGCGCGCGGCGAATGCACTGAAGCAGCACGGCGAACGCCCACCCTGAGCGGTGGGCGTTCGCGCAGTTGCGATCGGTTGTCCAGGCGGAGCGCGGCAATCGCTTCGCGGACTCGGCCTTGGTCGGTAACGCGATTCCACGATCATGGCTGACTGCCCCTACATCGGGAAGCTGCAGGCTGCGAATCCCCGGGCCCTCGCGCCTTGCGCTCGTGCGTTCATCGGCGCGCGGACCGGTGGTCCGCAAGCGCGCCTCTTCACTCCCGAACTTCGAATTCCGGTTCCCAAAGCATGAAGAGATTCCTGATCGTCGCCGTTGGCGTGCTGATGCTGCTGGTGATCGGCCTGGAGCCGGTACTGCGCAGCTTCCGCTACGACATCGAAACCGCGAGGCTCGAAGCCGCGCCCGAGGCTGGCCGCTTTACCCGCAGCGTCAGCTGCTGGTTCGGCGACGGCTGGTTCGAGCGCAGCGAATGCGCATGGCTGTATCCGAGCAAGCAGGCGGAAGCGCTCACTGCGCTGCCGGTGGTGATCCTGCGCAGCGGCCTGTTCGCGCGATCGGGTACGGCCACGGTCTATCTCAGCGGCGGCCCCGGCGGCTCCAGCTATCTTTACGAAGAGGCCATGCCCTGGTGGCGCGACTGGATGCAGCAGCGCCTGGGGCTTGATCACGACCTGGTGCTCTACGATCAGCGCGGCACCGGCTATGCCGCGCCGCGGCTGGAGTGCCCCGACTACGACAGCACCTCGCGCCGGCTGATCCTCGAAGGCGCATCGATCGATGCATGGTGGAAGCAGACCCTGCCCCTGCTTGAAGCCTGCGCCGCCGAAGTGCCTGAAGGCGAACGCCGCGAGGGCCTGTACTCGACCGCCACCGCCGCCCAGGACCTGCGCGAGCTGGTGCGCGCGCTGCGCGAGGAGTTCGGCTATCGCGAAGTGCACATCTACGGCGTGTCCTACGGCACGCGTCTCGCCCAGGTCGCGCTGGCCGAGCCGCTGGATGGTGTGGGGCGCGTGGTTCTCGACGGCTTCTATCCCGCCGGCATGGAGCTGATCGAGCGTTTCGCGGACGACTACGCGGCGGTCCTGAATGCCGCGCAGGTGCACTGCAGTGACGCCGGTGAGTGCCGCGGCGCCAGCCTGCGTGAGCTGCTGGCCAAGGCGCTGGAGCGACTCTCCGCGCAGCCGGTGGAGCTCGCGTTGCCGGCCTTCGAAGACGCTGCGGCCGCTGTCGATGCGCAGCCCGGGACGCTGCGTCTGACGCCCGACAACCTGTTCGCCCTGGTCGAGGCCCAGCTCACCTTCGGCCTGCCTACGCCCGAGCTGCATGCACTGCTGCAGCAGTCCGCGCGCGGCGAGTACAGCGAACGCTGGGGCGAGCTCGCCGCGGACTGGGTCTACACTCTGGACGACCCCGAGTTCAGCACGCTGGCGATGGCCTTGATCGAATGCCGTGACAACCCGCCACTTCGCCGGGAAGCCGTGTCAGCGGCGATCGAGGCGCATCCCGACTGGGCGTCCCTGCTGCACACGCCCGAGATCGCCTTCGAGCAGTGCGGCCGACTCGGAGTGCAAGCGCAGCCGCTGCGCCCCAGCGTGATCCGCCAGCCCACCTTGCTGCTTGCCGCCGAGTTCGACCCGCGAACACCGACCACCCCCGCGCTGGACCAGGCGCAGGGCTTCACCCAGCTGCAGACCCTGGTGCTGCCGCGCAGCGGCCACAGCATGACTGACCTGGATGACTGCGCGGCGGCGGCCGCGGGGGCGTTTCTGAATCGCGGCGCGGCGCCGCCCGAGCGGTGTCCGGCGCAGCGGTAGTCGTGTCCGGGGGATTCAGTCCGCTGCCGTGGGGGCGAGGACATCTGCCAGCGCCTGGACGCGGTCGGTGAAGTCCGGGTAGCTGTCGGCCTCGGAGTGTTCGTCACGCGCACGGATCTGACGCACCGCCACCAGGCGCGCCTTCGGAATCACAACGATGTACTGACCCAGCGAGCCGTTGGCTTCGAAGGCCTCGACCGGCCCCTTCTCGCTGTGGAATGGCCGCCAGGGTCCGATCCCGTGGGGCTCGATCAACTCCCGGTGCCAGTCTTCGAACCAGCTGTCTCCGAGATGGGCGTGCAGAGCTTCGAACAGGTCATCGGGGGAGCCGAAACGGCGTCCTTCAATCGGGCGCAGCTTGGCCAGGAATTCTGGGCTCACGCCAGCGTTCTCGATCATCGCCAGGCTTTCCGCATCAGCGCGAAAGCGGACCCAGGCGACGCGACGCATCCACAGCAGACCGACATCTGGGCTCAGCCGCGAGGCCCGCAGCATTTCATCGATGTAGCTTTCCGGAACGATCTGACGACCGTCCCTTCGCCCCTTGTCGAGCACCAGCTGCCCGATCGCTGCGAGCCCTCGTGCGTCCATTGCCAGCCCGGCCATGGCGTGGGGGTTGCCGCTGGTGTCGCGATACCACTCGCCTGCCTTCACCCCAAGCGGATCGAGAAGCGTGCGCTGGACGTAGCGGTCCATGGGCTCGCCCGAGGCCTTTTCGATCACCCCGGCCAGCAGGTTCACCGCCTTGTTGTTGTAGGCCATCCGCGTACCGGGTGCATGGGTGAGCTCGGCGGCCAGCGCGAGTTTGATGACATCGGGCGCCGGGTAGATCTCGATGGCCGGCCGCAGCTCGTTCTGCAGGCCCGAGCTGTGGTCGAGCAGCATGCGCAGCGTGATCTGCTGCTTGCGGCCTTGCTTCCACTCCGGAAACCAGCTGTGAACGGGAACGTCCAGCGATTCGATGCGGCCTTCGCCGATCAGCGCGCCGATCGCCAAGGACACCACGGACTTGGTGGCCGACATCGTCTCAAGCACCGGTGCCGGCGTTGCGGCATGGCGTTCCAGAACCGGTTTCCCGTCCACCAGAACCAGCAGGCTGTCGCTGTTGGACGCCTTCGCGCCTTCATCGATGCGGGCGAGCGCGAGCTCCGCGTCTGCGGACAACGGGTGCCCTGATGCGCATGGCGCGATCAAGGCAAGACAGGCAAGCGCAAGCGTCCGGTGAAGAACTGCATTCATTCGAGGCTCCCGCGCGGAGAGTTCAGCGCAGGAGGTTCCACCTGCGTTCTGGTTCCGCGGCGGAGGCATTGGAGCACATGTGATTACGCGTGTAAATGATTGCTGGCGATCGCTTCCAGCGAGGCAACGCGGTGGTGCCTGAATTCGCCACGATGAGTGGAGGATTGGCGGCCGGAAATCGCCGAATGTTCAGGTGCGTGCAGGCATTCGCGCCTACCGCAGCGAGGACCAAGGCCCTGCATTCGATCGATGCAACAGAGAACCAGCGTGCCGCGCTGGGAGCGGCCGACACCTCCGCAAGGCTTCTCGCGCGTGACGTTGGGCCGCGCTCCGCTTGGCCCAAGCTGCGGACCGGATCAAGCCCCGCTCCCCTTGCGGGCGAGGCAGCCCTCTTTCGAGCTCAGGGTGGGAGCGTCAGGCTCGACCAGCCCGGGCGAATCGAAGACGGAAGTTGGGGAGAGAGGGCGACGCCTGCCGCAAGCAGGCTTGAATGCCTCAGCACAGATGCCTGTGATTCGGAACGATCGGATCGAGCGATGCGCCATAGGGTGGGTCTTGACCCACCGCGACGTGGCTCTCGCCCCGTGATGTCGAGCCGGGAGCTCACCTGCATAGGGTCGTCCAGGATGCATGGCGCGTCAGAGGCCCGGGTTTCGCTGCGGTGGGTCAAGACCCACCCTATGCCGGGCGGTGAGGGTCGGGCGGCGCGAGCTTGGAACCCGAACCCGAACCCGAACCCCGATCTCCGGCGGTCAGACCTTGCCGCGCACGAAGCTCTCGACTTCAGCCAAGGCTGCTGCCAGCGCCGGGCCATCCTCGCCGCCGCCTTGCGCCATGTCGGGGCGGCCGCCACCCTTGCCGTTAATCTTCGCGGCGACGAAGGAGACGACGTCGCCGGCCTTGACCTTGCCGAGTGCCGAGCCGGCCACGCCGGCGGCCAGCGAGGCTTTGCCTTCGCTGCCGGTGGCGAGCAGGATCACCGCGTCG
The DNA here is from genome assembly GCA_044344935.1 of Aquimonas sp. Lineage (GTDB taxonomy): Bacteria > Pseudomonadota > Gammaproteobacteria > Xanthomonadales > Xanthomonadaceae > Aquimonas. Next base: position 1,848 of record JBIJCA010000023.1, on the reverse strand, counting down.
CCGAGCTTGTTCTTCAGCACATCCACCGAATCACGCAGGGCTTTCGCATCCAACCCGTCGAGACGCGCGGCGACCAGCCTGAAGCCGCCGAGATCGATGGCGCTGTCGGCCAACTCAAGGGCGGCGTTCGCCGCGGACTTGGCCTTCAGCTGATCGAGGGTCTTTTCGAGCTGCTTCTGGCGGTCGAGCAGCTGCCGCAGCTTGGCGCCGACTTCGGCCTTCGAGGCGCCAACCAACTCGGCGATCTCGCCGAGGCGCTGTTCTTCTTCGCGCACATGCGCAAGCGCGCCCTCGCCGGTGACGGCTTCGATGCGGCGCACACCAGCGGCCACACCGCCTTCCGAGAGGATCTTGAACAGACCGATGTCGCCTGTGCGCTGCACGTGGGTGCCGCCGCAGAGTTCAGTCGAGAACGCGCCCATGCGCAGCACGCGAACGTGTTCGCCGTACTTCTCACCGAACAGGGCCATGGCGCCGAACTCCAGCGCCTCCTGCATGCCCATGTGGTGCACTTCGGCCTCGACGTTGCGACGCACCTCGGCGTTGACCATGTCTTCGATGGTCTTCAGCTCGACGGCGCTCAGCGCCTGGAAGTGGCTGAAGTCGAAGCGCAGGCGGTCGGGTGCCACCAGCGAGCCTTTCTGCTGCACGTGGGTGCCCAGCACGTCACGCAGTGCAGCGTGCAGGAGGTGGGTGGCGCTGTGGTTCAACACGGTCGACTGCCGGCGCGCGGAGTCCACGCGTGCGGCCAGCACGTCGCCGACCTTGAGGCTGCCGCTACCGACGTGGCCGACGTGGCCGTGGAAGACCCCGGCCAGCTTCTGGGTGTCGCGCACCTCGAAGCGGGCGCTGCCGGCGCTGAGCTGGCCGTGGTCACCCACCTGGCCGCCGCTCTCGGCGTAGAAAGGCGTGCGGTCGAGAATCAGGATGCCGTGCTCGCCTTCGTTCAGGGCCTGCACGGAAGTGCCCTCGCGCAGCAGGGCGATGATCCTGAGCTGCTCGCTCTGCAGATCTTCGTAGCCGATGAACTCGGTCGGCGACAGGCTGGAGACGACGTCGGCCGACAGCGTGCCGGCCGAGGCGAACTTGCTGGCTGCGCGCGCCTGCTCGCGCTGCTTCTCCATCGCCGCGTCGAAGCCGGTCATGTCGACGCTCATGCCGCGCTCGCGCGCCATGTCGGCGGTGAGGTCGACCGGGAAGCCGTAGGTGTCGTAGAGAACAAAGGCGTCGGAGCCACCGACGGAGAACTCGGTAGGTTCGTAAAGTGAGATTTCTGCACCGAACTCCGCAGTCATCTCATTCGACAGCTGTGAGAGCTTCTGCGTGTCACCTACAAGCCAGATGCGATGTGCACTACCTCCATCGGCTTTGGCTAGGTCGGCTACGCGAGTCAGCTCCGAGCGTACGTACGGTGCTCCCGGGTTAGGAACAGGGACGACGCTCAAGCGACCTTCATCGGGCAATCTGAAGTAGAAGCCACGATTTCGGTCTTCATCATTGAAGAAGATCGGGCCAGCCTTGAACTCGTTGCGCAGGCGCGCCACGACACGAGATGAAAGCTCGGCTGCCTGGGCGAACCGCTCCATGCCGCGAGTCAGCGTCTCGGCAAAGCGCTCTTCCTCCGCCCGCAGCGCGGCGGCCACCGTCGCCTGCTTCTCGCGCAGTTCGGGGTAGGCCTCGCCCATCTGCTCGACCAGTGCGGCCACCATCGTGTGGAAGAAGCTGCCGCGCACGCCCAGCATCCAGCCGTGGCGGAGCGCGCGGCGGATGATCCGGCGCAACACGTAGCCGCGGCCCTCGTTGCTGGGCAGTACGCCATCGACGATCAGGAAGCTGCAGGCGCGGATG